>NZ_JAAKZX010000500.1 GCF_011045025.1 Streptomyces ureilyticus
AGATCGCTTCGTGGCTGATGCGCATGGACTCATCATCGGGGAAGTCGGCATGGAGACGGTGCGAGATCTGCTCCGGGCTCCATGCCGTCGCCCATCGTCTGTCCTGCCGGTGCGGCTTGTTCAGCCCCTTCCACGCGGGCGTCCTGGGTCCGGGGACGATCGTGTTGTCGGGGCGGCGGACGCTGCCGGCGAGCCGGTCCTGCACGTACTCACGCAACCTGTCGTTGCCTGCGAGCTTCGCGGTCTTCGGGCGCTTGGCGGCCTGCTGTGCTTTCCACTGGGCGACCGTCGCGCGATACTCCTGCTTGCCGCTGCGCGTGGCGGCATTGCGGCGCAGTTCGCGAGAGATCGTTCCGGGGTCACGCCCCAGGGCGCGCGCGATCTCGCGCACGCCCTTGTTCATCGCCCTGAGGATCGCGATCTCCTCGCGCTCCTCGAACGCGAGGTACCGGCCCGTGGGCTCGGCCAACGAGATCGGAGGCATGCCGCCACCGTGACGAAACCACCTCGCACCCACCGGCCACGACACGCCGACCGCCAACGACGCCTCCACCGTCGTGACCCCCGTGGCGATCAGCCGCCAGAACTGGCGCTGCACGACTCGAGACGGATCAGGCCGCCCCGGCGAACGCATCGCCGGCCGCAACGCACGATCAGCGCGCCACTGCCGACGCCGACCCTCCGGAACATCGCTGGTCTTCAAACTCCAGTCCGCCGTGGCCACGTCGCACACCTCCGAGATCAAAGTGTTGCGACGACCAGTTGAATCCACC
>NZ_JAAKZX010000501.1 GCF_011045025.1 Streptomyces ureilyticus
TGGACTGCCTCCGCACCGCCCTCGGCCAGGGTCGCCTTCAGGACGTATCGGCGCCCGTCACTGTCGTCTTCGACCAGCAAGACCTGGTCCTGGGTGCTCACCGGGCGGGACAGTGCGATCGCCTTCGAGGCGCGAGGGCCGGTCGGGAACGACGGGGCCGTCTGTTCTCAGGGGGTGCTCGTCTATCGCGTACGCAGTGAGGCCGTGTCCGGAGGCGGCCCGATCGAGGTCCTCGACGCACACCCCGACACCGCGGCCTGCCGGGACGACTCGGTCTATCCACCGCTCGCGGACGCACCGGTCGGGCTCGGCGAGAGCTTCACGGTGCCGGGGGAGGAGGTGCGGGTGGAGGTGGAGAACCGCACGGCTTCGGGGGCGTGGACGGTGACGATTTCGACGGGGTGAGCTCTCGGGCTGACGGTCACAGCACGCCCGTCGGGGGTGTGGGTGGCGGAGCCCCCACAACGCACGGCGAAGCCGCGCAAAAACAACGATGGCGAGGAGGTTCGCGCTTTCCGCGAACACACCTCGCCATCGCTATCGTGCGCCGCCAGGGACTCGAACCCCGGACCCGCTGATTAAGAGTCAGCTGCTCTAACCAACTGAGCTAGCGGCGCCTGCTGACGTCGTAGACCTTAGCACCCTGGTCGGCGGGAGGAAAAATCGATATACGGGCCGCCCGAGCTGCGCGTACCGCCGCCCAGAGCAGGACCTCAGGGCCCGGCAGCCAGGGCCGCGCGGTGTCGGGGGCGACGAGCC
>NZ_JAAKZX010000502.1 GCF_011045025.1 Streptomyces ureilyticus
GGGTGGAAGTGGGGAAAAGCCGGACGCGGGCGGGGGTGCGGACCTAGTCTCGAGTTGTGCCAGGCGCGTCGGGTCGGGTGCTTGTTGTGGACGACAACAAGGTCATCCGGCAGTTGATCAGGGTCAACCTCGAGCTGGAGGGCTTCGAGGTCGTGACCGCGGCTGACGGTGCCGAGTGTCTGGATGTCGTTCATCACGTGCGGCCCGATGTCGTCACCCTGGATGTCGTGATGCCCAGGCTCGACGGGCTGCGGACCGCTTCCCGGCTCCGTGCCGATCCGCGGACCCGGAATCTGCCCCTCGCCGTCGTGAGCGCCTGTTCGCAGTACGAGGTCGAGAGCGGGCTCGATGTGGGGGTGGACGCCTTTCTGGCCAAGCCCTTCGAGCCTGCCGAACTCGTGCGGGTCGTACGGCAGTTGATGGAGCGGCGAGGTGGTGGGCGGCAAGGTGGTGGGCGGCAAGGTGGTGGAGCGTCCCTCGGGAGTCCGCTCGGGGCCCCGGGAGTCACCGGCGGGACCGAGCGCGCGGAGCGTGCGGGGCGCGCCGGCGGTTGAGGTTGAGGTTGAGGGGGACGGGGTGATCGTCCGGCGCCTGCGGGTCGGCGCCCCCGGATCCGTACAGGCCCGTACGGCCCCATCCTGTACGGCCCCATCCTGTACGGCCGCATCCTGTACGGCCCCATACGGACCCGTGCGCTGAAGGCCCCGGCCAGCCCTCTCCGTATCCCCGGCCACATCCCCAACCG
>NZ_JAAKZX010000503.1 GCF_011045025.1 Streptomyces ureilyticus
GCCCCCCTTGGCGTACAGCCGGGAGTTCATCCCGGGCTGGGTGCGCTCGCAGGCGTCGAAGTCCTGCTGGTTGACGCGGTCGAGGGCGGCGGTAACCCCGGGACGGTCGCAGGCGTCGACGGTCACGCCGAGGAGCTCGGCCCACACGGGGTCCGGCTCGCCCTCGCAAGACGTACGGACGAGGGCGCCCCGCGAACGGAGGATCCGGGCGAGTACCTGCCCACTGACCGCTGCCCGCACCTCGCACGGGTGGTGCAACTGGATGATCCGCCCGCTCAGTTCCTCGGCGAACCCGTATCCGTACCCGTAGCGAAGGCCGCGCCGCACGATGTCCCTGACCAGGGCATCCGCTCCCCCATCGAGGGTGATGTTGAGGAAGCCGGGCCCGGTGATCTCGACACGTGCGACACCCTCGGCCTCGGTGATGAGCGGCCGCAGGATCTCGGCGACATGACGCGGCGGACGCCCGGCGGGCCGGGCCAGTTGCAGGGCGACATTCGTGGCGTAGTCACCGCATCCTCCGGGCCCCGGCGGCGCCACCACGGCCCGCGCGGGTATGGCCACACTGAGCTCACCAGCGTCCACGGCACGGCGCACGGCGCACAGGACGGTACGAGAGAGCTCGACGGGGGTCACGGGGACACTTGTCCGCCGTGTCTCGGGCCTGCGGGCCGGCCAGTTGTGTGCGCCAGCCCAGCGCCCTGCCGTTGTTGCCTGGCTGTTTCGCGGGTGAAGAGAG
>NZ_JAAKZX010000504.1 GCF_011045025.1 Streptomyces ureilyticus
GGTAAGGGGTTGGGGGAGGCGGATCAAGCCGGGGTCTGCAGGAGGGCTGCTTCGAGGTCCGCGATCTGGCCGGTGTGGTGCAGGGTCCGCAGGCCCAGGCTCTCGGCTGCCTGGCAGTTGTCGTCCCGGTCGTCGATGAACAGCACGCGGTGCGGTTCGCTTGCGCCGGTGGCTTCCAGAGCGTGCAGGTAGGCGGCCGGGGCGGGCTTGCACACTTCCAGCCGGGCCGAGTACAGGGCCCGGGTCATCAGCTGTCGGCACCAGTCGGTGGTGTCGAGGACGTCGCTGAGCGGGTGGGGCGCGTTGGACAGCAGGACCATGGGCAGCCCGCCCTGCTGGGCGCGTTGCAGGACGGCGAGGACGCGGTCGTCGGTGCGGGTCCACATGGCGGTGTCGGCGGCGCGCAGTTCGCGCAGCATGCGCGGGCCGGGGTGCCAGCCCAGGGTCTGGGCCCAGAACGCCAGGTCGCTGAGCTGGCCGGCGTCGTATGCCTCGCGTGCGCTCCAGAAGGCGTTCTGGAACGAGGCGAGATCGTCGGGCCAGGCGGCGACGCGGGCGAGGTGGCGCCATTGGTCGGTGCTGGGCTGGCGGCCGATGACGCCGTTGTAGTCGAGGATCACCGCGTCCAGCGCGGTCCTGGGCGTCTTCATCCACTACGGCATCTACGCCGTGGGCGGCGCTGCCGAGTCCTGGTCCTTCTACACGGGCGAGATGACGCACGAGCAGTACATGAAA
>NZ_JAAKZX010000505.1 GCF_011045025.1 Streptomyces ureilyticus
AGACCCATCTCGTACGCATCTACCGCAAGCTGAGCGCGGACAACGGAGCGGCGGCGGTGTCGGAGGCAGCCCGTCGTCCACCAGGTCCAGGTCCCGTACGGCGGTGATCTCCGTGGCGACCGGGGGCACGGGTGTGTCGGGCAGGCGGTCGAGTGCGTCCTCGCACCAGACGTCCACGGCGTCGAGTACGCCGACGTCGTCGGGTTCGGTGTAGTCGCCCTCTCGGGGTTCCAGTTCGTCCGGGTCCAGGACGACATCTGTGGCGCGTACGAGGGTGAAGTTGGCCAGTACGCCGCAGGCGGCCAGTGGCCGCTCGCCCCAGCGGTCGGCCAACTCGGCGTCCACGGAGGCCAGTTCGTCCTCGCGCATGACCTGGGCGAAGGGGCTGCCGGGGAGGACGAGTTCGCCGGCGGGGGCGAGTTCGCCCTCGTCGTCGGGGAGGGCGAGGGCGCCGAGCCAGGGTTCGTCGCCGGGTTCCAGGGCCGCGTCGCGTACCAGGGCGAGGACGGTGTCGGCCAGTTCCTCGGCGTCCGGGGCGTCCTCGTCCCAGCCGGCGTCGTCGTCGAGGGAGGCGGCGACGGCCGTACGGACCTGCGGGGTGGTGAGGATGGCGCGGGGTGTGGCGGGCAGGGCGCCGAGCTTCTCCAGGAGGGGGTGTGCGGCGTCCTGGTGGGCGACCTTGAGGCCGAGGCGGGCGAGGATTTCGGAGGTGGCGGCCCAGGTGTCGTG
>NZ_JAAKZX010000506.1 GCF_011045025.1 Streptomyces ureilyticus
CGAGTGCGGCTGTCCACGGTCGACGCGGACGCGCTGTCCGTACACGTCACCGACACCGAAGGCCGGCCCGTGGCCTGTGCGGACGCGCTGGTCTCCCGGCCCGTATCGCCCGACCAGTTGCGGCAGGTGGCCGGGCGGAACCACGACGCACTGTTCGAGCTGGAATGGGTCGCCGTGCCGCCTGCGGACGACGCGTCCGTCCCCGCTGAGTGGGCGCTGTTGGGAGACGACCGTCCGGAGCAGGACACCGGCCGCCGTCCGGAAGCCGTCGTGCTCCCGTGCGCACAGGCCGAGGCCGCCTCGAACGGTCTCGCGCAGGCGGCTCGCCTGGCCACGGGTGAGGTCCTCGCGGCGCTCCAGGCCTGGCTGGCCGATGAACCGTCCGCCGGTTCGCGCCTGGTGGTGCTGACGCGCAACGCGGTCGCGGGCGTCGGCGAAGACGAGCCGCTGAACCTCGCACACTCTCCCGTGTGGGGTCTGGTGCGGTCGGCGCAGACGGAGCATCCGGGCCGGTTCGTGCTGGTGGATGTGGACGACGCGGCTGCGGTGGCCGATGTCGTGCCTGCGGCGTTGGCCGCGGGTGAGCCGCAGGTGGTGGTGCGGGACGGGCGGGTGTGGGTGCCGCGTCTTGCCCGGGTGACGGCCACGGAGGAGCCGGCCGTGTCCCCGGTCTGGGATGCCGAGGGGACGGTGTTGATCACCGGGGGGACCGGGGCGTTGGG
>NZ_JAAKZX010000507.1 GCF_011045025.1 Streptomyces ureilyticus
GCGGGCGAGTCCACGCAGGAGGGCCGGGAAGGCTCCCGCGTCTGCGTGGGCTCGTAGTCCGGCGGGGTCCAGCCTGATCGGTACGAGGAGCGCGTGGTCGGTACCGAGGGCGGCGTCGAACAGTCTCATGCCCTGTTCGTTGGTGATCGGGGCCAGTCCGGAGCGGGAGATCCGTGCGGTTCCGTCGTCCTGGACGTCCTTGGTCATGTCACTGGTTTGTGCCCACAGGCCCCAGGCGAGTGAGAGGGCCGGAAGGCCTGCCGCCCTGCGGTCGTGCGCGAACGCGTCCAGAAAGGAGTTCGCCGCCGCGTAATTGCCCTGCCCCGGACTGCCCAGCACCCCCGACGCCGACGAGAACAGCACAAACCCCGCAAGATCCAGCTCGCGCGTCGCCTCATGCAGATGCACCACCGCATCGGCCTTCGCCCGCAGCACCGCATCCAGATCCCCGGGCGTCAGGGCCGGGATCGTCGCATCCGCCAGCACACCCGCCGCATGCACCACCGCGGTGAGCGGATGCTCCGCCCCGATCCCGGCAACCAGCCCCCCGACCGCATCCCCGTCCGCCACATCACACGCTACGACGGAGACGTCCGCCCCCAACTCCTCCAGCTCACTCAGCAGTTCCTTGGCCCTTGGGGCCTCCATTCCACGGCGGCCTGCCAGCACCAGATGCCGCATTCCGTGGCCGGTCACCAGATGCCGGGCCACCAGCCCGC
>NZ_JAAKZX010000508.1 GCF_011045025.1 Streptomyces ureilyticus
CCGCCGATCCGGGAGCGGACCGCCTCGAAGTCCTTGCCGCCCTGCCGCCCGCGGACCCCGACGATCTCGACGACCTGGTCGCCGACACCGTGCTGGACGGGGCGCACTACGGGGCCTGCACGCTGCGGGCCGCTTCTGTGCGCGGGGACTCCGCGCGGTACCGGGGCGAGCCACGGCGGGACTCGTTGCTGACCGCGCGGTTCGGGACGGGGGAGCAGGCGCTGGTACTCGTCGCCATGGCGACCGGAGCGCGGGCCACGCCCGGCGCGCATCTGGCCGCCGCCGAGGCCTGCCAGTGGATCGCGCGGGCCGTGGGGCGCAGCCACGGGCGGCTCGTCGAGGACATCAGGGCGGCCCGGCGCGGCGACCTCAAGTCCGGGCTGCACCGGCTCACCGACCGCAGCCTCGGCAAACTCCGGGCCACCGCCGCCGAGCAGGGCATCGATCCGGAGGAGTACACGGCGAGCCTGCGCTGCCTGCTGCTTCCGGCCGACCCCGAGTGCCGTACGCGCGTCTTCTTCGGCATCGGTGAGGGCGGTCTGTTCCGGCTGCGTGACGGCGCATTCCAGGACATCGAGCCGCAGGTCACCGAGACCACCGGCGAGGCCGTGGTCGGCTTCGGTTCGCCGCCCTCCGAGACGCCCGAGGGCGACCGGCTGACCATGGACCTCGGCATCACAACACCCCCGAGCCCGTACGAACC
>NZ_JAAKZX010000509.1 GCF_011045025.1 Streptomyces ureilyticus
GCTTCACCCCCTGCGCGCTGCTCGCCGGGCTGGTCGCCGAGGGACGGCTCGGCCGCAAGACCGGGCAGGGCTTCCACACCTATCCGGGCGCGCGCAGGACCCGCGACAAGGTCGTCTTCCTGACGTTCGACGACGGCGCCGAGCGAGATCCACGCTTCGTCGACCTGGTCCGCGAACTCCGGCTGCCGGTCAGCATGTTCCTCACGGACAGCGTCGTAGGACCGGGATACGCGCACTTCGGCCGCCTGCGCGCGGTAGGCGCAAGCGTCCAGAACCACACCCTGGACCACCCCTACCTGCCCAGCCTCCCCTACGCCGGCCAACGAGCCGAAATCTGCGGCCAACAGGACAAACTCAAGCAACGCTTCGGAATCCGCCCCCGCCTGTTCCGCCCCCCGTACGGCGCCTACAACCACGACACGCTCGGAGCGGCGGCGGACTGCGGAGTAGCGGCGGTGGTCCTGTGGAGCGATCGCGAACGCCTACGGCCGGGCGACATCCTCCACTGCCCGGAGGGCCAGCACGGCACAAGCCTCACGAAGGCAACGACCAACTTGCTACGCAACATCCAGGAGCAGGGCTACACGGTGGCGCGCTTGGAGGACTACCTCTAGCAATTCAGCCCGTCTGGGGGCACCTCCCAGCGGTAGCTGGGGGAGTTTGAGGACGAGGCCGTTCAGGCCGATACGGGGG
>NZ_JAAKZX010000050.1 GCF_011045025.1 Streptomyces ureilyticus
GGCAAGGCACTTCCCCTCGCGTGTCGGGACCAGTCGTGGCACCGGAAGGTCGGGAACGGTGGACGCCAGATGCTGGAGGAGTGAGTTCTGCCAGAGGACGTCGGCTGAGTCCGGCTGCGCGCGGGTGGAGGCGAGGCCAAACGCCTTCCCAGGCCCCCGCAATGGCTGACCCCCTCCGACTGATAGCCGGTTGACACCCCTCCGTCTGCCTCCCGACGACCATCGGGAGGCAGACGCGTTTATCGGCAGACGGAGGCGCGTCGACGGGCGGAAGCCCACCGGCGGGCGGAGGCACGTCAACGGGCGGAGCCCGCCGACGTGCAGAGGCACGTCGGCGAGCAAAGATCCCCCGACAGGCGGGAATCCACCGGCGGGCGAAGCCCCCGACAGGCGGAGGCCCGTCGGCGAGCGAAGACCCTCGACAGACGGGGACCCACCGGCGGCCGAAGCCCCGACGGAGGGGGCCGCGAACTTTTTTCGCTGGCGCTGCCTCTTGTGGCTGGCGCCGGCGCCAACGTTGCGGACTCCTCCGGCCACCGGGATCCGCACCGGCCTGGCGCCGTGCTCGAGCTCGCCCCGGCCCCTGCACCCGCGCGCCGCAACCGGACTCAGGACGTCGGCCGCCCTCGGCCCGCGGAGGCGCATCACCTCGCCTCCCTCACCGGCCCCCTCACCATCTCCCCCTCATCCAATGTCCGGCGGATCAATCCGCACCCGCACAACCTCACTCCCCCCTTGAGCCATCCGTGCCGCCTGCGCGGCCTTCAGCGCGGCAGCCAGCGGTGCCCCACTCCCCGGCGGCACCCGGATCAACGCCCGCTCCCAGCGCTCCCCGACCGGCGGCGCCCCCGTACGCCGAGGCCTCCCCGCTTCCGCGACGGGCAACGGCACCGGCCCCAACACCTCTGCGTCGCCGGGCAGTTCGACCGCGGAAAGAAACCCGGCGAGTGCCTCCGGCGTTCCGGACACCGCAGCCATGCGCGACACGGGCGGGAACCCCAGCTCGGCCCGCTCGCCCAGCTCACGCACCGCATGGCCGACGGGATCCCAGCGCACCAGCGCCTGCACAGGCCGCAGCGTCGGCTCGGCGACCACCGCCACCTTCCCGCCATCCCCCTGCGCTCGCACCAGCGAAGCCGCCCCGATCCACCGCCGCAGGGCATCCTCGCCGGCCCGCAGATCAGGCCGCCCCAGCATCGCCCAGCCGTCGAGCAGCAACGCCGCCGCATACCCGCCCTCGGCGACGGGTTCCGCCCCCGGCGTGCTCACCACCAGCGCGGGCGCCCCCGGCACCGTGTCCAGTACCTGCTCACGCCCCGAAGTCCGCACGGGCACGGCGGGAAACGCGCGCCCCAGCTCCTCGGCGGTACGCCGCGCCCCCACGACCTGTGCCCGCAGCCGGAACCCACCACATTCAGGACAGTGCCAGGCCTCCTCGCCACGCCCGCACCAGCCACAGCGCAGGACCCCGCCATCCTGCCCCTCCAGGGGCCCCGCGCAGTGCCGGCACCGCGCGGGCGCCCTGCACCGCACACACGCCATCCGGGGTACGTAGCCACGCCGTGGCACCTGCACCAGTACGGGACCGTGCCGCAGCCCTTCCCGTACGACCTGCCAGGCGAGCGTGGGCAGCCGCGCCGCCCTGGCCGCCTCGTCCCGCGCGAGGTCCCCGTCGCTCACGGTCCGTACGAGGGGAGCCGTCGCCCGCACCTGCTCGCGGTCGGCGACGAGCGGCGCCGCCCAGCCGCTCTCGACCAGCTGCGCGGCCTCGACGGTGCAGCTCCAACTCCCCAGCAAAAACGCGCACTTGTCATGGGCGGCCCGCAGCAGCAGCACTTCCCGCGCATGCGGCTGCGGCGCGTGCAGCTCGCTGTGGCTGTCGTCCCCGTCGTCCCAGATGGCGACGAGCCCCAGATCCCGTACGGGCGCGAACATGGCGGCCCGGGTCCCCACCACGGCCCGTACGGACCCCCGCCGCACCGCGAGCCACTGCCGGTACCGCTTCTCGGGCCCGGCCTCGGCCGTCAGCACCGCATGCCGCCCCTCCCCCAGCAGCGAGGTCAACGCGGCGTCGACCCGGTGGGCGGCCCGCCCGTCCGGAACGACGACCAGCGCGCCACGCCCCGAGGCGAGCGTCGCCCCGACGGCCCGCGCGAGCTCGTCGGCCCACTCGGGCCCCGGCAGCGCGTTCCACACGGCTCGCGGTGTCCCGCCCGCCGCGAGCGAGCGTACGAAGGCGTCCCCTCGCCCGTACCGCCCCCATGACCCGACGTCAGGTGTCTGGGGCACCGGCAGTGGCGCCGGGGACTCCTGACTCTCCGCGCGCGCGTTCCGGGGCGGCACGGCCAGTTGCAGCACATCGGCCAGACTTCCCGCGTACCGGTCGGCCACGGCCCGTGCGAGCCCCAGCAGTTCCTCACTGAGCACGGGCTCGGGCGAGACGACCTGGGCGAGCGCGGCAAGGGGTCCGGAGTAGTCGGACTCGGCAAGCCGCTCCACCAGAAACCCGTCGATCAGCCCCCCGCCCTCACGCCGCCCTTCCCGCACACGGTGCCGCCCGGCCCCGAACCGCACCCGAACCCGCACCCCGGGCTGCGCATCGGCGTCCAGCTCCTCCGGAACGGCATAGTCGAAGTACCGGTCAAGATGCAGCACCCCCTTGTCGACCAAGACCCGAGCAACCGGACGCTCCTTGGCCAACGCGGCCCCCCGCCACGTACGCGGCTTCGCCCGCGGCCCCTTCGCCTCCCGCACACTCTCCCGAATGAGCGCAAGCTGCTCAGGGGGCACACCCCTCGCCCCCTCGCCCTGCCCATTCGCGCTGCTCACACCAGCATTGGTACCAGACAGCACTGACAGCGCCCACCGCGAGCCGACCTGACGCAGCGAGGCCCGGCGCCCCTTGGGGACGCCGGGCCTCGGAAAGAGCCGGACGTTACAGCGGGAACCAGGAACTACAGCCCGGCAGCCCTGCGCAGTGCGTCCACCCGGTCCGTCTTCTCCCACGTGAAGTCGTCCAGCGGACGCCCGAAGTGGCCGTACGCCGCGGTCTGGGCGTAGATCGGGCGCAGCAGGTCGAGGTCGCGGATGATCGCGGCGGGGCGGAGGTCGAAGACCTCACTGATGGCCTTCTCGATCTTGCCGGTGTCGATCTTGGCGGTGCCGAAGGTCTCGACGAAGAGACCGACGGGCTCGGCCTTGCCGATGGCGTAGGCGACCTGGACCTCGCAGCGGGTGGCGAGGCCCGCGGCGACGACGTTCTTGGCGACCCAGCGCATCGCGTACGCCGCCGAGCGGTCCACCTTGGACGGGTCCTTGCCGGAGAAGGCGCCGCCCCCGTGGCGGGCCATGCCGCCGTACGTGTCGATGATGATCTTGCGGCCGGTCAGTCCGGCGTCACCCATCGGGCCGCCGATCTCGAAGCGGCCGGTGGGGTTCACCAGCAGGCGGTAGCCCTCGGTGTCCAGCTTGATGCCGTCATCCAGGAGGGCCTTGAGCTCCGGCTCGACCACGAACTCGCGGATGTCGGGCGCCAGGAGCGAGTCCAGGTCGATGTCCTGGGCGTGCTGCGAGGAGACGACCACCGTGTCGAGGCGGACGGCCTTGTCGCCGTCGTACTCGATGGTGACCTGGGTCTTGCCGTCGGGGCGCAGGTACGGGATCGTCCCGTTCTTGCGGACCTCGGAGAGCCGCTTCGACAGTCGGTGCGCCAGGTGGATCGGCAGCGGCATCAACTCGGGCGTCTCGTCGGTCGCGTAACCGAACATCAGACCCTGGTCGCCGGCACCCTGCTTGTCCAGCTCATCCTCGTCGCCCTCGACACGCTTCTCGTACGCGGTGTCGACGCCCTGCGCGATGTCCGGGGACTGGGCACCGATCGACACCGAAACGCCGCAGGAGGCGCCGTCGAAACCCTTCTTCGAGGAGTCGTAACCGATCTCGAGGATCTTGTCGCGCACCAGCTGCGCGATCGGCGCGTACGCCTTGGTCGTGACCTCGCCCGCCACATGTACGAGGCCGGTCGTGATCAGCGTCTCGACGGCGACCCGGGACTTCGGGTCCTCGCGCAGAAGCGCGTCGAGAATGGTGTCGCTGATCTGGTCAGCGATCTTGTCGGGGTGACCCTCGGTCACAGACTCCGAGGTGAACAGACGACGGGACACAACGCTCCCTGGGGTTGCAGCGGCTGCTGGCTGATCATTTGTGGACGGATCGGGGGCTGCGCCCGCTGTCGTCCGGGGGTCAGTTTATCGGTCATGCTCGACCGCGGGTCCACCCCGTCTCGCGACTCGGAAGACCTGTGACCTGCGGCACGGGTATTCTGCCCAACGAGCCTCGGTCTCCGCCAGGTTCCCAGGCGCGATTTCGCCGGTTTTGGAATCCGGTGAAGACCGCCCCGACCGGAACGAATCAGGCATTCACTCCAGGCGCCGCGCCACGAGATCCCACACCGTCTCGGCCAGAGCTTCCTTGGGCCCGTACGGCACGGGGGTCTCACTGCCGTCGGCGCCGAGCACGACGGCTTCGTTCTCCTCGGAGCCGAAGGTCTTGCGCTCCCCCACCTCGTTCACGACGAGGAGATCGCAGCCCTTGCGCTCCAGCTTCGTCCGCCCGTTGGCGAGAACGTCGTCCGTCTCGGCGGCGAAGCCGACGATCACCTGGCCGGAGCGGGCGCGCTCGGCGGATATCTCGGCGAGGATGTCGGGATTACGGACCAGGGTGATCGGTTCGGGGTCCTGGTTGTCCTTCTTCTTGATCTTTCCGGCCGCGTACGTCGCCGGCCGGAAGTCCGCGACCGCGGCCGCCATCACCACCGCGTCGGCGTCCGCGGCGGCCTTCAGCACCGCCTCGCGCAGTTGGACGGCTGTCTCGACGGGCACCACGTCCACGCCCGCCGGGTCCGGCATCCCGGTGTTCGCGGCGATCAGGGTGACCCGGGCGCCCCGGGCGGCCGCCGTGCGCGCGAGGGCGTACCCCTGCTTGCCGGAGGAGCGGTTGCCGAGGAAGCGGACCGGGTCGAGCGGTTCGCGCGTGCCGCCGGCGCTGACCACGACATGGCGGCCCGCCAGATCCGGAACCACGGGCCCACGCGCCAGCACCCGGCGGCAGATCTCGAAGATCTCCCCGGGCTCCGGCAGCCGGCCCTTGCCGGTGTCGACGCCCGTCAGACGGCCGACGGCGGGTTCGACGACGACGGCACCGCGGCGGCGCAGCGTCGCGACGTTCTCCTGCGTGGCCGGGTGTTCCCACATCTCGGTATGCATGGCGGGGGCGAAGACCACCGGGCAGCGGGCGGTGAGCAGGGTGTTGGTCAGCAGGTCGTCGGCCAGGCCGTGCGCCGCCTTCGCCAGCAGGTCCGCGGTGGCGGGCGCCACGACCACCAGGTCCGCCTCCTGGCCGATGCGGACGTGCGGTACCTCGTGCACATCGGACCAGACCTCGGTCGAGACGGGGTGCCCGGAGAGCGCGGACCAGGTGGCGGCGCCGACGAAGTGCAGCGCCGACTCGGTCGGTACGACCCGTACGTCATGCCCCGACTCGGTCAGCCGGCGCAACAGCTCGCACGCCTTGTACGCGGCGATGCCACCGCTGACTCCCAGCACGACCTTCGGCTTGTCCACGGTCTCTCCCCGGGCTCGGCTCACCTGCGCTGCAACGTGTACGTACTCATGACACACCACAGGCCCGACAGCCGGGCTGTCGGGCCTGTGGAAAAGCCTGCTGCAATCTGCGGATATTACTTACTGCGCCGGGCCCTCCACGGCCTCGGACGTCAGCAGACCCGCGTTGATCTCGCGCAGGGCGATCGAGAGCGGCTTCTCGTGGACGTGCGTGTCCACGAGCGGACCGACGTACTCGAGGAGGCCCTCACCGAGCTGCGAGTAGTACGCGTTGATCTGACGGGCCCGCTTGGCCGCGTAGATCACGAGGCTGTACTTCGAGTCGGTGGCCTCGAGGAGCTCGTCGATCGGGGGGTTGATGATGCCCTCGGGCGCGGTGATGGAAGAGGACACGCTCTACCTTCCGAAAGATGGGATGAGATCGAAAACGATCACACTACGTCCATCAAGGCTAGCAGCTCACGCGCTACGTCCTCGACGGAGGTGTTGACCAGGGTCACGTCGAACTCCGACTCGGCCGCCAGCTCGATCTTCGCGGCGGCCAGTCGGCGCTCGATCACCTCGGGCGGCTCGGTGCCCCGCCCGGTGAGTCTGCGCACCAGCTCCTCCCAGGAGGGCGGAGCCAGGAACACCAGCTGGGCCTCGGGCATCGACTCGCGGACCAGACGCGCGCCCTGGAGATCGATCTCGAGGAGGACGGGCTCGCCGGCCTCCAGGCGCTCCATCACGGCGCCCCGCGGGGTGCCGTAGCGGTTGCCTGCGAACTCCGCCCACTCGAGAAGCTCGCCGTTGGCGATCAGCTTGTCCATTTCATCGTCGCTGACGAAGAAGTACTGGACGCCATGCCTCTCGCCGGGGCGCGGCTTGCGGGTCGTCGCCGACACAGAGAGCCAGACCTCGGGGTGTTCCTTGCGCATATGAGCGACGACCGTGCTCTTGCCGACCCCGGAGGGGCCGGAGAGCACGGTCAGCCGCGGACGTGATTCCGGGGGTACGGGGGTCGTCCCCCGGGATGTTGCAGCCATGCAGCGATTATCCAGGTTCTCAGGAGTGCCCGAGAACGTCAGGCGGCACCGCCGCCGAACTCGCGCTCAAGAGACGCGATCTGGTTGGAGCCGAGGCCACGCACGCGGCGGCTCTCGGAGATCCCGAGTCGCTCCATGATCTGCTTGGCGCGGACCTTGCCCACGCCCGGCAGGGACTCCAGGAGGGCGGAGACCTTCATCTTGCCGATGACGTCGTTCTCCTGGCCCTGCTTGATGACCTCGTGAAGGGAGGCGCCGGAGTGCTTGAGTCGATTCTTGACCTCGGCCCGCTCCCGGCGAGCCGCGGCGGCCTTTTCGAGCGCGGCTGCGCGCTGTTCAGGGGTAAGGGGCGGAAGAGCCACGCCTACGTCACCTCGGATGTCGAACTGTCGGATACGGACCGGTGAGGAACCTAATCGCCCCACACCTGGGGAGCAACGAGCAACGCTTCTTGCCCGTCTCCACTCGTCGGAGACTAGCGGCCAAGTCCGCCGGAGTCAGCGAGAACAGCGGAAAAGTCCTGGTCAGCCTCCATTGAAACCGACATTTGGTACATAATGCTCCGGATTTGAGGGTGTATTCAGACGTGGGACGTCCACGAGGACCTCACAGAAGAGTCGCTGAAGACGCTAGACCGACGCCACGGCAGCCCTGATCTCCTCCGCGAACCGGTCCGCGGACGCGCGTAGCGCACCGATGTCGGGTCCGTGACGTAGAACACCCCTGCTGACGTTCGGGACCACATGGCGCACCGCCGCTCCGAAGACGCCCGGAAGATCGGCCGGGGTCGCGCCCTGGGCGCCGATGCCGGGCGCGAGGAGCGGTCCGTTGATCTCGAGGTCGTACGAGGAGAGGTCGCCCAGCGTGGCGCCCACGACCGCGCCGAAGGAGCCCATGGGGGCTTCCCCCGCGTTCTCCGCGGCGAGGTGCGCGAGCATGATCGCGCCGACGCTCCGGCCGACCGAACCGGCCGCGTCCGCCACGTCGCCGGGCCGTACCGCGTGCTGCACCTCGCCGCCCTCCGGGTTGGAGGTGAGCGCGAGCACGAACAGCCCCGCGCCGCTCTCGCGGGCGAGCTCGACGGCCGGCTTCAGCGATCCGTAGCCCAGGTACGGCGAGACGGTGAGCGCGTCCGAGAACAGCGGCGAACCCTTCTCCAGGAAGGCGGAGGCGTACGCGGCCATGGTCGAGCCGATGTCGCCGCGCTTGGCGTCCATGACGACGAGCGCCCCGGCGGCCCGTGCCACATCGACCGACTTCTCCAGTACGGCGATACCGCGCGACCCGAAGCGCTCGAAGAACGCACTCTGCGGCTTCAGTACGGCGACCCGGTCGGCCAGCGCCTCGACGACGGTGCGGCTGAAGCGCTCCAGGCCCGCGATGTCGTCGTTCAGGCCCCAGTCGGTGAGCAGCGAGGCGTGCGGGTCGATGCCGACACAGAGCGGGCCGCGCTCGTCCATGGCCCGGCGAAGGCGCGTACCGAAGGGTTCCAGGCTCACACGGGCTCCTTGACGTCGGCGCCGACGGCGTCGGCGAGGGTGGCGTACGGGCTGGTACGAAGGCGTGCCGCGAGTCCCTTGTGGATCGCGCGGCCCCAGAAGGGGCCCTCGTAGATGAAGGCGCTGTAGCCCTGGACCAGGGTGGCGCCGGCCAGGATGCGCTGCCAGACGTCCTCGGCGTTCTCGATGCCGCCGACGCCCACGAGCGTGATGTCGTCGCCTACGCGCGCGTAGAGGCGACGCAGCACCTCCAGGGAGCGCGCTTTCAGCGGCGCACCGGAGAGGCCGCCGGTTTCCTTCACGAGGGAGGGTCCGGATGTCAAACCGAGTCCCTCGCGCGCGATGGTGGTGTTCGTGGCGATGATCCCGTCCAGGCCGAGCTCCACGGCGAGGTCGGCGACGGCGTCGATGTCCTCGTCGGCGAGATCGGGCGCGATCTTCACCAGGAGCGGGACGCGGCGCTCGGTCACGGCCTGGTCGGCGGCCTCGCGGACGGCGCTCAGCAGGGGGCGCAGATGATCCACCGCCTGCAGATTCCTGAGGCCCGGTGTGTTCGGCGAGGAGACGTTGACCACCAGGTAGTCGGCGTGGCGGGCAAGCCGCTGCGTCGATTTCACGTAGTCGCCGACCGCCTCGGCCTCGGGTACGACCTTGGTCTTGCCGATGTTGACGCCCACGACGGTCTTGAAGACCGCCTCACGGCCTGCCAGGCGCTCCGCCACGGCTGCCGAGCCCTCGTTGTTGAACCCCATGCGGTTGATCAGCGCCCGGTCCGGCACAAGCCGGAACAGCCGCTTACGGGGGTTGCCGGGCTGCGGCTCCCCCGTGACCGTGCCGATCTCGACGTGGTCGAAGCCGAGCATCGACATCCCGTCGACCGCGATCGCGTTCTTGTCGAAGCCGGCCGCGAGCCCGAACGGCCCGTGCATCCGCAGCCCGAGGGCCTCGGTGCGCAGTTCCTTGTGGCGCGGAGCGAGAGCCGCCGCGAGGAACGTACGCAGCACGGGGATGCGGGCGGCGAGGCGGATCCAGGCGACGGCCAGGTGGTGGGCCCGCTCCGGGTCCATTCGTTTGAAGAACAAACTGAAGAACAGTGAGTACATGGCGTCAGTCCCGCGCCGCCGTCAGGTGCTCCGCGTGTTCCTGGAGCGAACGGACGCCCACGTCCCCGTGGTTGAGCGCGTCGATGCCCTGGACGGCGGCGGCGAGCGCCTGCACCGTCGTCAGGCAGGGCACGGAGCGGGCCACGGCGGCCGTACGGATGTCATAGCCGTCGAGGCGGCCACCGGTGCCGTACGGCGTGTTGACGATCAGGTCGACCTCGCCCTCGTGGATGAGCTGGACGATCGTCCGCTCACCGTTCGGGCCGGTGCCCTCGCTCTGCTTTCGGACGACGGTGGCGTGGATGCCGTTGCGCTTGAGCACCTCGGCCGTGCCGGACGTGGCGAGCAACTCGAAGCCGTGGGCGACCAGTTCACGCGCTGGGAAGATCATCGAGCGCTTGTCGCGGTTCGCTACGGAGATGAAGGCGCGGCCTTTGGTCGGCAGCGGACCGTACGCACCCGCCTGCGACTTGGCGTACGCCGTGCCGAACACCGAGTCGATGCCCATGACTTCACCGGTGGAGCGCATCTCCGGGCCGAGGATGGTGTCGACGCCGCGCCCGTGGATGTCCCGGAAGCGCGACCACGGCATGACGGCCTCCTTGACGGAGATCGGCGCGTCCAGCGGCAGTGTGCCGCCGTCGCCGCTCGCCGGGAGCAGTCCTTCGGCGCGCAGTTCGGCGATGGTCGCGCCCAGCGAGATCCGGGCGGCGGCCTTCGCGAGCGGCACAGCGGTCGCCTTGGAGGTGAAGGGGACGGTGCGCGAGGCACGCGGGTTGGCTTCGAGGACGTACAGGATGTCCCCCGCCATCGCGAACTGGATGTTGATCAGTCCGCGGACGCCAACCCCCTTTGCGATGGCCTCGGTCGAGGCCCGCAGCCGCTTGATGTCGAAGCCGCCCAGCGTGATCGGCGGCAGCGCGCACGCCGAGTCGCCGGAGTGGATCCCGGCCTCCTCGATGTGCTCCATGACGCCGCCGAGGTACAGCTCGTGGCCGTCGTAGAGCGCGTCCACGTCGATCTCGATCGCGTCATCGAGGAAACGGTCGACGAGGACCGGGCGCGACGGGGAGATCTCGGTCGACTCGGCGATGTACACCTCCAGTCGCGTCTCGTCGTACACGATCTCCATGCCGCGCCCGCCGAGCACGTACGAGGGCCGCACGAGGACGGGGTAGCCGATCTCGTCCGCGATGGCCTTGGCACCCGCGAAGGTCGTCGCGGTGCCGTGCTTCGGCGCCGGGAGTCCGGCCTCGGCGAGTACCTGGCCGAAGGCGCCACGGTCCTCGGCGGCGTGGATCGCCTCGGGCGGCGTGCCCACCACCGGGACGCCGTTGTCCTTCAGTGCCTGCGCCAGACCCAGCGGGGTCTGGCCGCCGAGCTGCACGACGACGCCCGCGATCGGCCCGGCCAGCGTCTCCGCGTGGACGATTTCCAGCACGTCTTCCAAGGTGAGCGGCTCGAAGTACAACCGGTCGGAGGTGTCGTAGTCCGTGGAGACGGTCTCCGGGTTGCAGTTGACCATCACGGTCTCGTACCCGGCGTCGCTCAGCGCGAAGGACGCGTGAACGCAGGAGTAGTCGAACTCGATGCCCTGGCCGATGCGGTTCGGGCCGGAGCCCAGGATGATCACCGCGGGCTTCTCGCGGGAGGCGACCTCGCTCTCCTCGTCGTACGAGGAGTAGAAGTACGGCGTCTTCGCCGCGAACTCGGCGGCGCAGGTGTCGACGGTCTTGTAGACCGGGCGCACGCCCAGCGCGTGCCGGACCTCGCGGACGACGTCCTCGCGCAGGCCTCGGATCTCGGCGATCTGGGCGTCGGAGAAGCCGTGGCGCTTGGCTTCCGCCAGCAGCGACGGGTCAAGCCTGTCGGCTGCGGCCAGTTCGTCCGCGATCTCCTTGATGAGGAACATCTGGTCCACGAACCACGGGTCGATCTTCGTCGACTCGAAGACCTCCTCCTGGGTCGCGCCCGCGCGGATGGCCTGCATGACGGAGTTGATCCGCCCGTCGGTCGGCCGGATCGCCTCCTCCAGGAGGGCCTTTTTGTCCCCGGGCTCCCCGACGAACGTGAACTGCGAGCCCTTCTTCTCCAGCGACCGCAGCGCCTTCTGCAGCGCCTCGGTGAAGTTGCGGCCGATCGCCATGGCCTCGCCGACCGACTTCATGGTCGTCGTCAGCGTCGAGTCGGCCTGCGGGAACTTCTCGAAGGCGAAACGCGGCGCCTTCACGACGACGTAGTCGAGCGTCGGCTCGAAGGACGCCGGCGTCTTCTCGGTGATGTCGTTCGGGATCTCGTCCAGGGTGTAGCCGACGGCGAGCTTCGCGGCGATCTTGGCGATCGGGAAGCCGGTCGCCTTGGAGGCGAGGGCCGAGGACCGGGACACGCGGGGGTTCATCTCGATGACGATGACCCGGCCGTCCTCGGGGTTCACCGCGAACTGGATGTTGCAGCCGCCGGTGTCGACGCCGACCTCGCGGATGACGGCGATGCCGATGTCGCGCAGGATCTGGTACTCGCGGTCGGTGAGCGTCATCGCCGGGGCGACGGTGATCGAGTCGCCGGTGTGCACGCCCATGGGGTCGAAGTTCTCGATGGAGCAGACGACCACGACGTTGTCGTGCTTGTCGCGCATCAGCTCCAGCTCGTACTCCTTCCAGCCGAGGATCGACTCCTCCAGGAGCACCTCGGTGGTCGGGGAGAGCGTGAGCCCCTGGCCGGCGATGCGGCGCAGCTCGTCCTCGTCGTGCGCGAAGCCGGAACCGGCGCCACCCATGGTGAAGGAGGGCCGGACGACGACCGGGTAACCGCCGAGCGTCTCGACGCCCTTGAGGACGTCGTCCATGGAGTGGCAGATCACCGAACGGGCGGACTCGCCGTGCCCGATCTTCCCCTTCACCGCGTCCACGACCTCCTTGAAGAGATCGCGGTCCTCGCCCTTGTTGATCGCCTCGACGTTGGCGCCGATCAGCTCGACGCCGTACTCGTCGAGCGTCCCGGCCTCATGCAGCGAGATGGCCGTGTTGAGGGCCGTCTGACCACCCAGCGTGGGCAGCAGCGCGTCCGGCCGCTCCTTGGCGATGATCTTCTCGACGAACTCCGGGGTGATCGGCTCGACATACGTCGCGTCGGCGATCTCCGGGTCCGTCATGATCGTCGCGGGGTTGGAGTTGACGAGGATGACCCGCAGGCCCTCTGCTTTGAGGACGCGGCAGGCCTGGGTGCCGGAGTAGTCGAACTCGGCGGCCTGGCCGATGACGATCGGGCCGGAGCCGATGACCAGGACGGACTGGATATCGGTGCGCTTAGGCACGCTGGGCTCCCTTTTCTGCCATGAGCTCTACGAAGCGGTCGAACAGGTAGGCCGCGTCGTGCGGGCCCGCCGCCGCCTCGGGGTGGTACTGGACGCTGAACGCCGGCTGGTCGAGCAGCTGGAGCCCCTCGACGACCTGGTCGTTCAGGCAGACGTGCGAGACCTCGGCACGCCCGTAGGGGGTGTCGCTGACGCGGTCGAGCGGCGCGTCGACGGCGAAACCGTGGTTATGCGCGGTGACCTCGACCTTGCCGGTCGTACGGTCCTGGACCGGCTGGTTGATGCCCCGGTGGCCGTACTTCAGCTTGTACGTGCCGAAGCCGAGCGCGCGCCCCAGGATCTGGTTGCCGAAACAGATGCCGAAGAGCGGGATCTTGCGCTCGAGCACGGCGCGCATCAGGGCGACCGGGTGCTCGGCCCTCTCCGGGTCGCCGGGACCGTTGGAGAAGAACACGCCGTCGGGGCCGACCGCGTGGATGTCCTCGGCGGTCGCGGTGGCGGGCAGCACATGCACCTCGATCCCCCGCTCGGCCATACGGTGCGGGGTCATGCCCTTGATGCCGAGGTCCACGGCGGCGACGGTGAACTTCTTCTCGCCGAGGGCGGGGACGACGTACGCCTCCTCCGTGGCGACCTCCTCGTACAGGCTGGCGCCCTTCATCTCGGGGGCCTGACGCACCTCGGCGAGCATGGTGCCTTCGTCGGGCAGCGCGTTCCCGGAGAAGATCCCGACGCGCATGGCGCCGCGCTCGCGCAGATGGCGGGTGAGCGCCCGGGTGTCGATGCCGGAGATCCCGACGACGTCCTGCCGGGCGAGCTCCTCGTCGAGCGAGCCGCGGGAGCGCCAGTTGGAGGGCACGCGCGCGGGGTCGCGTACGACATAGCCGGCGACCCAGATCCGCTTCGACTCGGGGTCCTCGTCGTTGACACCGGTGTTGCCGACGTGCGGGGCGGTCATCACGACGACCTGGCGGTGGTACGAGGGGTCGGTGAGGGTCTCCTGGTAGCCGGTCATCCCGGTGGAGAAGACGGCCTCTCCGAAGGTCACCCCCACGGCCCCGTAGGCGCGGCCACGGAAGATCCGGCCGTCCTCCAGGACGAGTACGGCGGGAGTTCTGGAGGCTCCCCTGGTGGAGGTGGTCATCGTGCGCCTTCCGTCTTGTTGCTGTCCTTGTCGATCATCTGGTTCAGGGTCTCGACCCACTCGTTGTGCTCGGCCGCGTGGTCGGAACGGAACCCGGAGTCGAGCAGCCTGTCGCCGTGCTCCCAGGTGACGACCAGCAGGCCGCCCTCGGTGAGGACCTTGCCCGCGATGCCCTTGTCGAGCCGGGCCTCACGCAAGGCCTCCAGCGGCACGAAGAAGTCGGCCGCTCCGGGGCGTACGACATCCAGGCCCGCGTCCGTCAGCGTGAGTTCGACCCGGCTGCGGGTGCCCAGGCCGCGCGCCACGATCCGGTCGAGCCACTGGCCTGCGGTTGTCGAGCCGTGGTAGCGCCCGCTCAACGTCAGCTTCACCGGGCCGGGCTCGTCCGGCGCCTGGAGCAGTTCGGGCAGGTCGCCCTGGAGCGTGCCGCGCCACTTCCAGCCCTCGCGCATCAGCCAGTAGACGAGGGCGACGAAGAGCGCGAGGCCCACGAGCCAGCCGATGCGGGCGGCCCAGTCGGTCACTTCCGCCGACTTCTGTTCCGCGGCGTAGGTCAGGTGCGTCAGTGGTGTCACGCGAGCTTCCCGTCGACGAGCGTGGCGCGGCCCCGCAGCCATGTGTGCGTGACACGGCCCGGCAGCTCACGACCCTCGTACGGAGTGTTGCGGCTGCGCGACGCGAAGCCCGTGGGGTCCACGTTCCCACGGTATGCCGGATCGACCAGCGTGAGGTTGGCGGGCTCACCTGCCGAGACGGGGCGGCCGTGGCCTGTCGCCCGGCCGATCCGGGCGGGCTTGAAGGACATCCGGTCCGCGACGCCGGCCCAGTCGAGCAGCCCGCTGTCGACCATCGTCTGCTGGACCACGGACAGCGCGGTCTCCAGGCCGACCATGCCCATGGCCGCCGCGGCCCACTCGCAGTCCTTGTCCTCGTGCGGGTGCGGGGCGTGGTCGGTGGCGACGATGTCGATCGTGCCGTCGGCGAGCGCCTCGCGCAGTGCCATGACGTCGCGCTCGGTGCGCAGCGGCGGGTTGACCTTGTAGACCGGGTTGTACGAGCGGACCAGCTCATCGGTGAGGAGCAGGTGGTGCGGGGTGACTTCGGCGGTGACGTCGATGCCGCGGGACTTGGCCCAGCGCACGATCTCCACCGAGCCGGCGGTCGACAGATGGCAGATGTGCACCCGGGAGTGCACGTGCTCGGCGAGCAGCACATCGCGCGCGATGATCGACTCCTCGGCGACTGCGGGCCAGCCGCCGAGCCCCAACTCGGCCGAGACGACGCCCTCGTTCATCTGGGCGCCCTCGGTCAGCCGCGGCTCCTGCGCGTGCTGGGCCACGACACCGCCGAAGGCCTTCACGTACTCCAGCGCCCGCCGCATGATCACGGCGTCGTCCACGCACTTGCCGTCGTCGGAGAAGACGGTGACGCCGGCCGCCGACTCGTGCATGGCGCCCAGTTCGGCGAGCTTCTTGCCCTCCAGGCCGACGGTGACGGCTCCGATGGGCTGCACATCGCAGTAGCCGTGCTGCTGTCCGAGCCGGTAGACCTGCTCGACCACACCGGCGGTGTCGGCGACCGGGAAGGTGTTGGCCATGGCGAACACGGCCGTGTAACCGCCGCTCGCGGCAGCCCGAGTACCGGTCAGGACGGTCTCGGAGTCCTCACGCCCGGGCTCGCGCAGGTGGGTGTGCAGGTCGACGAGGCCCGGCAGAAGCACCTTGCCTTCGGCCTCGACGACCTCGGCTCCCTCGGCGGGAAGTCCGGCACCGACCTCCACGATGGTGTCGCCGTCGATCAGGACGTCCTGCGGCTCGCCGCCGAGCACCTTCGCACCACGGATCAGGATCTTGCTCATGTGTCTTACTTCTCCTCGGTACGGCTGTGGGTGACGGCGGGCTCATTGCCGCCCAGGAGCAGGTACAGGACCGCCATGCGGATCGAGACACCATTCGCCACCTGCTCGATGGCGGTGCAGCGGTCGGAGTCGGCGACCTCGGCGGTGATCTCCATGCCGCGGACCATCGGCCCGGGGTGCATCACGATGGCGTGCTCGGGCATCCGCGCCATGCGGTCGCCGTCGAGGCCGTAACGCCGTGAGTACTCGCGCTCGGTCGGGAAGAAGGCCGCGTTCATCCGCTCGCGCTGGACGCGCAGCATCATCACCGCGTCGGACTTGGGCAGCGTGCTGTCCAGGTCGTACGACACCTCGCAGGGCCAGGTCTCCACGCCGACCGGCAGCAGGGTGGGCGGGGCGACGAGGGTGACCTGGGCGCCGAGGGTGTGCAACAGGTCGACGTTCGAGCGGGCGACCCGGCCGTGCAGGATGTCGCCGACGATCGTGATGCGCTTGCCGTCGAGGTCCTGCCCGAGCCCGGCGTCCCGCCCGACGAGGCGGCGCCGCATCGTGAAGGCGTCGAGCAGGGCCTGGGTGGGGTGCTGGTGGGTGCCGTCGCCGGCGTTGATGACGGCGGCGTCGATCCAGCCGGAGGTCGCGAGGCGGTACGGGGCTCCGGAGGCGCCGTGCCGGATGACGACGGCGTCGACGCCCATCGCCTCCAGAGTCTGGGCGGTGTCCTTCAGGGACTCGCCCTTGGAGACACTGGACCCCTTGGCGGTGAAGTTGATCACATCCGCGGAGAGGCGCTTCTCGGCGGCCTCGAAGGAGATCCGGGTACGGGTCGAGTCCTCGAAGAAGAGGTTGACGACGGTGCGGCCGCGCAGGGTCGGCAGTTTCTTGATCGGCCGGTCGGCGACCCGGGCCATCTCCTCGGCGGTGTCGAGGATCAGGACGGCGTCGTCGCGGGTGAGGTCGGCGGCCGAGATGAGATGACGCTGCATCTGTCAGGCTCCGTAAGGCAGTTCAGTTCGGGAGGCGAGGGCCCGGCGGGAGGTCGCAGCCGGGCAGGCAGACACGCAGAGGCGCACTCGGGGGCTTACGGCAGGGACGTACGCCGGAGTGCTACTGCTGCGCGCCCGGTGCGGGCTGCTTGGCGCCGAGCAGCACGGTGTCGCGACCGTCCTCCTCGGCGAGCTGGACCTTGACCGTCTCCCGCAACGACGTGGGGAGGTTCTTGCCGACGTAGTCGGCGCGGATCGGGAGTTCTCGATGGCCCCGGTCGACGAGGACCGCGAGTTGCACGGCACGCGGACGGCCGATGTCGTTCAGCGCGTCGAGCGCGGCGCGGATGGTGCGGCCGGAGAAGAGTACGTCGTCGACGAGGACGACCAGCCGGCCGTCGATGCCGTCGGCCGGGATGTCGGTGCGGGCCAGCGCACGTGGCGGCTTCATGCGCAGGTCGTCGCGGTACATGGTGATGTCGAGCGAGCCCACCGGGACCTTGCGTTCGGTGATCTCCTCGAGCTTGGCGGCGAGCCGCTGGGCGAGGAAGACGCCTCTGGTCGGAATGCCGAGAAGCACCACGTCGTCGGCGCCCTTGGCACGCTCGACGATCTCGTGGGCGATGCGGGTCAACACCCGCGCGATGTCGGGGCCTTCGAGCACGGCCCGGGATTCGGACTGCTGTGTGTCCATACGAGACGGACCCCCTTCTCCGCCTCACGGGACGGACCTTAAAGGACGTCGGAATTGCGCCAACAACGGTACCAGCCCGGCAACGGCCCTGATCACCCCCCTGGAGTCACTCCCCCACCACCTGACGTCACTTCTCCCGGCTCGCACGGATGGGGCGGGCGGGACCATTCGGCTTGACGGGGGAGAGTAACGCTGCGTAACCTCACAGTGAGTCACCAGCCGCGAAGCAAAACCGCACGTCGACACAGTGTCCGGGGAGCTATATGTCCAGCGAATACGCCAAACAGCTCGGGGCCAAGCTCCGCGCGATCCGTACCCAGCAGGGCCTTTCCCTCCACGGCGTCGAGGAGAAGTCCCAGGGACGCTGGAAGGCGGTCGTGGTCGGTTCGTACGAGCGCGGCGACCGCGCCGTGACCGTGCAGCGCCTCGCCGAGCTGGCGGACTTCTACGGCGTTCCGGTGCAGGAGCTGCTGCCGGGCACCACGCCGGGCGGCGCCGCCGAGCCGCCGCCGAAGCTGGTCCTGGACCTGGAGCGGCTGGCCCACGTCCCGGCCGAGAAGGCGGGCCCCCTTCAGCGTTACGCGGCGACGATCCAGTCCCAGCGCGGCGACTACAACGGCAAGGTGCTCTCGATCCGCCAGGACGACCTGCGCACCCTGGCCGTGATCTACGACCAGTCCCCCTCGGTTCTCACCGAGCAGCTGATCAACTGGGGCGTCCTCGACGCGGACGCGCGCCGCGCGGTCTCCCACGAAGAGGCCTGACTGGCCTCGGCCCCTGAAGAAACGTGCCGCCGGGGTGGCCGGAACCTGAGCGTTCCGGCCACCCCGGCGGTTTTGTTCCGGCTTCCGGCCCGCGCAGAACAGGCCGGAGGGCCCGCAGCCGGTGCTGCGGGCCCTCCGTGACGACCTGTGGCACTACTCGTCCCGACGCAAGGACGGCTTCAGGTCCTTGAAGCGGCCGAGGAGGCCGTTCACGAAGGCCGGGGACTCGTCCGTGGAGAACTCCTTGGCGAGCTGGACCATCTCGTCGAGGACGACGGCGTCCGGCGTCTCGTCGACCCAGATCAGCTCGTACGCGCCGATGCGCAGGATGTTGCGGTCGACGACCGGCATTCTGTCCAGCGTCCAGTCGACCGCGTACTGCGCGATGAGCTCGTCGATGCGCTGGGCACGCTTGGCGTAGCCCTCCACCAGCTGCATCGTGTACTCGCTCACCGGCGGCTGCCGGGTGTCGGTCCGGGAGTGCCGGATCCAGTCCGCGAGGACCGTCAGGACGTCCACGCCGCGCTGATCGCCCTCGAAGAGGATCTGGAAGGCGCGCTTGCGGGCCGTATTGCGGGCAGCCACGGTTAGCTGTTCACCCGGCCGAGGTAGTCGCTCGAGCGGGTGTCGACCTTGATCTTCTCGCCGGTGGTGATGAAGAGCGGCACGTTGATCTGGTGGCCGGTCTCCAGGATGGCGGGCTTGGTGCCACCGGTGGACCGGTCGCCCTGGACGCCCGGCTCGGTCTCCTGGATGGTCAGCTCGACGGCGGCGGGCAGCTCGACGAAGAGCACCTCGCCCTCGTGCTGGGCGACGGTCGCGGTGAAGCCCTCGACCAGGAAGTTGGCGGCGTCGCCGACGGCCTTCCTGTCGACGTGGAGCTGGTCGTACGTCTCCATGTCCATGAAGACGAAGTACTCGCCGTCCATGTACGAGAACTGCATGTCGCGCTTGTCGACGGTGGCCGTTTCGACCTTGACGCCGGCGTTGAACGTCTTGTCGACGACCTTGCCGGAGAGCACGTTCTTGAGCTTGGTGCGCACGAAGGCCGGGCCCTTGCCGGGCTTGACGTGCTGGAACTCGACGACGGACCAGAGCTGGCCGCCTTCGAGCTTGAGCACCAGGCCGTTCTTGAGGTCGTTCGTGGAAGCCACGGTTGCGGAATCTCCTGGACTGACGTGGACGACCCCGGGGCAGGCGCACAGCTCGGAGGCTAGAGCGCGAGCAGCTCCTTGGTCGTGATGGTGAGTAGCTCGGGTCCGCCGTCCGCCTCGGGGCGTACGACGAGCGTGTCATCGATCCGGACACCGCCCCGGCCCGGGAGGTGGACCCCCGGTTCGACGGTGACCGGCACGCAAGCGTCCAGTTTACCCATGGCCGCGGGGGCCAGCTGAGGGTCCTCATCGATTTCGAGCCCGACGCCATGCCCGGTCAGCGGAGGAAGGCCGTGCCCGTATCCCGCGGAGTCCAGCACCTGCCGGGCGACACGGTCCACATCGCGGTACTCGGCGCCGGGCACGAGCGCCTCGCGGCCGGCCCGCTGGGCGGCGAAGACAAGGTCGTACAGCTCGATCTGCCAGTCGGCGGGCGAGGTCCCGATCACGAACGTACGGCCGATCTCGCTGCGATAGCCGCGGTAGGTCGCTCCCAGGCATACGGAGAGGAAGTCGCCCTCGTCGACCCGCCGGTCGGTGGGGCGGTGGCCGCGACGCCCCGAGTTCGGGCCGGTGCCGACGGAGGTCGCGAAGGCCGGGCCGTCGGCGCCGTGGTCGACGAGGCGGCGCTCCAGCTCCAGGGCGAGGTGGCGCTCGGTGCGGCCGACGAGGATCGATTCGAGGAGTTCGCTCAGCGCCTGGTCGGCGATCTCGGCGCCGATGCGGAGGCAGGAGATCTCCTCCTCGTCCTTGATGACGCGCAACTGCTCGACGGCACTGCCCAACTCTGCGAGGCGCAGGCGCGGCACAACCGAGCGGATGGACCTGTGCCGGGCGACGGTGAGGTGGTGCTCCTCCACGGCGAGGGAGTCGGCGCCCTGACCGGCGGCGAGGTCGGCGGCGGCCACGGCGGGGTCGCCACCGGTGCCGGGGAGGTACTGGACGCGCAGCGCCTCGTCGGGCCGCTCGTCGTCCGGATCCACGCCGAGGGGGGCCGGGCCCGGACCCGGGCACACCAGCAGGTCCGTTCCCCTGCCCAGCAGCAGTACGGCGCCGCGGGGGGCCGCGCCCGCGAGGTAGCGGACGTTGGCTGGGCGGGACACCAGCGCGGTAGCGCTGCCACCGGCCGCACATCGCTCCCGGAGCCGTTCGCGGCGGGCCGCATACACCTCTGACATGATCCGAGCCTACGAGGGGTGGGCGGATGGTGCCGGTTCTGATTGGGCCGGGTGGGGATTGCCTCTGGCGGTTGGGCGGGTTGGTTCGTTGTCGACTGCGGGTCCGTGGGTGGCCGGTCGCGCCCACGCGGCGGAGCCGCACATTGATGCAGCCGGGAAGGGGCGGGGCTGGGGAAAGGCCCCCCGCTCACCACTGCGGCGGACTGGCAATCGACCGAGTCAGCACATCGTCAAGCACACGCGCCGTCGTGGGAACGTCAAGCTGTGAGTTGTCGATGATGGGCAGCCCGGACCCGTACCAACCGGCCATCCGCCCATGGATACGGGCAACTTCCTCATCGGTGAGGCGACGATTTCCGGAGCGCTCGGCATTGCGCTCCAGGACTACCTCGAGACCGGGAAGGAGCACTACGGGCAACAGGCCAGGGCCAACATGCCGCTTCCAGCCCCCGAGCCCGACAACCGGCCGATCCGGAAAGACGGCGTCATCCAGAATGCAAGAAATGCCGTTCGCCAGAAAGTTACGCGCGGCGAAGCCGCAGGTGCGGCGAGCGAGGCGGTACTGCGCCTCCGAGTGATCGTTCCACCCCGACTGCGGATCCGCGAAGCCCGACCGCACCCATTCCCGTACGTCATCAAGGCTGATGTGCGCGGTGGGCACCCGCCGATGGCCGGCCCAGTACTTGGCGACGCTCGTCTTCCCGGCACCGGCGGGCCCGATGAGCAGCACGGCCAGCGTGGTGGACGTGGGATCGGGTGCCCCTGCGGCAGGCGGCGGGCTCGGCATCGCGACGGGCCCGCCCGGCGGCAGCTGCACATGCCCCGTGGTGTCCGGCATCGGCGCGGGCGCGTGCTGGGGAGCCACGTGATGCTGCGGGGCGGGCGCGTGCTCCGGAGGGTGCGGCGCGGCGGGCCCGGACGGTCCGGCGAAACCCGGCGGCGGGTTCACGGGCGCGGGACCCGCGGGAGAACCCATGGGGGCACCCGAGTGCCCGCCCGGGTGTTGCGCGACCGGCGAAAAGCCGGCGGCCGGCTCCTGCCCCGGCTGGTGGGGCGGCGGCAGCGGAGACCCCACTGCGTGCTGCATCCGGTGCCACTCCGTCTCGTACAGGCAATTGGCGCTGGCAGCAGGACACCTGCCCCGCTCCCTACCGAACGGTACCGTCCCCGGCCGCCGTTTGGTGAACGGCCGGGGTCGGTCCGAAGTGCCCATGAACACAAGGCAAATCGGGTGAAGTGGCTTCCTGTGGAGCTATTCGCCCACTTCGCCGTAGGCGGCGAGGAGGACGGCCGGGTCGGGGCCCTCCAGGACAGTGGGTTTGGCCAGGCCGTCCAGGACGATGAAGCGCAGCAGGTCGCCTCGGGACTTCTTGTCGACCTTCATGGTCTCGAGCAACTTGGGCCACTGGTCGTAGCGGTAGTGCAGCGGCAGGCCCACAGACTCCAGGATGGCGCGGTGCCGGTCGGCGGTCTCGTCGTCCAACCGGCCTGCCAGGCGGCCGAGTTCGGCCGCGAAGTGCATACCGACGGCGACGGCGGCGCCGTGCCGCCACTGGTAGCGCTCGTTCTTCTCGATGGCATGGCCCAGGGTGTGGCCGTAGTTGAGGATCTCACGCAGCCCCGACTCCTTCAGGTCGGAGGAGACCACTTCGGCCTTGACCTTGATGGAGCGTTCGATCAGTTCCGCGGTGTGCGGACCGGCCGGGCTGCGCGCTCCTTCCGGATCGGCTTCGATCAGTTCCAAGATCCGCGGGTCGGCGATGAATCCGGCCTTGATGATCTCCGCGAGCCCGGACACGAAGTCGTTGACCGGCAGCGAGTCGAGGGCGGCCAGGTCGCAGAGCACCCCGGCGGGCGGGTGGAAGGCGCCCACCAGGTTCTTGCCCTCGGCGGTGTTGATGCCGGTCTTGCCACCGACCGCCGCGTCCACCATGGCCAGTACGGTCGTCGGGATTGCGATCCAGCGCACCCCGCGCAGCCAGCTCGCGGCCACGAACCCGGCCAGGTCGGTGGTCGCGCCGCCGCCCACCCCGACGATCACGTCGGTGCGGGTGAAACCGGACTGCCCCAGCGCCTTCCAGCAGTACGCCGCGACTTCGGCCGTCTTGGCCTCCTCGGCGTTGGGCACCTGGATGGCCACCGCGTCGAAGCCCTGCCCGGCCAGATCGGCCCTGACCGCCTCGCCGGTCTCGGCCAGCGCCTCCGGGTGGACGACGGCGACGCGCTTCGCCCGCGGGCCGATCAACCCGCCCAGTTCGCCGAGGAGTTGACGGCCCACCAGCACTTCGTACGGCTCGGTGCCGGCCGTGCCGCCGACCTGGATCCGGGTCACCGACTGGTCCTGCTCGCTCATGCCTGCTTCAACTCCAAGGCGTCGAGGACCGCTTGGGCGACCTCCTCCGGGGTGCGGTCGTCGGTGGCGACGACCGCACGGGCGACTTCGGTGTAGAGGTGGCGGCGGGCCTCCATCAGCTCGCGCCACTGGCGGCGCGGGTTGACCGCCAGCAGAGGCCGGGCGGTGTTGAGACCGGTGCGCTTGACCGCTTCCTCGACGTCCATCGACAGGTACACCACCGGCAGCCCGTCCAGCAGCTCGCGAGTGTCGGCGTCGAGGATGGCGCCGCCGCCCAGGGCCAGTACGCCCTCGTGCTCGGCCAGTGCCTGGTGCACCGCCCGCTTCTCGATCGCACGGAAGGCCGGCTCGCCCTCCTCGACGAAGATGTCCGCGATGGTGCGTCCCTCGGCGGCCACGATGTCCTCGTCGGTGTCCCGGTGGCCGACGCCGAGCCGCTCCGCGAGCAGTGCGCCCACCGTCGACTTGCCGACACCCATCGGCCCGACGAGTACGACCACAGGTCCAGCGCTCATCGGATCGCCAGATTCTCGAGGTACGAGGTGACGTTGCGCCGCGTCTCCGTGACGCTGTCGCCGGCGAACTTCTCCGCCACCGCGTCCGCAAGCACCAGCGCCACCATCGCCTCCGCGACGATGCCGGCCGCCGGGACCGCGCAGACATCGGAACGCTGGTGGTGGGCCTTCGTCGCTTCCCCGGTCACCACGTCGATGGTGGCCAGCGCGCGCGGCACGGTCGCGATGGGCTTCATCGCGGCGCGTACGCGCAGCAGTTCACCGGTGGTCAGCCCGCCCTCGGTGCCGCCCGAGCGACCCGTGGCCCGCTTGATGCCCTCGTCGGTCTGCACGATCTCGTCGTGCGCCTTCGAGCCAGGAACCCGCGCCAGGTCGAAGCCGTCGCCGACCTCGACGCCCTTGATGGCCTGGATGCCCATCAACGCGGCCGCGAGTCGCGCGTCCAGCCGCCGGTCCCAATGCACATGCGAGCCCAGGCCAACCGGCACTCCGTACGCCAGCACCTCGACCACACCGCCCAGGGTGTCGCCGTCCTTGTGCGCCCGGTCGATCTCCTCGACCATCGCCTTCGACGCGTCCTCGTCCAGGCATCGCACCGGGTCCGCGTCGAGCTTCTCGACGTCGGAGGGCTTGGGGTAGACGCCGTACGGGGCCTTCGCCGCGGCCAGCTCGATGACGTGCGAGACGATCTCGATGCCGGCCGTCTCCTTGAGATACGAGCGCGCCACCGCGCCGAGCGCGACGCGGGCGGCGGTCTCCCGCGCACTCGCCCGCTCCAGGACCGGCCGTGCCTCGTCGAAGCCGTACTTCTGCATGCCCGCCAGGTCCGCGTGGCCGGGCCGGGGCCGGGTCAGCGGCGCGTTGCGCGCCAGCTCGGCGAGCACGGCCGGGTCCACGGGGTCGGCCGCCATGACCTGCTCCCACTTGGGCCACTCGGTGTTGCCCACCATGATCGCGACAGGCGAACCGAGTGTCAGCCCGTGCCGCACACCGCCCAGGAAGGTGATCTCGTCCCGCTCGAATTTCATTCGCGCGCCACGCCCATAGCCGAGGCGCCGCCGTGCCAGGTGGTCCGCCACCATCTCCGTGGTGATCGGCACGCCGGCGGGAAGTCCCTCCAGCGTCGCGACAAGTGCGGGACCGTGGGACTCCCCCGCGGTCAGCCAGCGCAACCTGCTCAACGGTGCTCCTCGATACTCGCGCCCTGGTACTGCGTACTGCCTGTGCGCACGCGCGTCCTCGCGTACGTCGACGGCGCGACCGGGTGCGCGGCCCTGGCCCGCCACCGTCGATCCTCCCACGTCCGCCGCCAGGAACCGGGCGCAGGTCCATCAGGCGGACGCGACTCGGGCCTGCCCAGCGGATCAGGTCGTGGCATCGTTGCGCGGCTGCTGAGGCGCGTACGCACCGAGGTAGTCGGCGCCGCGCGCCCCGTCCGGCACATCAGGGATGGGCGTGATCGGGCCGAGCGCTCGCCGGAGGGCGCGTCCGCGGCGCCATTTGACGACCTTGAAAACGAGAAAGCCGCCGACTGCCAACCCGATCGCCGTGTACTGGAGCCAGTCCGGCAGGAAATTCACCGTGGCCTGAAAGATTTCCGACTTCCAGGATGCCTGCGTGGTCATGAAGATTCCCCCTCGGTCCCGCCCCCTGCGGAACCGGAAAGAATCTTAACGTCCGGCGAGTGCGTGCTCTCCCGCTTTTCGCATGGCGCCCAGCGGGGCCGGCGTACGCCCCGTCATCTGCTCCACCTGGAGTGCCGCCTGGTGCACCAAGAGGTCGAGGCCGCTGACGACGGCGCCGCCGTACGCGGACCAGCGGGCGGCGAGTGCGGTCGGCCAAGGGTCGTACAGGACGTCGAAGAGCGTGGCGGGGCGTCCGGGGACGGCGGAGGCGAAGGCGTCGGTGGCGCCGGCCGGGGTCGTGGCGACCACCAGCGGTGCGTGCAGCGCCCGCTCGGCGTCCGCCCAGTTCGCGATGCGCACTTCGGTCTTCAGCCGCTCGCCCCACTGCCGCATCTCAGCGGCGCGCGCCTCGCTGCGGACGTACGCGACGATCTCGCCCGTGCAGATCCGCGAGACGGCGGCCAGCGCGGAGGACGCGGTGGCGCCCGCGCCGAGGATGGCGGCGGAGTCGACCTGCTCGATCCCGTGCTCCCGCAGGGCGGCGACCATGCCGGGGATATCGGTGTTGTCGCCGACGCGTCGGCCGTCCTCCGTGAACACGACGGTGTTGACGGCCTCGACGGAGGCCGCCGTCGCGCTTATCTCGTCGAGCAGCGGAATCACGGCCCGCTTCAACGGCATGGTCAGCGACAGCCCGGCCCACTCCGGTCCGAGTCCCTCGAGAAAGCCCGGCAGAGCGGCCTCGTCGATCTCGAAACGGTCGTACGACCAGGCCCCCAGTCCCAGCGCGGCATAGGCGGCGCCATGCAGTACCGGCGAGAGGGAATGGGCGATGGGCTGGCCGAGCACGGCGGCACGGCGGGCGTCAGTTGCCCGAGCGCGCATCGAACTTTTCCTTGAGCTTCAGGAATTCGCCATGCGTCTTGGCGAATTCGGTCTTTTCCACACCGTCGGTCGCCACGAAGTAGTACCAGCCGTCGTCGGTCGGATCGAGCGTCGCCTTCATGGCGACGTCACCCGGGTTAGCGATCGGGCCGGGCGGCAGTCCCTTGTTCGAGTACGTGTTGTATGGGTCCTTGTTATTGTTGATCTCCGACTCGCTGATGTCGATGTTGCTCTCGTTCTTCAGGTAATTGAAGGTCGAGTCGAACTGCAGCGCCCCGTAGGTCTCGGGGTTGGCGAGGTCGAGGCGGTTGTAGACCACCTCCGCCATCTTGCGGTAGTCATCCCTGGTCTTGCCCTCGGCCTGGACGAGGCTCGCCACCGTGACGACGTCCAGCGGGTTGTCCAGCTTGAGTTCCTTGGCCTTCGCCTCAAGGTCGTACGCGGCGTACTTCTCCTTGGCCTGGGCGACCATCTTCTTCAGGACGTCCTCGGGTTTCATGCCCTTTGCCGCGGCGTAGGTGTGCGGGTAAAGGAAACCTTCCAGCGGATCCTTGATGTCGTCGTTGTTGTTCGCCCAGTCGGGAAGTCCGAGGCTCTCGTATTTCTCCTTGGCGACGTTCGCCGTGGTGCCCTTTTTGAGTTCGAGCCTCTTGTCGATCGCCGCGTAGACCGCGGCATTGCGCTGCCCCGGCGCCACGATCATGTTGTTCTGGCTCTTGGGGTCGAGCATCATGCTCACGGCGCTCTCGGCGGACATCTCCTTCTTGAGGAGATAGACGCCGTGCTGGATCCGCTGACCTTTGGGATTCGCCGACTGCGCGGACACAAACGCGTCGACGCTCTTCACGACGCCCGCCGACTTCAGCTTCTGGCCGATCTCGTAGCCGCCCGACCCCTTGGCGATCTCGACCATCACCGTCTGGCTGGTGCCGTCGCCCGCAAAGTCCGGCGCCTCGCCGAAACGGCTTTGGTAGAACTGGTATCCGTAATACCCGCCTCCGGCGAGACCACCGACAAGGACGAGCGAAACGACCAGGCAGGCGCAGCCATTGCGGCTCTTCTTGCCGGTCTTCCCCTTGCCTTTTCCTTTGCCGCGCTTCCCGTCCGACGGGTCGTCGTCGAAGTCGTCGTCATCGTCGCTGCCGCCCGAGAAGAAGGCGTGCTCGCCCTGGTCGGGTCCCGGATCCCAGTCGGTCTGTGGCTCGGGCTCGGATGCGCGTTCGGGCTGATGGCGGCTCGGCGGCTGAGGCGGCGGGTACGCGTCGGGGGTGCCGTAGTAGTCGGACTGGTAACCCTGACCGCCGTACCCCGCCTGCTGGCCTCCGTACGGATCGCCGGAGCCGGCGCCGTACGAGCCGTGACCGTGCTGTCCGGTGTCCCAACCGCCGTTGCCCTGCTGGCCGTTGTGCCCCTGATACGGCTGGCCGCCCTGATCGTAATACTGCTGCGCACCCGGGCCGCCGTACGGCTGCTGCTGTCCCTGGGCATAGTGCTGCTGCCCCTGGTCGTAGCCGGACTGCTGCCCGTTGCCCCAGTCGCCGTACTGGTTCTGCTGCTGCTGCGGCTGCTGCGAATAGTGCTGCTGCTGGCCGCCGTACGAGGACTGGGCCGCGTGGCCTTCTTGTCCTCTCCATCCGTCGTCCCCGAACAACGGGTCCTCGGGATGCCACGGTTCGGAGCCTTGGCCCCGGCCATAATCAGTCATCGATCCCCTAGAAGCCGCGAGGCGGCGGTCGCGCGGCGCGTGTGGCCCGGCTCCCCATCCGCCTCTCTGCTGTGCGGAGGCTGTTCGAACGCCGCCGCATCGCGCGGAACGTTACCGTACCGCGATCAGATGACCACTTCGACGTCATCGCCAGGAGCTTTACCTGACACTCGTTCGGATTCCAGCGCCTGCTGCAGGATGATGACGGCGGCGGCCTGGTCGATGACTGACCTGCCCTTCTTCGCGTTCACGCCCGAGGCGCGCAGTCCCTGACTGGCCGTGACTGTGGTCATCCTCTCGTCCACGAGTCTCACCGGAACCGGCGCGACCATGCGGGCCAGTTCCTGGGCGAAGGCACGGACCTTGACCGCGGCCGGGCCCTCGCCCCCCTTGAGGGAGCGAGGGAGGCCGACGACGATCTCGATCGGTTCGTACTCTTCGACGAGTTGCTTCAACCGCCGCTGGGCGGCCGGGACATCGCGGCCAGGGACGGTTTCCACCGGGGTGGCGAGGATCCCGTCGGGGTCGCAGGAGGCGACCCCGATCCGGGCGTCCCCGACGTCGATGGCGAGCCGGCGTCCGCGGCGCATGACGCGTTCGTCTCCGCTCACTTGGCTGTGTCGGCCACAAGGCGCTCGACGGCCTCGACGGCCTCGCCGATGGCGGCAGCGTTCTGGCCGCCGCCCTGGGCGAGGTCGGGCTTGCCGCCACCGCCGCCGCCGAGGGTCTTGGCGGCCGTACGGACCAGGTCGCCGGCCTTGAGGCCGCGCTCGCGGGCGGCTTCGTTGGTGGCGATGACCGTCAGCGGCTTGCCGCCCACGGTGGTGAACAGGGCGACCACGGCGGCCCGGTCGCCCGGGATGCGGCCGCGCACGTCGAGGACCAGCTTGCGCAGGTCGTCGGCGCCGGTGCCGTCCGGGACCTGGCCGGTGACGAGAGCGACACCGCGTACATCCTTGGCGCCCTGGGCGAGTCCGGCGGCGGCCTGGAGGACCTTCTCCGCACGGAACTTCTCGATCTCCTTCTCGGCGTCCTTCAGCTTGCCGAGCATGGCGGAGACCTTCTCGGGCAGCTCCTCGGGACGCCCCTTGATCAGCTCCTGGAGCTGGGCGACGACCGTGTGCTCGCGGGCGAGGAAGTTGTAGGCGTCGACGCCGACCAGGGCCTCGATACGGCGTACGCCGGAACCGATGGACGACTCGCCGAGCAGCTTGACCAGGCCGAGCTGGGCGGTGTTGTGCACGTGCGTACCGCCGCACAGCTCCTTGGAGAAGTCGCCGATGGTGACGACGCGTACGCGGTCGCCGTACTTCTCGCCGAACTCGGCGATGGCGCCCTGCTTCTTGGCCTCGTCGATGCTCAGGATCTCGGCGTGGACGTCGAGGTCGCGGGCGAGCACTTCGTTGATCTTCTGCTCGACGTCGGTCATCACGGCCGTGGGTACGGCGGACGGGGAGCCGAAGTCGAAGCGGAAGCGGCCGGGCTGGTTCTCGGAACCGGCCTGGGCGGCCGTCGGGCCGAGTTCGTCGCGCAGGGCCTGGTGCGTGAGGTGCGTGGCCGAGTGGGCGCGGGCGATGGCCTTGCGGCGGCGTACGTCGATGACGGCCTGGGCGGAGGCGCCGACGGTGACCTCGCCGACCTGGACGACGCCCTTGTGGACGTACACACCCGGGACCGGCTTCTGGCAGTCCCGGACCTCGACGACGGCACCGGAGTCCACCTTGATGCGGCCCGTGTCGCCGATCTGGCCGCCGCCCTCGGCATAGAACGGCGTGCGGTCGAGGACGATCTCGACCTCGTCGCCCTCGGTGGCGGCGGGGGACGAGACGCCGTCGACGAGGATGCCGACGATCTTCGACTCGCCCTCGGTGTGCAGGTAGCCGATGAAGTCGGTCTCGCCCGAGTTGTCGGCGATCTCGCGGTAGGCGCCCAGGTCGGCGTGGCCGGTCTTCTTGGCCTTGGCGTCGGCCTTGGCGCGCTCCCGCTGCTCCTTCATCAGGCGCCTGAAGCCGTCCTCGTCCACCGAAAGGCCCTGTTCGGCGGCCATTTCGAGGGTGAGGTCGATCGGGAAGCCCCAGGTGTCGTGGAGCAGGAAGGCCTTGTCGCCGGCCAGGACCGTGCCGCCGGTGGCCTTGGTCTCCGTGACGGCGGTGTCGAGGATGTTCGTGCCGGCCTTCAGGGTCTTGAGGAAGGCGGCCTCCTCGGCGAGGGCGACCTTCTCGATGCGCTCGCGGTCGGTGATGAGCTCGGGGTACTGCTGGCCCATCATCCCGATGACGACGTCGATCAGGTCCTGGACGACCGGCCCGGTGGCGCCGAGCAGGCGCATGTTGCGGATGGCGCGACGCATGATGCGGCGCAGGACGTAGCCGCGTCCCTCGTTGCCGGGTGTGACGCCGTCGCCGATGAGCATCACCGACGTACGGATGTGGTCGGTGACCACGCGCAGGGACACGTCGCTGTCGTGGGCGTCGCCGTAGTGGACGCCGGTCAGCTCGGTGGCCTTGTTGATGACGGCCATGGAGGTGTCGATCTCGTACATGTTCTGCACGCCCTGCAGAATCATGGCGAGCCGTTCCAGGCCGAGGCCGGTGTCGATGCTCTTGGCGGGCAGGTCACCGAGGATCGGGAAGTCCTCCTTGCCGGAGCCCTCCCCGCGCTCGTACTGCATGAAGACCAGGTTCCAGAGCTCCACGTACCGCTCGTCGTTGACGGCGGGGCCTCCCTCGACGCCGAACTCGGGGCCGCGGTCGTAATTGATCTCGGAGCACGGGCCGCAGGGGCCGGGAACGCCCATGGACCAGTAGTTGTCCTTCATGCCGAGACGCTGGATGCGCTCGATGGGGACTCCCACGACGTCGCGCCAGATGCGCTCGGCCTCGTCGTCCTCCTTGTAGACGGTGATCCAGAGCTTCTCCGGCTCCAGGCCGTAACCACCCTTGTCCTGGGGCGAAGTGAGCAGCTCCCAGGCATACTTGATGGCGCCTTCCTTGAAGTAGTCGCCGAAGGAGAAGTTGCCGCACATCTGGAAGAACGTGCCGTGCCGGGTGGTCTTGCCGACCTCTTCGATGTCGGGGGTGCGCACGCACTTCTGCACGCTGGTGGCGCGCGAGTAGGGCGGCTTGACCTCACCGAGGAAGTACGGCTTGAAGGGCACCATGCCCGCGTTGACCAGGAGCAGAGTCGGGTCGTCCGCGATGAGCGACGCCGAAGGGACGACGGTGTGCCCGCGCTCCTCGAAGAAGCTCAGCCAGCGGCGGCGAATCTCAGCCGACTCCATCAGTGGTCCTCATTCCGGTTGTACGAGTACGTCGACCGCTCGACGTACGTCGGGTTCTTGCTGTACTTCGGGTGGTTGCTGTTCTCCAGGGCGGCGAAGCGCCGCGGGGAGGGAAACTCGGGGTTCGCGTTCAGCCCCAGGGCCTCGTCGAGCTCGGCCTCGCGCTGCGCCATGCCGTCGCGGACGTCGAGTGCGAAATCCTTGAGGCGGTGGCCTGCTTCGATCGCCTTGCTCGCGGCCTGGTTCGCGAGACTCTCGGGCGTCAGCTGCTTGAGCTTGCGGTTGACCTTGGTGGTGGCCCAGACCCCGGCGGCTGCGCCGGCGGTGAACCAGAACGTACGGCGGAACATCGCTGCGTCAGTCCTTCTTACCCCGGTTGTTCCGGCTGTTCCGCTTCTCCCGTCGCGCGGACGAGACGGTGCGGCCCACGATCACGGTACGGCGCTCCGACTTGGCGGGCGCGTCCTCACGCCGGCCGCCGATGGCCCGGCGTACGCCGTACCCGAAGGCCGCGACCTTCACCAGCGGGCCGCCGAAGGTGGAGGCGACGGTCGTGGAGAGCGCCGACGCGTTCGAGGTGACCTCCTGGACGTCGGAGGCGATGGCGTCGACCCGGTCGATCTGGGTCTGCGCGGAACGCACCGCGGAGGAGGCGTCTGCCAGGAGCGGGACGGCCTGGTCGGTCACGTCCGCGACGAGCTTGGTGGTCGCCCTGAGCGTCTGGGCCAGCCTCGCGAGCGCCACCGCGAGGAAGGAGACCAGGATCGCCCAGAAGACGGCCACCAGGATCCCGGCCACCTCTCCACCGGACACTGCGCACCCGCTCCCTGGATTTCGTGCCTGAACATCGAAAAAGTCGTCTCCCGAGCCTATCGCGCCGGGGATCCCGCTCCGTACCGGATTACGGCCCGGCCGCCGGCGGATGTGCGAAAGCCCGCTGCCTCGCCCGCCGGGAGGGCGGGGAGACAGCGGGCCGGCGCACAGGTGGTGCTACGTCCGCGGGGAAGTGATCAGCGGGCGTAGTACTCGACGACGAGCTGCTCGTCGCAGATCACCGGGATCTCCTTGCGGTTCGGCTCGCGGTCCAGGCGGAAGGCCAGGGCGCGGAGGTTCACCTGGAGGTAGCGCGGGGTCTCGCCGTCGGGGGCGAAGCCACCCTCACGGGCCACCTCGAACAGCGGCTTCTGGCGGCTCCGCTCGCGGACCATCACGACGTCGTCGGGCTTGACGCGGAACGACGGCTTGTCGACCTTGTGGCCGTTGACCTCGATGTGGCCGTGGGTGACCATCTGGCGGGCCTGGTAGATCGTGCGGGCGATGCCCGAACGCAGGACCAGCGCGTCGAGACGGCGCTCGAGCTCGATGACCAGGGCCTCACCGGTCTTGCCCTGCGTCTTGGCGGCACGCTCGTAGGCGCGGACGAGCTGGCGCTCGGACACGTCGTACTGCGCGCGCAGGCGCTGCTTCTCGAGCAGACGGACCTTGTAGTCCGAGTTCTGCTTGCGGCCGCGGCCGTGCTCGCCCGGCGGGTAGGGGCGGGCCTCGAAGTACTTGACGGCCTTCGGGGTCAGCGCGATGCCGAGGGCACGCGACTTCTTGACCTTGGGGCGGGACTGATTCGCCACTTCTTTTCCTTTTCCTTATCGGCTGCCTCAGGGTTATGGGAGGTCGCATCCGCAGCCGGGGGATTCCCGTCAGGTCCGCGAGGGACTTGCCGGGCAGCCGCTCCCCTGGTCTGGGCACATACGTGCAGCACACGAACGGCCCACCGACCGGTCCCGGAACTCCGGGTGGTGGTGGGCGGCCCGCGACACCTACAACGGTGCGCGACGCTCCTGGATCAAAAGATCCGGCTGGATGTCCCGTCTGAGGCGCCGACCGGAGCCGGACACGGGACGCAGCACTGTTCAGGAGTCTACAGGGGGTTCAGGACTGCTTCCGACCGAGGTGTTTCCTGGTCCACTCGACCGCGTCGGCGTACCGGGCCTCGGCCCCGTGCCTGGTCGGCGTGTAGTACTCCCGCTCCTTGATCGCGTCCGGTGCGTACTGCTGAGCGGCGATCCCCTCGGGCAGGTCGTGCGGATACACGTACCCCTGGGCGTGCCCGAGCTTCGCCGCGCCCTTGTAGTGCCCGTCGCGCAGGTGCGGGGGCACGGGACCGGCCAGCCCCTTCCGTACGTCCTCCATGGCGGCGCCGATCGCCGTCGTCGCCGCGTTCGACTTGGGGGCCAGCGCGAGGGCGATGGTGGCGTGGCTGAGGGTGAGTGCTGCCTCGGGGAAGCCGATCATCGCGACCGCCTGGGCGGCGGCGACGGCTATGGGCAGCGCGTTCGGATCGGCCAGGCCGATGTCCTCGCTGGCGGAGATCATCAGGCGGCGTGCGATGAAGCGGGGGTCCTCGCCGGCCTCGATCATCCGGGCCAGGTAGTGCAGCGCGGCGTCCACGTCCGAGCCGCGGATGGACTTGATCAGGGCACTCGCCACGTCGTAGTGCTGGTCGCCGTCGCGGTCGTACTTCACGGCGGCGCGGTCGACGGTCTCCTCCAGGGTCTGGAGGGTCACTTCCGTCTCTCCCTTGTCGAGCGCGGAGCCGGCCGCGGCCTCCAGGGCAGTCAGAGCGCGGCGCGCGTCACCGCCGGCGATCCGCAGCAGGTGCTCCTCGGTGTCCTCGGGAAGCGTGACGGCGTCCTTCAGGCCGCGCTCGTCGGCCAGCGCGCGCTTGATGAGACCGCGCAGGTCGTCGTCCGTGAGCGGTTCGAGGGTGAGGAGCAGGGAGCGGGAGAGGAGCGGGGAGATCACCGAGAAGTACGGGTTCTCGGTGGTCGCGGCGATCAACGTCACCCAGCGGTTCTCGACGGCCGGGAGCAGGGAGTCCTGCTGGGCCTTGCTGAAGCGGTGGATCTCGTCCAGGAAGAGGACGGTCTCTTTGCCGTAGCCTCCGGTGGCGCGGCGGGCGCCCTCGATGACCGCGCGCACTTCCTTGACGCCGGCCGTGATCGCGGAGAGCTCCACGAAGCGCTTGTTGGTGGCCTTGGAGACGACGTACGCGAGGGTCGTCTTGCCGGTGCCGGGCGGGCCCCAGAGGATCACCGAGGACGGTCCGGCCGGGCCCCCGGCCCCTTCGCCGACCAGTCTGCGCAGGGGCGAGCCAGGCTTCAACAGGTGCTGCTGGCCCACGACTTCGTCCAGGGTGCGCGGGCGCATCCGTACGGCCAGGGGGCTGCTGGACGGGTCCTTCTCCTGGCGTTCTTCTGCTGCGGCGGTGAACAGGTCGGGCTCCACGAGGAAAACCCTATGTCACGCGACTGACAACGCCCCGGGCCGCGGTCAGCCGGCCCGTTCAACTGGTCCGGTCAGCTGGTCCAGAAGTCCCACCAGCGAGTCAGGATCAGCATGCCGATGATCCCGATGTGCAGCACGGGCAGGACCCACGCGAACTCGCCGAGGAAGCCCTTCAGCCAGCCGGGGGCGGGCAGGAACCCGTGCCGCACGTTGAACGCGGTCACGGTCCAGAACATGACGATCGTGGCGACCCAGGCGAGGCAGCACCACAGGCACAAGGAGTTGATGTTGTAGAGCGACTGGTACATGAGCCAGGTGCAGAAGCCGACCCCGAAGAGCGTGCCCGCGTTGAAGGTCAGCCAGTACCAGCGCGGGAACGTCGCCCGGGCCAGCAGGCTCATGCCGACGCCGATCACGATGGCGTAGGTGACCAGGCCCAGCATCGGGTTGGGGAACCCGAAGACCGAGGCCTGGTCGCTCTTCATGATGTTGCCGCAGGAGACGACCGGGTTCAGGCTGCAGCCCGGCGTGAAGTTCGGGTCCTCCAGGAGCTTGAACTTGTCGATCGTGATGATCCAGGAGGCCAGCAGCCCGGCCGCGCCCGTGATCATCAGCAGGAGAGCGAGAGCGCGGCTTCCGCCGACCGAGCGCGGCGGGCCCTCGGCACGTGCCTGGTCGACGGAGACGCCTTCCCTGACTGTCGTCTTGCTCATCACGCCGTTTCCGTAGCTTGAGGGGGGTCGACGGGCACGGTCATTGTGCCGCACGCGCGCGCGTATCCACCGTTCGCTGGACATAAGGAGGTACGCACAGCGGCCCGGGAACGTTCGCTCGAAACGTCACCCCAGCCGGGCTTCCAGCTCCGCCACGATCTCGTTCACCCCGACGGCCTCCTGCTCCCCGGACTCCATGTCCTTGAGCTGAACGACGCCTTCAGAGAGGTCACGTTCGCCCGCGACGATCGCGTAGCGCGCCCCACTCCGGTTCGCGCTCTTCATCGCCCCCTTGAGACCCTTCCCGCCGTACGAGAAGTCCGCCGCGACGCCGACCTTGCGCAGCTCGGTGACGACCCTGAAGAGCACCCGCCTGGCCTCCTCGCCGAGTGGCACCGCGAACACGCTGGTGGATGCGGGCAGTTGGAGCTCGACACCCTCCGCCTCCAGGGCAAGGACCGTACGGTCGACGCCCAGCGCCCAGCCGACCGAGGGCAGCGCGGGTCCGCCGATCATCTCGGAGAGACCGTCGTAGCGGCCGCCGCCGCCCACCGCGGACTGTGAGCCCAGACCGTCGTGCACGAACTCGAAGGTCGTCCGCGTGTAGTAGTCCAGGCCGCGCACGAGCTTCGGGTCGTCCTCGAAGGAGACCCCGGCGGCCGTGATCAGTTCACGCACCTCCTCGTGGTACGCCTTGCACGCATCGCACAGGAAGTCGCGGAGCAACGGTGCCCCCACGAGCTGCTTCTGCACGTCGTCGCGCTTGTCGTCGAGGACGCGCAGCGGGTTGATCTGGGCGCGGCGCAGCGTGTCCTCGTCGAGTTCGAGCCCGCGCAGGAAGTCCTGCAGCGCTGCCCGGTACACCGGACGGCACTCCTTGTCGCCCAGCGAGTTGAGCAGGATGCGGAAGTCGCGCAGGCCGAGCGAGCGGTACGCCTGGTCCGCGAGGATGATCAACTCGGCGTCCAGTGCCGGGTCCTCGGCTCCGATCGCCTCGGCGCCGACCTGGGAGAAGTGGCGGTAACGGCCCTTCTGGGGGCGCTCGTAGCGGTAGTACGAGCCCGAATACCAGAGCTTGACCGGCAGGTTGCCCAGCTTGTGGAGGTTGGCCTCCAGCGCGGCGCGCAGCACGGAAGCGGTGCCCTCGGGCCGCAGTGCGAGCTTGTCGCCGCCCTTGGTCTCGAAGGCGTACATCTCCTTGGTCACGATGTCGGTGGACTCACCGACCCCGCGCGCGAAGAGCTCGACGCTCTCGAAGCCGGGTGTCTCGATGTAGCCGTAACCGGAGTTCCGCAGCGGCGCGGCGATCGCCTCGCGCACGGCGAGGTACTTCGCGCTGTCCGGGGGAATCAGGTCGTACGTGCCCTTGGGGGCCTTGAAGGTGCTCACGGAAGTCTCTCGTCACATTCCTCGTCGAGGAGCGGAAGCCTGGTCCGCGCCATGTTCCTGGCGGACTGCGGCCACCTGCCGCAAGTACGGGTTGGTGGCGCGCTCCTGGCCGATGGTCGTCTGGGGGCCGTGTCCGGACAGCACCACGGTCGAGTCGTCGAGCGGCAGGCACACGCGGGCCAGCGAGTCGAGCATCTCGGCCATGTCACCGCCGGGCAGGTCGGTGCGTCCGATGGAGCCGGCGAACAGGAGGTCGCCCGAGAAGAACACCGGCGGGATGTCCGCCGCCTCGGGCAGCCCGAAGGTCACCGACCCCTTCGTATGGCCCGGCGCATGCGCGACGGACAGCTCCAGACCGGCCAGCTCCAGCTTCGCGCCGTCGGTCAGCTCCTTGACGTCGTCCGGCTCCCCCACGGTCAGTTCGCCCATGAGCGGCATCCCGATGGAACGGCCGAGACCCATCGACGGGTCGTTCATCATGTACCGGTCTTCAGGGTGGATCCACGCCGGTACGCCGTGCGCGCCGCACACCGGGACGACCGAGGCCACGTGGTCGATGTGGCCGTGCGTGAGGACGACGGCGACCGGCTTGAGCCGATGCTTCTTCAGCGTCTCCTCGACTCCCTCGGCGGCCTCGTGGCCCGGGTCGATGATCACGCACTCCTCACCTGCGGCGGGGGCAACCAGATAACAGTTGGTGCCCCAGGCCCCGGCGGGGAACCCGGCAATGAGCACGATCGTCCTTCGTTCGTACGGGGGCGGTTGGCTGTGGGCCAGAGCCTACCGGCGCTGCCGGAACCACAGCGAACCCATATACGGTACGGGGCACACGCAGGCGGTCGGCTCACCAGACGCAGGCGTACCACCTGACGTACGAGACGCATGAGGAGAGAACCCGGTGGTCAGCCAGGAACAGCGGCGGCGTCAGCTCGCCCGGGAGAAGTTCTTGCGGCAGCAGCAGCGGCGTACGGCCGCGCGGCGCAAGGCACGTGTCCGTAACGCCTCCATCGCGTCGGCGCTCAGTGTGATCGTGGTGCTGGTCGTGGTGGCGACCACGACCGACGCCCTCAAGGGCGACGACACCAAGGACAACGCGAACGCGGAGGTGACCCCGAGCGCCTCCCCCAGCAAGGCGCCGGACCCCTGCGAGAAGCCCGCCGCGGGCAAGGTCAAGCCGCTCAGCTACAAGAAGGAGCCGGCCCTGACCGTCGACAAGTCGGCGGACTACACGATGAAGCTGCAGACGACCTGCGGCACGATAGACATCGAGATGCTGGCCTCGAAGGCTCCGCGTACGGTGAACTCGTTCAACTTCCTGGTGGACAAGGGCTATCTGGACCACACCAAGTGCCATCGGCTCGTCCCACAGGGCATCTTCGTGCTCCAGTGCGGCGACCCCAAGGGTGACGGCACGGGCGGCCCCGGTTACACCATTCCGGACGAGAACCTGAAGGACGAGCGCCTGAGGGGGAACGTGTATCCGGCGGGCACGGTGGCCATGGCCAACCAGTACAACGCTCAGACGAAGGAGGGCCGCGACAGTGGTGGCAGCCAGTTCTTCCTCGTGTACCAGGACAGCGAGCTGCCGCCCGACTACACGCCGTTCGGAACGATCTCCAAGGAAGGCATGAAGGTCCTGAAGAAGATCTCGGACGCCGGCGCCCAGCCCGCCGACCCCACGACCGGCACCACCGCTCCGAATGCGACGGTCGTGATCAACAAGGCGACCGTGACGAAATCCTGATCGTCAGGGGCCCAATTTCGGTCGCGCGGTATGCGGACAGCCGCCCCGCCGGTCGCCTATGTTGGCCGTGACGAAACTGTGGACGATGCCGGGGGTACAGCCACCCTACGCAGGCATCATGTGGAGGAGGCGCTGTGAGCAGCGACCCGTGGGGCCGCGTCGACGAGACGGGCACCGTGTACGTGCGTACGGCCGATGGCGAGCAGGTCGTCGGTTCCTGGCAGGCCGGCTCTCCTGACGAGGCACTGGCCTACTTCGAGCGCAAGTACGAGGGCCTGGTTGTGGAGATCGGCCTCCTCGAGCGACGAGTGAAGACCACCGACCTGTCGGCGAAGGACGCCTTTGCCGCCATCGACCATATCCGGGAGCAGGTCGACGCCCACCACGTGGTCGGTGACCTGGACGCACTGCGGGCCCGGCTGGACAAGCTGGTCAAGGCGGTCGAGGCGCGCCGTGAGGAGCGCAAGGCCCAGCGGGCGAGGCAGTCCGACGAGGCGCGGCATGCCAAGGAGGAGCTGGTCGCCGAGGCGGAACAGCTGGCGCAGTCCGACCAGTGGCGAGCCGCCGGTGAGCGGCTGCGGGCCCTGGTGGACACCTGGAAGGGGTTGCCGCGGCTCGACCGCAAGTCGGACGACGAGCTGTGGCACCGCTTCTCGCATGCGCGCTCGGCGTTCTCCAAGCGCCGCAAGGCGCACTTCGCGCAGCTGGACGCGCAGCGCGAGGAGGCCCGTAAGACCAAGGAGAAGCTGGTCGCGGAGGCCGAGGCGCTGTCCGGCTCCACGGACTGGGGCCCGACGGCGGCGCGTTACCGCGAGCTGATGTCGGAGTGGAAGGCCGCGGGCCGCGCCCAGCGCGAGCACGAGGACGACCTGTGGAACCGTTTCCGCGGTGCCCAGGACATCTTCTTCGCGGCCCGTAGCTCCGTCTTCGCCGAGCGGGACGCGGAGCAGGCCGAGAACCTCAAGCTCAAGGAGGAACTGGCCCACGAGGCCGAGAAGATCCTCCCGGTGACGGATCTGAAGGCGGCCCGCGCCGCCTTCCGCGCCATCAACGAGCGCTGGGAGGCCATCGGCCATGTGCCGCGCGACGCCCGCCCGAAGGTCGAGGGCCGGATGCACGCGGTGGAGCGGGCCATCCAGGAGTCCGAGGAGACGGAGTGGCGCCGGACGAACCCGGAGGCACGCGCGCGTGCCGAGGGTCTGACCGGTCAGCTCCAGGCCGCCGTGGACAAGCTCCAGGGCCAGATCGAATCGGCGCGCGCGGCGGGCAACAACGCCAAGGCGGACAAGCTCCAGAAGGAGCTCGATGGCCGTCAGGCATTGCTGGACCAGGCGCTGAAGGGTCTGCAGGAGTTCGGCGGCTGAGCGCTTCCAGCGGTTTTTCCGCTCCTACGTAGAAGGGGCTTCCGTACGCAAGGTACGGAAGCCCCTTCTACGTAGTAGCAGCGCAGCGGTCGTTACGGCCTGCGTGCCGAGGTCACCCGGTACACGTCGTACACGCCCTCGACTCCCCTGACCGCCTTCAGGACGTGGCCCAGGTGCTTGGGGTCGCCCATCTCGAACGTGAAGCGGGAGGTGGCGACGCGGTCGCGGGAGGTCTGGACGGCCGCGGAGAGGATGTTGACGTGCTGGTCCGAGAGGACGCGTGTGACGTCCGAGAGGAGGCGTGAGCGGTCCAGGGCCTCCACCTGGATGGCGACCAGGAACACCGAGGACTGGGTGGGCGCCCACTCGACCTCGAGGATGCGCTCGGGCTCGCGGGACAGGGAGTCGACGTTGACGCAGTCGGTGCGGTGAACCGATACGCCACTGCCACGCGTCACGAAGCCCATGATGGGGTCGCCGGGGACGGGCGTACAACATCGGGCCAGCTTGACCCACACATCGTCGACGCCCTTGACCACGACGCCCGGGTCGGCGCTGGAGCGGCGTTTACGGCTGCGCCCGCGCGCGGGCGGCACGCTCTCGTCGATCTCCTCGGTGGCGGCCTCCTCGCCACCGAGCGCCTGGACGAGCTTCTGCACGACGTTCTGCGCGGACACATGGCCCTCGCCGATCGCCGCGTACAGCGCGGAGATGTCGGGGTAGCGCATCTCGTGCGCCAGCGTGACCAGGGAGTCGCCGGTGAGGATGCGCTGGATCGGCAGGTTCTGCTTGCGCATGGCGCGGACGATGGCGTCCTTGCCGTGTTCGATGGCCTCGTCGCGGCGTTCCTTGGAGAACCAGGCGCGGATCTTGTTGCGGGCCCGCGGCGACTTCACGAAGCCCAGCCAGTCGCGGGAGGGGCCCGCGCCGGCCGCCTTGGAGGTGAACACCTCCACCAGGTCGCCGTTGTCCAGGGTCGATTCGAGCGGTACGAGGCGGCCGTTGACCCGCGCGCCGATGGTCCGGTGGCCGACTTCCGTGTGGACCGCGTACGCGAAGTCCACCGGGGTCGCGCCGGCGGGGAGCGCTATGACGTCGCCCTTGGGCGTGAAGACGAAGACCTCGTTGCGGGACAAGTCGAAGCGCAGTGACTCCAGGAACTCCGAGGGGTCCTCGGTCTCCTTCTGCCAGTCGAGCAACTGGCGCAGCCACGCCATGTCGTTGATGTGGTCGTCCTTGCCGGCCTTCTTCGGTACGTCGCTGCGCACCTTGGAGGCGCCGGCGGAGGGATCCTGCTTGTACTTCCAGTGCGCGGCGATGCCGTACTCGGCGCGGCGGTGCATGTCGAACGTACGGATCTGGAGTTCGACGGGCTTTCCGTTGGGCCCGATGACCGTCGTGTGCAGCGACTGGTACATGTTGAACTTGGGCATCGCGATGTAGTCCTTGAACCGGCCGGGGACCGGGTTCCATCGCGCGTGCACGGTGCCGAGGGCGGCGTAACAGTCCCTGACGGTGTCGACCAGTACACGAATGCCCACCAGGTCGTAAATCTCCGCGAAGTCACGGCCGCGGACGATCATCTTCTGGTAGACGCTGTAGTAGTGCTTCGGGCGGCCGGTGACGGTCGCCTTGATGCGGGCCGCGCGCAGGTCGGACTGCACCTCGTCGGTCACTATGGCGAGGTACTCGTCGCGCTTGGGGGCGCGTTCGGCGACGAGGCGGACGATCTCGTCGTACATCTTGGGATAGAGGATCGCGAAGGCGAGGTCCTCCAGCTCCCACTTGATGGTGTTCATGCCCAGGCGGTGGGCTAGCGGCGCGTAGATCTCGAGGGTCTCGCGCGCCTTCTTCTCCTGCTTCTCGCGCTTGAGGTAACGCATGGTGCGCATGTTGTGCAGGCGGTCGGCGAGCTTGATGACCAGGACACGGGGGTCCTTGGCCATGGCGACGACCATCTTGCGCACGGTCTCGGCCTGGGCCGCCTCGCCGAACTTGACCTTGTCCAGCTTGGTCACGCCGTCGACGAGGAGGGCGACCTGGTCGCCGAAGTCGCGGCGCAGCTGCTCGAGCCCGTACTCGGTGTCCTCGACGGTGTCGTGCAGCAGGCCCGCCATCAGCGTGGCCGGGTCCATACCCAGCTCGGCGAGGATCGTGGTGACGGCGAGCGGGTGCGTGATGTACGGGTCGCCGCTCTTGCGCTTCTGGCCGCGGTGCCAGCGCTCGGCGACCTGGTAGGCCTTCTCGACCTGACGGAGCGTGGAGGTCTCGATCTTCGGGTCGTTGCTGCGCACTATCCGCAGCAGGGGCTCCAGGACCGGGTTGTACGGGTTGGAGCGCTGGACGCCGAGGCGGGCGAGACGGGCGCGTACGCGGTTGGAGGAACCGCCGGAGCGGGCGGGCTGGCCGGGCGCGGGGCGAACCGCAGGTGCGGTCGTGGGCGCGGGTGAGGGCGTGGGCCGCTCGCGCTCAGGAGGAGCAGGCTTCGGGCGCGACTGCTCGGCCGCTGTGCCGCCGGAGGCGGGCTGGGCATGCCGGACCGGCCCGCCGGTGTCGCCTCTGGCGTTCTTCGTGGGCGCGGCCGCGGTGCCCGTCGTCGAGTCGGGCTTGGCGGCTGGGGGTGCCCCCAGGTGTTCAGCCCTGGGAGTCAGTGGCTGGGCCTCGTCTGCCAAGAGGGCTCCTCGTGCGCGATCCGGGTCCCCCGGTCAGGCTCCGGAGATCCCATGGTAGCGATCCCGGGCTCCGGACTCGCCTTCGCCTGGAGAGACGGCTTTGTACAGGAGAAACACGGGAGGCGGGCACCGGATTCCTCCGGGCCCGCCTCCGCGGTGTTCTACGGGTGTCCCAGGCCTTGCGTGCGCCTTGCCCTGGGGTGCCCGGGCGTCACTCGTACTGCCGCTCGGGCCCTCACTCAGACTGTGAGGAGCGCCTCCAACGGGGCGCCCGCGAGGGCCGGTTCCAGCCTGCCCCGGCCGCCGAGGAAGCCAAGCTCCATGAGGACGGCCACGCCGGCCACCTCGGCGCCGGCCCGGCGGATCAGCTGGAGCGAGGCCTCGGCGGTGCCGCCGGTGGCGAGTACATCATCGACGATCATGACGCGGTCGCCCGCGGCCAGGTCCTCGGCGTGCACCTCGATCTCGGCCGAGCCGTACTCCAGCTCGTACGCCTGGCTGAGCGTCGCCCCGGGGAGCTTGCCGGCCTTGCGGACGGGGATGAAGCCGAGCCCGGCGCGGACCGCCACGGGGGCGCCGAGGATGAAGCCACGGGCCTCCAGGCCGACGATCTTCGTGGCGCCGCTGCGGACGCTGATCTCGGCGAGCGCGTCGGTGAGTGCCGTGAACGCGGCCGGGTCGGCCAGGAGCGGGGTGATGTCCTTGAACATCACGCCCGGCTCCGGATAGTCGGCCACGTCCCGGATACGGCTGAGGAGCAGCTTCGAGATGTCTGTGTGCTCGCTCATCGGCGCTTCCCGGAAGGCCGGCCGCGGCCCCTGTTGCGGGACGACGGCTGGGAACGCTGGCTGCGCGGCGGACCGACGGCCGCGGGAGTCGCGTCCTCCGGCTCCTCGTCATACGGCTCGTCGACGGCCTCAGCCTCCTGGGGCTCGCTCTGCGAGGCGGCCGAGGCGCGCTTGGCGAGTACGCGCTTCTTCAGGGCCTTCATCTGCGGCTCGCGCTCCTTGAGGTCGGCGACGAGCGGCGTGGCGATGAAGATCGAGGAGTACGCACCGGCCGCGAGGCCCACGAACAGCGACAGCGAGATGTCGTTGAGCATGCCCGCGCCGAGTACGCCGCCGCCGATGAACAGCAGGCCACCGACCGGGAGCAGGGCGACCACCGTGGTGTTGATGGAACGCACCAGGGTGCTGTTGATCGAGCGGTTGGCGACCTCGCTGTAGGTCCAGCGGGTCTGTTTGGTGAGGTCCTTCGTCTGTTCCTTGAGACTGTCGAAGACGACGACTGTGTCGTACAGCGAATAACCGAGGATCGTCAGCAGACCGATCACGGTGCCTGGTGTGACTTCGAAGCCGACGAGGGCGTAGATGCCGACCGTGATGGTGATGTCATGGATGAGGGCGACGAACGCGGCCAACGCCATCCGCCACTCGAAGGCGATCGCCAGATAGATCACCACCAGGACCAGGAAGATCCCGAGACCTTGCCAGGCCTTGTTGGCGATCTGGTCACCCCAGCTGGGTCCGACGAGTTCGGCGCTGATCCTCTCCGGGGCGAGGTTCATGTCCTGGGCGATCTGCGACTTGATCGGGTCGGACTGGTCCGTATCCACACCGGCGACCTGGATGCGCAGCCCGCCCGTGCCGAGGCCCTGCACGATGGCGTCGTGGCCGGCTGCCTCCTCCGCGTACTCCTCGGCCTGAGATGCGGAGACGCTCGTCTTCGGGGTGGTGAAGACGGCGCCGCCCTCGAACTCGATGCCCATGTTCAGGCCGCGTACCGACAGGCCGACGATGGCCGTGATGGTGATCAGGATCGAGACGCCGTACCAGAGCATGCGCTTGCCGACGAAGTCGTAACCGACCTCACCGCGGTAGAGACGGGCGCCGAGGTTGCCGAGCTTCGACATCTCACGCCTCCTTCGGGTCGACGGGAGCGGATACGCGGCGGGAGCGGCGCAGCGGTGGCTTGGCGCCAAGGCGCTTCGGGTCCAGGCCGGACCAGCTGTGGCCGTTCGCGAAGAACGGCTTGCGGGCGAGGATCGTCATCAGCGGCTTGGTGAAGAAGAAGACCACGACCACGTCCAGGACGGTGGTCAGACCCAGCGTGAACGCGAAGCCCTGGACCTTGCCGACGGTGACGACGAAGAGCACCGCGGCGGCGAGGAACGACACGAAGTCGGAGACCAGGATGGTGCGCCGGGCGCGTGGCCAGCCCCGTTCGACGGCGGGCCGCAGCGTTCGGCCCTCGCGGACTTCGTCTCGGATGCGTTCGAAGAACACGATGAACGAGTCCGCTGTGATGCCGATCGCGACGATGGCACCGCAGACCGCGGGCAGGTTCAGCGCGAAGCCGATGGCCGGACCGAGCAGCGACATGATCACGTACGTCATGACCGCCGAGACCAGCAGTGAGGCGATGGCGATCAGCGACAAGCCGCGGTAGTAGACCAACAGGTAGATGATGACCAGGGCGAGGCCGATGGCGCCGGCGATCAGACCGGCCTCCAGTTGGTCGCCGCCGAGCGCGGCGTCGACCGTGGTGACGCTCGCCTCCTTGAAGGTGAGCGGGAGGGCGCCGTAGGACAGGACGTTCGCCAGGTCCTCGGCGGACTGCTGGTTGAAGCCGCCGGAGATCTGGGCGGATCCGCCGGTGATCGCCGAGTTGACCGACGGAGCCGAGACGATCTCGCCGTCGAGCACGATGGCGAACTGGTTCTGCGGCGGTGCCTGGCCGACCAGCTTGCCGGTGACGTCAGCGAACTGGTCCGAACCCTTGTCGTCGAACTGCATCTGGACGATCCAGCCCTCGCCGGTCGTCGACGCGAACACGGCGCTGGCGTCCTCGACCCGCTCGCCGTTCACGGCGACCGGACCCAGCGCGTACTTGTACTGGGAATCCGGATCACAGGCGACGATCGTTTCGGTGTCCTCGGCCTGGCTGGCCTTCTCGCTCGCCGCCGCGCGGCCCTTGGCCGTGGAACAGTTCAGCGCGTCCAGCTGCTTCTGCACATCGGCGGCAGCGGCTTCGCCTGAGGGGTCGGCCGGCGGCGGGGCGCTGCCGCTGGGCGGCGCGGAGGGCGTCGGGTCCGCCTTCTTCGCGCCGTCCTTCGCGGCGAGGCCCTCCGTCACGGCGCGGCCCTGGGTGGTGGCGGTGGGCGTCGGCGAGGGAGACTTCCCGGAGGCCGAGGGCGACGGGGACTTCCCGGAAGGGCTGGGTGACGGGGAAGCGCCGGGGTCCGTCGCATTACCCGTCGGGGCACCTGTCAGCACCGGGCGGAAGTAGAGCTTGGCGGTGGTACCGACCTGCTCCCGGGCCTGCGCGGAGTTCGTGCCCTTGGGGATGTTGACGATGATGTTCTTGTCGCCCTGGGTCTGGACCTCCGCCTCCTGGACCCCCAGGCCGTTGACACGGCGTTCCATGATGCCGACCGCGGTCTTCATGTTGGTCGGGTTGATCGCGTTCTTCTGACCGGGCTCGTTCTGCGCCTCGAGCGTGATGCTCGTACCGCCGGCGAGGTCGATGCCGAGGCGCGGCGTCGTGTGCCCGGAGGCGAACATGCCACCGGTGAGCGCCACGATCGCGATCAGCATCAGGGCCAATGTGCGGCCCGGCCTCCCCTGGCCGCTCTGCTTTCGGCCCTTCTTAGGTGCTGCCACCTTCTCGTTCTCCCTCGTTGTCCGCCCGGCGACGGGGCACCTGCGCGGACGGCCATGAAATGGTGTCGAGATCCCCCGCGAAACAACATGGTCCGGGGACCGCGGTGCGCGAGCGGCGCACTCCGCGGTCCCCGGTCATGACTACTTCGCGTCGGACTCGCCGTCGGACTTCTTCAGCTCTGCGCCATCGGCCTTCTTCGGCTCCTCGTCGGCGGTCTCGTCAGCCGCTTCCTTCTTGCCGAGGTCGATGGGCTGGTCGTCGGAAGACTCGGCGGGCTCGTCGGTCTCGGTGAGGGAGGAGGCGTCGTCCGGGACGACGGCTTCGTCGGTCTTCAGGTCGTGCTCGATGCCGTGCACGATGCGGTTGTACTCGTCGTCGCTGAGGACGGCACCGATGGCGTTCTTGGCGAAGAGCAGGTCGACACCCGGGCCTGCGTCAAGGAGGACCGTGTCCTCGTTGACCTCCTTCACCGTCGCGTACATGCCACCGATCGTGCGGACGCCGGAGCCTGGCTGCATGTCGTTGCGCATCTGCGCAGCGGCTTGCTGCTTCTTCTTGGCCGACCGGGTCATCAGGAACATGGCCCCGATGAGCACGATGAACGGGAGGAGGGTCACGAGACTCACGGGTCGGAACTTCCTTCATTCGACCGCGATGCTGAGCGGCCTGATGGATGGGGGTATATGTGCGCCGCCGACAAAGGCGGCATCGGCGGAGTCTAAGCGAGTCCGCACTCAAGGAACAACGCCCAGCATTACACCGTGGTTCCTGGTCCGGCGAGTATGCGCCCCGTCACGCCCCGAAGAGGTCCTGTTGTCCGTTTCCACCAGCGGAAGGCCCGGGCCGGGTGAGGCCGAAATGCACCCATGCGGCCGGTGTGGCGACGCGCCCGCGGGGAGTACGGGCCAGCAGTCCCTCGCGTACGAGGAACGGCTCGGCGACCTCCTCGACCGTCTCGCGCTCCTCCCCCACGGCCACGGCGAGCGTGGACAGGCCGACCGGTCCGCCGCCGAAGAGCTTGAGCAGGGCTTCGAGGACGGCGCGGTCGAGGCGGTCGAGTCCTCGGTCGTCCACCTCGTACACGGCGAGGGCCGCCTTGGCGATGTCCCGGGTGATGACGCCGTCGGCCTTGACCTGGGCGTAGTCCCGTACGCGGCGCAGCAGGCGGTTGGCGATACGGGGCGTGCCCCGGGAACGGCCGGCGATCTCCGCGGCTCCCTCGGCGCCGATCTCGACGTCGAGCAGGTGCGCGGAGCGGTGGATGACGCGCTCCAGTTCGGCGGGCTCGTAGAACTCCATGTGCGCGGTGAAGCCGAAGCGGTCGCGCAGCGGGGGTGGCAGCAGTCCCGCGCGCGTGGTGGCGCCGACCAGCGTGAAGGGTGGCAGTTCGAGCGGGATGGCGGTGGCGCCGGGGCCCTTGCCGACGATGACGTCGACGCGGAAGTCCTCCATCGCCATGTAGAGCATCTCCTCGGCGGGCCGGGACATGCGGTGGATCTCATCGAGGAAGAGGACCTCGCCCTCCTGGAGGGAGGACAGGATCGCGGCCAGGTCCCCGGCGTGCTGGATGGCGGGGCCGCTGGTGATGCGGATCGGGGCCTCCATCTCGGCCGCGATGATCATCGAGAGGGTGGTCTTGCCGAGGCCGGGGGCTCCGGAGAGCAGTACGTGGTCGGCCGTGGCACCACGCGCGCGTGCCGCGCGCAGGACGAGGTCGAGCTGCTCGCGGACCTTCTCCTGGCCGATGAACTCGTCCAGGTCCTTGGGACGCAGGGCGGCCTCGACGGCCTGGTCCTCACGGTCGGCGGACGCACCGACGAGCCGCTCGGCGGCGGTCTCGTCGGTCGGGTCGTCCCAGTTCATTGCGTGTGCCTCGCGGTCTGGTAGTTCGTACGGGGCTTCCGTGCTCTTCGCGGAACTCGCCTGCTACCGCGATCTGTTGAGGCTCTGCAGGGCGGCCTTCAGCAACTGGCCCACCTGGGGAGCCCGTTCGGACGCCTCCGCCTGGGGTGCGACGGCCGAGACCGCCTCGTCGGCCTCCCTTGTCGCGTACCCGAGTCCGATGAGCGCGGCGTGCAACTGCTCGCGCCAGCCGGTGGAGACAGCCGTGCCGATGGCCGCACCGCCCGTGCCGAGAGGTTCGCCGAGGCGGTCCTTGAGCTCCAGGAGGAGTTTTTGGGCGCCCTTCTTGCCGATGCCGGGGACAGCCATGAGCGCCTTCTCGTCACCGGTGGAGATCGCACGGCGCAGGTCCTCCGGGCTGTGCACGGCGAGCATCGCCTGAGCCAGCCGCGGGCCGACTCCGCTCGCGGTCTGCAGCAGTTCGAAGGTTTGCCGCTCGTCGTCGTCCACGAAGCCGTACAGGGTCAGCGACTCCTCCCGTACGACGAGGGATGTGGCGAGTTTCGCCTGCTTGCCCATGCGGAGTCCGGAGAGCGTGCCCGGCGTGCACTGGACGGAGATGCCGATGCCGCCCACTTCGACCACCGCGGAGTCGGGGGCGAGGGCGGCGACCGGGCCGCTGACGAAGGCGATCATCGGGGGGCCTTTCGGGCGAGTGACTGGGCCTGCTGCCGGGCCTGTTGGGCCCGGGCCTGAGCTTCGCGGGCCTGGGCGTGGGCCTGTTGGAGGCGGTTGGTGGCCGGGGCGCGCCAGATGTGGCAGATGGCGAGCGCGAGGGCGTCGGCGGCGTCGGCGGGCTTCGGCGGTGCGTCGAGCCGGAGCAGCCGGGTGACCATGGCGCCGACTTGGGCCTTGTCGGACCGGCCGTTGCCGGTCACGGCCGCCTTGACCTCGCTCGGGGTGTGCAGGGCGACGGGCAGTCCACGACGGGACGCGCAGAGCATGGCGACAGCACTGGCCTGGGCGGTGCCCATGACCGTGCGTACGTTGTGCTGGCTGAACACCCGCTCCACGGCGACGTATTCGGGCCGGTGCTCGTCCATCCACTCCTCGATGCCCTGCTCGATGGCGACGAGGCGGTGGCCGACATCGGCGTCCGAGGGCGTCCGTACGACCCCGACGCCGAGCATCGTCAGAGGGCGCCCGGCGACGCCCTCGACGACTCCGACGCCGCATCGGGTCAGCCCCGGGTCCACACCCAGTACCCGCACAGTCGCCTCCCCCTTGCACGTGGACGGTGATCTTTGACTGTCGCCAGGCTAACCGCTGCCACCGACAACAGCGGCGGGCCGGTAGGGACACATCCCTACCGGCCCGCCGAAACCTGCGGCGCTCGCGGCAGCGCTATGCGCTGGCCTTCTCCATGACCTCGTCGCTCACATCGAAGTTGGCGAAAACGTTCTGCACGTCGTCACTGTCCTCCAGGGCGTCGATCAGCTTGAAGATCTTCTTGGCGCCCTCCTCGTCCAGTTCGACCTGCATGGTCGGGACAAAGTTGGCCTCGGCGGAGTCGTAGTCGATGCCGGCGTCCTGGAGGGCGGTGCGGACCGCGACCAGGTCGGTGGCCTCGCTGAGCACCTCGAAGGACTCGCCCAGGTCGTTGACCTCCTCGGCACCTGCTTCGAGTACGGCACCCAGGACGTCGTCCTCGGACAGCTCGCCCTTGGGGACGATGACGACGCCCTTGCGGTTGAAGAGGTACGAGACGGAGCCCGGGTCGGCCATCGAGCCGCCGTTACGGGTCATGGCGACGCGTACGTCGGAGGCGGCGCGGTTGCGGTTGTCGGTCAGGCACTCGATGAGCACCGCGACACCGTTCGGCCCGTACCCCTCGTACATGATGGTCTCGTAGTCGGCGCCACCGGCCTCGAGACCACCACCGCGCTTGATCGCGGAATCGATGTTCTTGTTCGGGACCGACGACTTCTTCGCCTTCTGCACGGCGTCGTACAGCGTCGGATTGCCGTCCAGGTCCACGCCGCCCATGCGCGCCGCGACCTCGATGTTCTTGATCAGCTTCGCGAAGAGCTTGCCGCGCTTGGCGTCGATCACGGCCTTCTTGTGCTTCGTCGTGGCCCATTTAGAGTGGCCGGACATCTGCCTGTCTCCTTCGCGTAACCCATCTCTGTCCGAACGCCAGAGATCCTACAAGGACTCCGCTGTACGGTCCGCGCGCACCATGTCGACAAACAGACCATGCACGCGGTGGTCGCCGGTCAGTTCCGGGTGGAACGACGTGGCGAGCGCGTTGCCCTGGCGTACGGCGACGATGTGGCCGTCGTGCTCGGCGAGCACCTCGGCCTCGGCGCCGACGGACTCGACCCAGGGGGCGCGGATGAAAACGCCCTCTACAGGATCGCCTTCGACGCCCTTCACGTCGACGGCCGCTTCAAAGGACTCGTTCTGCCGTCCGAAGGCGTTGCGGCGCACGATCATGTCGATGCCGCCGATGGTCTCCTGGCCCGAGCGTGGGTCGAGGATCTTGTCGGCGAGCATGATCATGCCGGCGCAGGTGCCGTAGACGGGCATTCCGGCCCGCACGCGCGCGCGGAGGGGCTCCATCACGCCGAAGAGGACGGCCAGTTTGGAGATGGTGGTGGACTCGCCGCCGGGGATGACGAGGCCGTCGACCTCGGCGAGTTCCTCGGGGCGCCGCACCGCCCTGGCCTCGGCGTTTGCCGCGGACAGGGCGATGAGGTGCTCCCGTACGTCGCCCTGGAGGGCCAGGACTCCTATGACGGGTGCTTCAGTCATGGGTGGTTACCAGCCGCGGTTCGCGTAGCGCTCGGCCTCGGGGAGGGTGTCGCAGTTGATGCCGACCATGGCCTCGCCGAGGTTGCGGGAAGCGTCCGCGATGATCTTGGGGTCGTCGTAGAAGGTGGTGGCCTTCACGATGGCTGCGGCGCGCTTGGCCGGGTCGCCCGACTTGAAGATGCCGGAGCCGACGAAGACGCCTTCGGCGCCGAGCTGGCGCATCAGGGCGGCGTCTGCGGGGGTGGCGACACCGCCGGCCGAGAACAGCACGACCGGGAGTTTGCCGAGTTCGGCGACCTCCTTGACGAGCTCGTACGGGGCGCGGAGGTCCTTGGCGGCGGCGTACAGCTCGTTGTTGTCGTAGCCGCGGAGCCTGGCGATCTCGTTCTTGATCTGGCGCAGGTGGCGGACGGCCTCGACGACGTTGCCCGTGCCGGCCTCGCCCTTGGAGCGGATCATGGCCGCGCCTTCGGCTATGCGGCGCAGGGCCTCGCCGAGGTTGGTGGCACCGCAGACGAACGGCGTGGTGAAGGCCCACTTGTCGGAGTGGTTGACCTCGTCGGCCGGGGTGAGGACCTCGGACTCGTCGATGTAGTCGACGCCGAGGGACTGCAGGACCTGGGCCTCCACGAAGTGGCCGATCCGCGACTTCGCCATCACCGGGATGGACACGGCGTCGATGATGCCCTCGATCATGTCCGGGTCGGACATGCGGGCCACTCCGCCGTCCTTGCGGATGTCCGCCGGGACCCGCTCCAGGGCCATGACGGCGACGGCGCCCGCGTCCTCGGCGATCTTCGCCTGCTCCGGCGTGACGACGTCCATGATCACGCCGCCCTTGAGCTGCTCGGCCATTCCGCGCTTCACGCGCGCGGTGCCGGTTTCGGGGGCCTGGGCGGAGTTGGAGAGCGTGCTCGACACGGGTTGACCTCACTCGGTGAAAGAGGGTTTCTGCAAACACCGAGGAAACGGGAGGGGACCAGGCCACTGCAAGGGCCAATGAGGAGCCGGTGGCATCTTTCGCCCCCGCCGCCCCTACCCGTCCCATACCAAGGGGCTCCGCCCCTGGACCCCGCTGGGGCTGCGCCCCAGACCCCATCGGCCTGAACGGCCTCGTTCTCAAACGCCGGACGGGCTGAGAATCAGCCCCTTGGGGGGCACCTCCCAGCTACCGCTGGG
>NZ_JAAKZX010000510.1 GCF_011045025.1 Streptomyces ureilyticus
AAGAGCGCGAGGAGTCCGGCACGCCCCGGCTGGTCGTGCCGCTCCTGCGTCAGGACCGTCCCGAGCCGCGGTCCCTCACCACCGCCCTGGCGCGGGCCTACGTCCACGGCGCCGACGTCGACTGGACGGCGCTGCTGCCCGGCGGGCGGCAGGTCGAGCTGCCCACCTACGCCTTCCAACGTCGGCGCTACTGGCTGGAAGAGGACCACCGGGCAGGGGCCGATCCGGCGGGATTGGGGCTGTCCGAGCCCGGTCACCCGCTCCTGGCAGCGGCCGTGCGCCTGGCGGACGACCAGGGCGTGGTGCTGACGGGGCGGCTTTCCCTGCGCACGCACCCATGGCTGGCCGACCACGCGATCGGCGGCACGGTCCTGTTCCCGGGTGCCGGTCTGGTGGAGATCGCGTTGCGGGCCGGGGATGAGGTCGGTTGCCCGCGTCTGGAAGAACTCACCTTGGAGATGCCTCTGGTCATCCCCGAGGAAGGCGATGTCGCCCTTCAGGTCCGGGTCGGTGCGCAGGACGAGTCCGGCTGGCGGCCGGTCAGTGTGCACTCGCAGGCCGGGCCGGACGAGGAGTGGACCCGGCACGTCAGTGGGGCGCTCAGCCAGGCCGCGGTGACCGGCCCCGTCGACCTCGGCGCCTGGCCGCCTCCCGGGGCGAGCCCCATCGAGCTGGACGGTTTCTAC
>NZ_JAAKZX010000511.1 GCF_011045025.1 Streptomyces ureilyticus
TCCTCCTCAGAAAATACTTCGTCCGACTCCCGGGTCGGGGGAGCGTCGTTCGGTGTCGGAGACTGTAGATGCCGAAGCGGCGTTTACCGCCTACGTCCAGGAGCGCCGCGCCTCCCTGTACGCAACCGCCTACCACCTGACCGGTGACCGCTTCGAGGCCGAGGACCTGCTCCAGAGCGCCCTCTTCTCGACGTACAAGGCGTGGGACCGGATCAGCGACAAGGCCGCGGTCGGGGGCTACCTCCGCCGCACCATGACCAATCTGCACATCAGCGCGTGGCGCCGCCGCAAGCTGAACGAGTACCCGACCGAGGAGCTGCCGGAGACGGCCGGCGACACGGACGCGATGCGCGGCACCGAGCTGCGCGCCGTCCTGTGGCAGGCGCTCGCCCGGCTGCCCGAACTCCAGCGCACCATGCTGGTCCTGCGCTACTACGAGGGCCGCACGGACCCGGAGATCGCGGAGATCCTCGACATCAGTGTCGGCACGGTGAAGTCCAGCATCTGGCGGTCGCTCCGCCGGCTGCGCGAGGACGAGGTCCTCAGCTTCGGCCGTGACGAGGAGGAGTCCTTCGGAGAGCTTGTCGCCTGACAGGCCCGCCGAAGGCAACGGGGGAAAGAAAGTACGGGGGAAGCACGGGGGCTGTTCGTCACTCTGGGGGGAGGCGGCGGACAGGGTCACAA
>NZ_JAAKZX010000512.1 GCF_011045025.1 Streptomyces ureilyticus
GTGTGGGGGGTGGGGGCTGTGCTGGACGCTCGCGCTCAGCGGGAGGGGGCTAGCAGTCCTGTGCCGGTACGGGTTGCCTCCGGCGGTGAGTGGGGGGTGGCTGAGGGAGCCGCCCAGTTGTTGCTGGCGCCGTTGTTCGGGCGGGCCGAGGGGTAAGCCGAGGTTGAGCCGACCTGCTGAACTCGACCCCCTAACGGGGCCCGCCAGGAGCCCTCAGACTGCCTGACGCCGCGGATCCCGGCAGGCTCCCATGTCCATGCGACTGTGTGCGTCTTTGTCTGCTTTTCCGCTGGCCTTCTGTCTGACCGCCGCCCTTGCTCCCTTGCCCGCGCACGCCCTCGCCCTCGCCCCTGAGCCCAACTGCTCGGCCGGGCCCGGCAGTCGGGCATTCCCTGTGCGTACTCGGATTCATGGTGGGCCCTCCGTGTATGAGGCCGGAGGGGGATACCGGAGCTGGTATCTCGAGCTCGCCAACACCACCCGCGAGACCTGCCGGAGCATCCACCCCGTCGTCGTGCTCGTGGATCAGAAGCGGGTGCTGGAGGGTGAGCAGGTGCGGCTTGAGTTCTACGGGTCGGAGGGTGCCGGGGCGCGGGCGTATCCCGTGCGCTTCGAGCGCGGCGGCCGCGCGCCGCCCGTGACGGACGATCACGTGCTAACGATCTCCCGCC
>NZ_JAAKZX010000513.1 GCF_011045025.1 Streptomyces ureilyticus
CCCACACCATCCCCCTGCAACTGTCCGATCTGCCCGCCCCCACCCGCGACGCACGACTGCGCGCAGCGATCTCCCAGCTCCTGCACCTCGCCCAGCAGCATGAGTGCGCGGCACTGGTGATCGAGAACCTGGACTTTACTGACGCCCGCACCACCGGCCGGGAGAGACCGGGCCGGGGCCGGCGCGGCAAAGCCTTCCGCCGCACCGTGGCGGGGATCCCGACAGGCAGGTTCCGTGACCGCCTGTCCGGGATGGCCCACCACGCCGGACTCTCCGTGATCGCCATCGATCCGGCGTATTCGAGCAGGTGGGGTGCCCAGCACTGGCTGAACCCCCTGAAACAGCAGGCTTCCACCGCTTCGACCACCATCACGGGGCATCATGCCGCCGCGGTGGTCGTCGGCAGACGCGGTCTGGGCTGTACGGCCCGGCGCAGGAAAGACGGACCCCGCCAAACCGCTGCCACCACCGCCCCCCGGCGTGCTGAGGCAGCGGCCGTGCGACCGGAGGATCGCACCGGGACAACCGCCCCCGCAGCGCCGAGTCACCACAGCACAGGCCGTACGGAGCGGACAGCTCCGGCACGGACCTCGCGCAGCACCCCCGTGGTGCGTCAGACACGAGCGCGCCCACCCGGAAAGCACCCGCCCCACG
>NZ_JAAKZX010000514.1 GCF_011045025.1 Streptomyces ureilyticus
TGCGCCAGGTCGCCGAAGACCTCGATGGCGCGGCCGGAGCCTCGGGCGTCGAAGGAGAGGAAGTGCCGGCCGGGCCGGGGTTCATCGGCCGGATGTGGTGGTGCGGGATCTTGCGCAGGTGCGGCTGGAGACTTCGGGCGCCGGGGAGATTCGGGTGCTTGTGGGCGCGTGAAGGGGTCGGTGCGGTAGGCGGTTTGGCGGGCGCGGGTTCGTTGGGGCTGGTCGCGCACCGGCGGCGGAGCCGCATATTGATATCGACACAGCCCCGTGGCTTGCCGTGTTCGTGCGTGCCTGTGCGTGCCCGTGCATGAGGGCTGCACGTTGCCGCGGACCCGGCTCCGGGTGGATCTACGGTTCGTCCGTTTCCGACTCCAGGCTTTCTCGTGTTGGCTCGCCGTATATGCCCAGTTCGTCGTCGACGTTTCGGGAGCCCTGGAAGCTCCGTACGGAGTTTTCCGTCTGGTCGTCGTACGTGCCTGTGGTGGGGCCTGCGTAGAGGAAGAGCTGGCGTAGGCGGAGTTGGAGTTCTGTGACCTCGTCGCCGGAGTCGCCGGGGGTCAGGACCTGCGGGTTGCGGCGCTCGCCGCCGGAGTCGGGCGGTGCCGAGTCGGCCGGCGGCTCGGTCGACGGCGGGCGGGTCGGGGGG
>NZ_JAAKZX010000515.1 GCF_011045025.1 Streptomyces ureilyticus
CTCCCCGTGCACGGTCACAGAACAAACCGCAGGGGCATGTCACCGCGGACGTCGTCCTCAGCGAACGCCCCGCCGAGGCCGCAGACCGCGCGGTCCCCGGACACTGGGAAGGCGATTTGATCATCGGGACGGGTCGCTCCGCGATCGGCACGCTGGTCGAGCGCAGCAGCCGCTCCACGCTCCTGGTGCACCTGCCCCGGCTCGAGGGCTGGGGCGAGAATCCGCCCGTGAAGAACGGCCCCTCGCTCGGGGGCTATGGCGCGATCGCGATGAACGCGGCGCTCACGACGTCGATGACGCAGCTGCCCGAGCAGCTACGCAAAACCCTCACCTGGGACCGCGGAAAGGAACTCTCCGGCCACGCCCAGTTCGCCATCGATACCGGGACGAAGGTGTTCTTCGCCGATCCCCACTCACCCTGGCAACGACCGACGAACGAGAACACGAACGGGCTGCTGCGTCAGTACTTCCCGAAGGGCACCGATCTGTCCCGGTGGTCGTCCACGGACCTCGAAGCCGTCGCCATGGCGATCAACAACCGGCCCCGCAAGACCCTCGGCTGGCGGACACCCGCCGAGGTCTTCGAAGAGCAGCTACGCTCGCTGCAACAGCCCGGTGTTGCAACGACTGGTTGAACTCGCCCA
>NZ_JAAKZX010000516.1 GCF_011045025.1 Streptomyces ureilyticus
CCCGCCCCACCCCGCCTGGGTCCGCGCCGCCCGCGAGACGGTCCGCACCCTCCTCGCAGCCTCCGGCCGCCCCGAACTCACCGACGCCGCCGTCCTGTTGACCTCCGAGGCCGTCACCAACTCCATCAACGCCTGCGCCGCGAAGGGCTGCACTACCCCCGTCACCCTCCACGCCGGCTGGACCGACCCCGCCCGCCTCCGCATCCTCATCCACGACGAGGCCCCCGGCCTGCCCACAGTCCGCACCGCGGCCCACGACGACGAGGACGGCCGCGGCATGCACCTCATCTCGTACGGCGCCGACGCGTGGGGCGTGTGCACGCACGGCCCGGGCCGGGGCAAGGCCACGTGGTTCGAGTTGGGGCGACCATGCTGACGGGGACACCCCGCAAAAATCGTGAACACACAGCGGGAAACTGTCCTTCAGGCACTCAAACGAGCAGTGCGTGAACATGGCAGGGAGAAGTGCTCACACTTTTCGACACAGCGCCCTCCCGGGCCCACCGCCGCGTCCGCCGCGCGGCACCGCATCCACCGTACGCACCACCGCACCACATCGCGCCACGCGGCCGCACCATCACCTCCGCCCTCGCCCGCGCCCCCGCTCAAGACAAGGGGCGCGACACCCCCCTCAAGTGCCGCGC
>NZ_JAAKZX010000517.1 GCF_011045025.1 Streptomyces ureilyticus
GGCCGGACGAGGAGTGGACCCGGCACGTCAGTGGGGCGCTCAGCCAGGCCGCGGTGACCGGCCCCGTCGACCTCGGCGCCTGGCCGCCTCCCGGGGCGAGCCCCATCGAGCTGGACGGTTTCTACGAAGCGTATGGGCGCCTTGGGTATGCCTACGGTCCCTCCTTCCAGGGACTGCGGGCCGCGTGGCTGCGCGGGGACGAGGTCTTCGCCGAGGTGAGCCTCCCCAGCAACGAGCAGGATGTGGCGGAGAACTTCATCCTCCATCCGGCGCTGCTCGACGCCGCCCTGCAGGCCGCGGGAGCTGGCGCCTTCTTTGACAGCGGTGGGGTCATGCGACTTCCGTTCGCGTGGAGTGGGGTCTCGGTTTTCGCGGCCGGCGCCTCGACCCTGCGGGTGAGGCTGTCTCCGGCCGGATCCGATGCGATGACTGTTGCCCTCGCCGACCTCACGGGTGCTCCAGTGGCTCTCGTCGATCGGCTGGTGATTCCGGAGATGTCACCGGACCAGCAAGAACGCGTCCGCGGAAAGGGGAAGGAGAAGCCCTTCGCCCTCGAGTGGGTCCCCCTGGCCGCGCCCACCCACGAGTCGTCGGTTTCGTCGGAGCGGTGGGTGGTTGTCGGGGAGGGGGGGC
>NZ_JAAKZX010000518.1 GCF_011045025.1 Streptomyces ureilyticus
GGCCGGCCTGGCGGGCACCCATGAGCGGATCCTGCTCGGCGCGGGCGAGCCCGCGACCGGCGGCGAGGCGGTGCGGTTCGCCTTCCGCGAGGCCGAAGCGCGCCGGTGCACCCTCGATGCCGTACGCACCTGGCGCTGCCCCGCGCACGAGACCGCTGAACATCCCCTGCTCGCCGGGGATCCGGCGCACTATCACGAGGAGCAGGCGTCCGCCGTGCTCGATGCCTTGCTCCACGACCCGATGGCGGACCACCCCGGGGTGCGGGTTCGCCGTCACACCGTGGAAGGACCGGCACGCAAGGCGCTGTTGCACCTGTCGGCCGCCGCGGACCTGGTGATTGTCGGGGCGCAGCGCCGGTCCGGGCATCTCGGGCTCCAGCTCGGCCGCGTAGGGCACACGCTGCTGCACCACGCGGCGTGCCCGGTGGCCATCGTGCCGCAGCGGGTGTGACCGTGAACCGCCCACTCGCCCCTGGGACGTCCCGCGAAGCGCTCGCACCGCTGCTGCGGGACGTGCGGGCCGTCGTCTTCGACACCGACGGAGTGATCACCGATTCGGCCCGGGTGCACGCCGCGGCCTGGAAGGCGGCCTTCGACGCCTACCTGCGCGCCCACCCGCCCGAAGACCCCG
>NZ_JAAKZX010000519.1 GCF_011045025.1 Streptomyces ureilyticus
AGATCGCTTCGTGGCTGATGCGCATGGACTCATCATCGGGGAAGTCGGCATGGAGACGGTGCGAGATCTGCTCCGGGCTCCATGCCGTCGCCCATCGTCTGTCCTGCCGGTGCGGCTTGTTCAGCCCTTTCCATGCGGGCGTCCTGGGTCCGGGGACGATCGTGTTGTCGGGGCGGCGGACGCTGCCGGCGAGCCGGTCCTGCACGTACTCACGCAACCTGTCGTTGCCTGTGAGCTTCGCGGTCTTCGGGCGCTTGGCGGCCTGCTGTGCTTTCCACTGGGCGACCGTCGCGCGATACTCCTGCTTGCCGCTGCGCGTGGCGGCGTTGCGGCGCAGTTCGCGAGAGATCGTTCCGGGGTCACGCCCCAGGGCGCGGGCGATCTCGCGCACGCCCTTGTTCATCGCCCTGAGGATCGCGATCTCCTCGCGCTCCTCGAACGCGAGGTACCGGCCCGTGGGCTCGGCCAACGAGATCGGAGGCATGCCGCCAGCGTGACGAAACCACCTCGCACCCACCGGCCACGACACGCCGACCGCCAACGACGCCTCCACCGTCGTGACCCCCGTGGCGATCAGCCGCCAGAACTGGCGCTGCACGACTCGAGACGGATCAGGCCG
>NZ_JAAKZX010000051.1 GCF_011045025.1 Streptomyces ureilyticus
CCCGGGGGGAGACCGAAACGGGGGAGTACGGGGGAGCAAGAAGGGCGCCGGTCCGGCGTGGCCCGCGGGGGACGCGGCCACCTCGGACCGGCGCTCGCTTTTTCGGCCCCTTGTGCTCCTCTGTGCTTCAGCGGTTGCCGCTCACCCGCCCCTGAAGCAGCCGCGACAGCGCCGCGTGGACGTCGTCCAGGGAGCGCTCGGGCTGAAAGGCCTGCCAGTCCAGGGCGGCCACCAGGACCATGCCCACCAGGGCCGCCGCCGTGAGCGGGATGTCGATCTCGTCGCTCAGCTCGCCGTTCGCGACGCCGTCGCGCAGAACTCCCTCGACCACCGCGACGGCCTCCTGCCTGACCACCAGCAGGGTGGACTGCCAGGCCCGGTTCGTACGCCACAGCTCCGCCACGTACAGCTGCGCGAAGGCCGGATAGCGGTCGATGAAGACGAGTCCCGCCCGGATCATCGCGTCCAGCGCGTCGACCTTGCCGCCACCGTCTTGAGCGGTCTTCTCGGCCGCCTCCCGGAGGGAGGCGGTGAGGAGTCCCACGCCGTGCCGGAGCAGCTCTTCGAAGAGAACGGATTTGCTCGCGAAGTTGTAGTAGACGGTGCCCTTCGCGACGCCGGCGCGCTCGGCGATCTCGTCCACGGTGGTGGCGGAGAAGCCCTGCTCCGCGATGAGCGTCACGGCCGCCTCGTAGAGCTTCTGCCGGGTCAGCTGTCTCCGGCTGCTGCCGCTGTCCACGGCCTTGCTGCTTTCCATGGCCCTGATTCTCACAGGCTCAGCTCACCTACGCCCTGATCCAGGCGGCCCCTCGCTCACTACCCCGAACGCTAGATCGAATCAAAAGCCCAGGTCAGAACGCGTTGTCAGTGGCATACCTCACGATGGGCACATACGGCATCACCTGACATGCCGTTGCCGTCACACAGACGACAGGAGGTTCGTCATGGCCAGCTACCACGCAGCCGCCGCCCGCCGGCGCCGCGCCACCGGCCCTGCCCCCTCACTGACCGGCCCGGCGAGCGACGTACACCCCGTGCTCCGCCGGGCCACGGCCCCGCCCGCCGCGCTCGACCTGCTCGCCCAGGCCCGCGCCGGACTCGACGAGGCGGCCCTGCTGGAAACGCCCAACGAGCGCTACGCGACGGCCCACCTCGCGGCCCTGCGCACCGCCGCCGCCGTGCTCGCCGCCCGGGGCCGCCCCGAATCCAGTCCGAGGCGCCGGGCGAAGATCCGGAGCGCCTGGGAAGTGCTCCCTGAGATCGCGCCCGAACTCACCGAGTGGAGCGCGTTGTTCGCCTCCGGAGCTCGCCGACGTGCCCGCGCGGAGGCAGGCATACAGGGCGCGGCCAGCAGCCGCGACGCCGACGACCTGCTGCGCGACGTGGCGATGTTCCTGCGCCTCGTCGAGCGCATGCTCGTCCTGCAGCCCGTGCTGCCCCAGCCCCGGCAGGACGCCGACCAGGAAGAACCAGACGTACCGGAGGTACCGGATGCGGGATGAACGACACAGAAGCGGGATGAGTGAGGCAGCGTCCGCCCGGGGCCGATTCGGTACGGCTGTCCGCCCAGGCACTGCCGTCCGTCGCGCGAGACGGAGAGCCGGACACGGGGCCGGAGGCAATAGGGTTGGCAACGCCTGCACCTTCCCCTGGCCGCACAGGTCCGGGGAAGGCATCCCTATCGCTCCGCCGTAGCCGAGGCGGTGCCGCGCCGAGGAGTCAACTGCTGTGTCGGACCCGTCGCGCCCCCGCGCTTCTCTCCGTACCGCCGTGGTCTGGGACGTCCTGAAGGATGCCCTCGACCGCCGGGTCAAGGCCACCGGCCGGGAGTCGCTCGACGTGCTCGACACAGGAGGCGGCAGCGGCAAGTTCGCGGTGCCCGCCGCCCGCCTCGGCCACCGCGTCACCGTCGTGGACCCCAGCCCGAACGCGCTGTTCGCGCTGGAGCGCCGGGCCGCCGAGGCCGAAGTCGCCGACCGGGTCCAAGGCGTCCAGGGCGACGCCCACGGCCTCTTCGACGTCGTCGAACGAGGCGGCTACGACGTGGTGTTGTGCCACGGCGTGCTCGAGTACGTGGACGACCCCGCCGAAGGCGTCGCCAACGCCGTGGCCTCGCTGCGCTCCGGGGGAGTCCTCAGCCTGCTCGCCTCCGGACTGGGGGGCGCGGTGCTCGCGCGCGCCCTGGCCGGGCACTTCACCGAGGCCCGGCACGCACTCGGCGACCCGGACGGCCGCTGGGGCGAGGGCGATCCCGTACCCCGGCGCTTCACCACCGAGCAGCTCACCGCTCTCGTCGAGGGCGCCGGTCTGCGCGTGGGCGCGGTGCACGGCGTACGGGTCTTCGCGGACCTCGTCCCCGGAGTCCTCGTCGACACCGAGCCCGGCGCCCTGGACGCCCTGCTCAAGCTGGAGGCCGCGGCGGCCGAGCTGCCCGCCTTCCACTCCGTGGCCACCCAGCTTCATGTGCTCGGCGAGACCCGGGATGCCGCCGAGGCCTGAGCCGACTCCCGTGGCCCTGCCGCTGATCAGGAGCGCGACGGCAGATGGAGTACGCCACAGCGGCCCCGATCGAGCGCTCGGAGCCGTATGATCGGAGGAGACCGTCCGGCATGACGGGCCGGTCGCTGGGGAATGCACGCTTCAGTGAACCGGGGTGCCATGGCGGAATCCGGTTGGCTAATTGGCGTAGAGGGGCGGGTTTCACGGGGGCGATTCCCTGCCTATCCTGAAGGGGACCCCCGGTCGCCCCGGCGACTGCACGATGAGGAGGACTCCGTGCCGCTCTCGGAGCACGAGCAGCGAATGCTCGAGCAGATGGAGCGAGCGCTGTACGCCGAAGATCCCAAGTTCGCGACAGCGCTTGAGGGAAGCGGGCTGCGTACGTACACCCGGAAACGGGTTTACCAGGCGGTCGTGGGCTTCCTGGTTGGTATCGCGCTCCTCATGGCCGGAATGGTCGCACAGCAGATTTGGGTCAGCGTGGTGGGATTTCTCGTCATGCTGGGCTGCGCGGTGCTCGCCGTCACCGGTTGGCGCAAAGCCCCCAAGCCGGGCGAGCAGCCCGCTGCGGGTGCCGGTGCGCCGAGCGCACCGCAAGCCCGCCGTCAGGGCCGGCAGCGGCGCTCCATGATGGACCGCATAGAGGAGCGCTGGCAGCGGCGCCGCGACGAACAAGGCCATTAGCCCCCGGGCGGAGAGCCAGTACAGCGCGCAAGGGGTGACCACCTGCTGGTGGCCGCCCCTTCGGCATGCCTGCGTGCGCCTCCGGCCCTGAGCAGCTCGCCCACGTGACGCTCACGGGCCCTCGCTCACAAGGCGTACGGCTCGGAACGTCACCGGAGTCCGGCACCTGACCTCCGTACGGCAGGCGAGCCTCGCTGACGCACGACACTGGACTTCACCGCCCTGCGAGGGCCGCACCTTACCGCTGTACGACGCCGAACCTCATCGGCGTGCCTCACCTGTTTACGACGTCGCACCCTGCCGAAACGACCGAGGGCGCCCACCCCGACCGGGCAGGCGCCCCCTTCCAGGGCCACAGGGTCCTCAGCCGCTGCCTTCTCCTGCCGAGGGCCGCCGGATCAGCGTCGTGACGCGAGCCGTCGCCCGGGACGTGAGCGATGCCCAGCTCTCGGAGACCGCCCACGCCACCCGTACAGCCGAGCGGGGCGCCAGCAGGGCCCTCAGGCGGGTGCCGGTGCTGACCGAGGCGCGCAGGCCGTCGGTCATCCTGCGGACGTCGTCGGCCAGCCCCGGCGTCGGCCGGGGCCGCGGCGCGTACAGGACCTGCTCCACGGCGTCCGCGATCCGGTGCACGGACGTCGCGGCCGCCGGATCCAGGTGACCCAGCCGGACGATCCGGGCGGCCGCCTTGCGGGGTGTCTGGGACTCGTCCGGCGCGATACCGAAGTCCCAGGCCGTATCGGTCACTTCATGCCACGCGGCCAGCGTGTGAGCCGCCGCGTCCGCCTCGGTGCGGCCATGCGTGCCGAGCCGTACGGCCCGTACTCTCATCCGCCACATCATCGGCAGCAGTGGTATCGCGAGCACGGCGAGACCGGCCAGGGCCCACAGCAGGATCTGCGGCCACGGCGAGCCGTCGTCCGGCGCCGTGATCGCCGCCTCGGGAGACTCGCTGGCGCAAGGCTCCTGCAGCCTCTTCTGCTCTGCCGTGCAGCTCTCGCTGGTCGACGGGGCGGCCGCGGAAGGCCGAGGCGCGGCCTCCTCCGACGTACCCGGCTCGGGGAGCGTGGTGCCCGGAGTGTCCGAGCGGGTGTACTCCGGAACCGTGCCGCGGTTCGGCGTCGGCTCGAAGCGGGTCCAGCCCACGCCCTCGAAGTACAGCTCGGGCCAGGCGTGCGCGTCCCGCAGGCCCACGGACATCGTGCCGTCCGACTGCGGCGAGCCAGGTGTGAAGCCGACCGCCACACGGGCGGGTATGCCCAGCGTGCGGGCCATCGAGGCCATCGCGAAGGAGAAGTGGACGCAGAAGCCCTCCTTGTCCCTCAGGAAGCGCTCGATCGCCTGCGAACCGCTGCCGACCTGCACCTCCGTGTCGTACACGAAGCCGCCCTCCAGGGAGAACCAGTCCTGGAGCTTCACCGCGCGCTCGTAGTTGTTGCTCGAACCCGCCGTGACCTGTCGCGCCGTGTCGTACACCACCGAGGGCAGCGATTCGGGCACATCGGTGAACTCGCGCCGCAGCCAGCCGGGCGGCTCCGGAGCGTCGGCGAGCTGCTCCGCGGTCGGCTGCACGATCAGGCTCTTGACGGAGTAGTCCAGGCCGCGCGTGGTCTGGCCGTGGTCGCCGACGAGCGTGCGCCCCACGGGCTCGTACCGCCACTTGCCGCTGATCCCCACCTGGCTGGCCGGGTAGGGCATGGGCAGCCAGTCCTGCGCGTACGAGTCAGCCGCCGAGATCCTTGTCTCGACCTCCGTGCGCCGGACCTCGCCCCCGAGACCGGGCGGCGTCGGGAAGGTCCCCGGCACATCCTCGATGTTGCGCTTGGACGGTTTCCATGCCGTGCCGTCGAACTCGTCGAGCGAGACGATCCGCAGATAAAGGTCCTGCGTGTCCTCGGAGTTGGTGTTGTACGACATGACCTGGCGGTCCTCGTCCACGTTCAGACTGTCGCGGAGCGAGACCAACGGGTTCACCGCGGAGATCGTGCCGCCGCCTCCGGAGCCCGAGCCGACACCTGTCCCCGTACCGTCCAGCAGGCCGCCGTCGAGGGACGGCAGACCGAGCGGCACCACCAGGGCTATGCCGAGCGCGACGGCACCTATGCGCCGCCCTGTGCGGACCGGCGCGACGGCGCCCGGCGACGGGTCGGGGCCCGGCGTGCGGGGTGCGCCGCCGAAGACCCGGCCCCACTGCGAGAGCCGGTCACGGCCCTCGGCCAGCAGCAACAGCAGATAACCGGCGGCCGCCAGCAGGAACCACAGCCATCCGGCGCCGCCGTCCGAGAGGCCGGCCGCGACCGAGTACAGCGCGAGCAGCGGCAGCCCGGCCGGGGCGGCGCTGCGCAGCGTCACCGCGAGCGCGTCCACCGCCAGCCCGATCACCAGGACACCGCCGACCATCATCAGCCGGATGCCTTCGGACAGCGGCGCGGGGATCGCGAACCGCCCGACGTCCTCCCCGCCCGTCTGCAGCAGCAGCCCGAACTGCTCAAACACCTCCGGGCCGGGGATGATGCCGAGGATGGCCTGCTCACGGGCGAACGTCAGCGTCAGCAGTATCAGGGTCACCAGGGCCTGCGCCGCGATCGTCAACGGCCGGGCCAGCGGAACCCGCCGGGCCGCCGCGCCCACACCGGTCTGGATCGCGAGCAGGAACGCCGCCTGCAGAAGCCAGGTCGCCGGAGTGACCAGCGGCAGCAGTGCGCACGCCGCCAGCAGCGTCGCCGCCATGGAGCACAGCGCCAGTCGCGCGCCCCCGCTCATGAGCCGCCTCCCGCCGTGCTGCCGGCCGGCGTGACCTGATTGCGCTGCCGGTCCGCCTCCCGCCACAGATCGGCGAGACCCGCGCCCGGCGGCACGGACACAGCGGTCCAGCCCGCCTCCCGCAGCATCCGGAGCCGGTCCTCACTGTCCTCGTGGGCCTCACCCTCCACCCACGACTCACTGTCCAGCAGGAAGGCGACGGCCCCGCCGCTGCGCTGCCGCATCTTGGCGAGCACCGTCGCCTGCTCCTCGTCGAGGTCGCCCAGAAAAGCCACCAGAAGCCCTTCGTTCCCCCCGCGCAGCACGTCGTACGCCCGGGACAGGCCCGTACCGTCGGAGTGGTCGATCACCGCCAGGGTGTCCATCATCAGACCCGCCGCGTCCGCCGATTCCTGGTTGGCGCCCGCGAACCCGTCCGCCCCCTCGCCGGGCACCGAATTGCCGGTGTCCGTCAACAGCCGTACCGAAAAGCCACGTTCGAGCATGTGCACCAGCGTGGACGCCGCGCTGGACACGGCCCACTCGAAGGCCGAGTCCGGTCCCGCGCCCTCGAAGGCGATGCCCCGGGTATCGAGGAGCACCGTGCAACGGGCCCGCTGCGGCTGCTCCTCGCGGCGCACCATCAGTTCGCCGTACCGCGCGGTCAAGCGCCAGTGGACCCGGCGCAGATCGTCGCCGTAGCGGTATCCGCGCGGGATCACGTCGTCCTCGCCGGCCAGTGCCAGTGAGCGGTTCCGCCCGTCGCCGTACCCCTTGGCCTCGCCGGTCAGCCGCACCGGAGGCAGCGGCTCCACGCGCGGGATGACCGTCAGGGTGTCGTACGTCGAGAAGGAGCGGGTCAGCTCGCACATCCCGAACGGGTCGCTGAGCCGCAGCTGGAGGGGACCCAGCGGATAACGGCCCCGCAGGTCGGAGCGCACGCGGTACGACACCTCGCGCCGGCCGCCCGCCTCCATCCGGTCCAGTACGAACCGGGGCCGCGGCCCCAGCACGTACGGCACGCGGTCCTGGAGCATCAGCAGTCCCGTGGGCAGCCGAGAAACGTTGTCCATCCGCAGATGGACCCGGGCCTCGGAGCCCGCGGGCACGCGCCCGGGCGAAAGCCGGCGGCTGCCCGCCACCCGGTAGCGCGTGCGGTACAGCACGGCCGCGCACACCAGCGGCAGCACGGCCAGCAGCAGCCCGACCCGGAGCAGATCGCTCTGCCCCAGGACGTACGCGCACACCGCGGCCGCCACGCCGGCCGCCAGGAAGGACCGCCCGCGCGTGGTGAGCCCGGCGAGTGCCGTACGCAGGCCGCCCTTGTCCTCCTCGGCCTGCGCCGCCGGCATGCCCCCGGTGGTCATCACAGCCTCCGGGGCGGCTGCTGGCCGAACTCCGGAGCCGGCCGGCCCATCGTCAGACCGCTCTGCGAGACAGGCGCCGCGGGCACAGGAGTGCGCTGCAGGATCTCCAGCACGACCTGCTCGGCCGTACGACGGTTCAGCTGCGCCTGGGCGGTCGGCAGCAGACGGTGGGCGAGGACCGCCACCGCCAGCGCCTGGACGTCGTCCGGAAGGGCGTAGTCCCGGCCGCTGAGCGCCGCGGAAGCCTTTGCCGCACGCAGCAGGTGCAGCGTCGCGCGCGGGGAGGCGCCCAGCCTCAGGTCGGGGTGGGTGCGGGTGGCGGCGACCAGGTCCACCGCGTAACGCCGCACCGGGTCGGCGACATGGACCGTGCGGACCGCGTCGATGAGCTTCACGACGTCGTGCGCGTGCGCCACCGGCTGGAGGTCGTCCAGCGGTGAGACACCGCCGTGGATGTCCAGCATCTCCAACTCGGCCTCCGCGCTCGGATAGCCGATGGAGACACGTGCCATGAAGCGGTCGCGCTGCGCCTCCGGCAGCGGGTAGGTGCCCTCCATCTCGACCGGGTTCTGGGTGGCCACCACCATGAAAGGGCTGGGCAGTTCGTAGGTATGCCCGTCGATGGTGACCTGGCGCTCCTCCATGGACTCCAGGAGCGCGGACTGCGTCTTGGGCGACGCGCGGTTGATCTCGTCGCCGATCACGATCTGCGCGAAGATCGCGCCCGGTTTGAACTCGAATTCGCTGCGCTGCTGATCCCAGATGGACACCCCGGTGATGTCCGAGGGCAGCAGATCGGGTGTGAACTGGATTCGCCGCACCGAGCAGTCGATGGACCGCGCCAGTGCCTTGGCCAGCATGGTCTTGCCGACGCCGGGAACATCCTCGATCAGAAGATGTCCCTCGGCGAGCAGTACGGTCAGCGAAAGCCGTACGACCTCAGGCTTGCCCTCGATCACTCCCTCCACCGAACTGCGGACTCGCTCCACAGTGGTGGTCAGATCCGTAAGGCTCGCTCGATCGTCATAGGTCGTCACCCGGCCCTCCTCGGCCCGTTCTTTCTCCGGGCCGACGCGCACGACGCGAACCGGCCCACCTCGAACACGGACACCACGCGTGAAAAGTTCCGCGTGACGCCACACCCGCATTCTTGTTGCCGTTACCGGTTCGTGTCACTCGCCTGTGGACAACTGGCTGTGATATGTCGGGGCTTACGCCTTTTGGGTGGGGTCAGGTGGGGTCAATCTCACGCAGCAGTCCCGTTTTCACATCGAACACGAAACCACGTACGTCGTCGGTGTGGAGAAGGAACGGAGAAGTGCGTACCCGCTGCATGGACTGCCGTATGTCCTGGTCCACGTCCCGGAAGGCTTCCACCGCCCAGGCTGGACGCTGGCCGACCTCCATCTCCAGCTCGTGCCGGAACTCCTCGGTGAGGGATTCCAGGCCGCAGCCGGTGTGGTGGATGAGGACGACGCTGCGGGTGCCGAGCGCCCGCTGGCTGATGGTGAGGGAGCGGATCACGTCGTCGGTGACGACGCCGCCCGCGTTGCGGATCGTGTGGCAGTCGCCCAGTTCCAGGCCGAGCGCGTCGTGCAGGTCGAGACGGGCGTCCATGCAGGCCACGACGGCTACCTCGAGCACCGGGCGGGCATCCATGCCCGGGTCGCTGAATGCGGCGGCGTACCGCTTGTTGGCCTCGACGAGACGGTCGGTGACGGTGTCGCCGCTGGATATGGCGGCTTCGGGTTCGGTGGGAACGGATGCGGAAGTCGTCATACCCATGACGGTAATCGTCACAGTCCGTACACGCGTGCTGTGAGAGCGGACAAAGAACATCAACAAGCGTTGTTGTGAGCTAACCCACATGGGTGTTGCGTGGGTGCCCGTAAGGGTGGTTCTCCGCGATGTGCCGCGTCAATGGAGGCGGGGTCGCGCGACGCGCAGGGCGGCTGATTGACCGCGGGACACGGTGGACTAAAGTGACGCGAACTGGGAGGCGAGAGTCTCCCAACTGGACTGTTGTCCCCCGGAGGACCCGGCGACGTGCCGGAATCTCCCCGCGTGCGCGGCGCGTACGTACGGCTCGGCCTCCTCCCGCTCCCGGTCGGTCGGGGACCCGGCGGTGCGTACGGCCGCGTCGGATTTGAGAGGGCCCCCTTGAGCCGCAGTCGACATGTTCCGGTGATGCTCCAGCGGTGCCTGGACCTGTTGGCCCCGGCTCTGGAGCGGCCCGGAGCCGTCGTCGTCGACTGCACCCTCGGCCTCGGCGGCCACAGCGAGGCTCTGCTCACCCGGTTCCGCGAGGCTCGCCTCGTCGCCCTGGACCGCGACAAGGAGGCCTTGCGTCTCTCCGGAGAGCGGCTCGCCCCCTTCGGTGACCGGGCCACTCTGGTGCACGCCGTCTACGACGAGCTCCCGGACGTACTCGACCGGCTCGGCCTCCCGCGCGTCCAGGGCGTCCTCTTCGACCTCGGCGTCTCCTCCATGCAGCTCGACGAGGCGGAGCGCGGGTTCGCGTACGCCCAGGACGCCCCGCTCGACATGCGGATGGACCAGTCGACCGGGGTCAGTGCGGCCGAGGTGCTCAACACGTACGCGCCGGGCGAACTCGTCCGGATCCTCAGGGTGTACGGCGAGGAGAAGCAGGCCAAGCGGATCGTGTCCGCGATCGTGCGGGAGCGCGCGAAGGAGCCCTTCAGTAACAGCGCGCGTCTCGTCGAGCTGATCCGGGACGCGCTGCCGCAGGCCGCCAAGCGCACCGGGGGCAATCCGGCCAAGCGAACCTTCCAGGCACTGCGTATCGAGGTCAACGGCGAACTCACCGTCCTGGAGAGGGCGATTCCCGCGGCAGTGGAGGCGCTCGCCGTCGGTGGCCGGATCGCCGTGCTGTCGTATCACTCGCTGGAGGACCGGCTGGTCAAGCAAGTGTTCGCGGCCGGTGCCGCCACCACCGCGCCGGCCGGCCTGCCGGTGGTGCCCGAGCGCTATCAGCCCCGGCTGAAGCTGCTGACGCGCGGTGCGGAGCTCCCCACGGAGGAGGAGATCGCTCAGAACAGGCGTGCCGCACCGGCGCGGCTGCGCGGGGCACAGCGCATCCGGGAGTCCGTCGAATGAGGGGCGCAAGGCGCAAGAAGGGGGCGGTTGAGTGAGTAGGAAACCCCAACTGAGGGGTCGGGCCGCCCGGCTCGCCCGCCTCATCCCGTCCGGTTCCGGACAGGCCGGCCGTACGCCCTTCGTCCTCCTCGTCGTGCTCCTCCTGGGCGGCGGCCTCATCGGGCTGCTGGTCCTGAACTCCGCTCTCAGCGAGGGGGCGTTCAAGCTCGACGACCTCCAGGACGACACGAAGAGCCTCACCGACGAGGAGCAGGCCCTACAGCGGGACGTGGACTCCTACTCCGCCCCCGACGCCCTCCAGCGCCGCGCCCGCGAGCTGGGCATGGTGCCCGGCGGTGACCCCGCCTTCCTCAATCCCGACGGCACGATAAGAGGGGTTCCTGAGGCCGCCCAGCGGTCCTCGGTACGCGTCCCCCTGGTGCTGTCGCCCGAGAAGCCCGACTCCACGCCGAAGCCGAAACCCACGCAGCCCCCTACGCCCCCCGGCAGGTGACGGAAGTGTCCGACAAGGAACCGCCGCGCCGCCGAGTGCCGTCGCCCGGCAGGCCCGTACGACCCGCCAGTCGGCGTCCGGGGCCCGGCGCCCGCCCCCCGCGCCGCCCGGCCACGCTCCGCGCGGGGCGGACACCGGGGCCACGCATGATCCGGCTGGGCAGCCCCCGGCCCCGGCTGCGCCTGGTCAGCCTCGCGCTGACGCTGGTGATGATCGCCTTCGTGGTGCGGCTGCTTCAGGTGCAGGCGGTCGACGCGAGCGTGTACTCGGCCAAGGCCGAGCAGAACCGGTACTTCAGCCGCACCCTGGCCGCCGAGCGCGGCGGGATCACCGACCGCAACGGCGTCGAGCTGGCCACCAGCGTGGACGCGAACGACATCACGGCCGACCCCACGATGTTCACGCGGAAGGCGACGAAGACCGACGACGCCCCCGAGCAGGCCGCCGCTCTGCTCGGCCCGATCCTCGGCAAGAAACCCGCCGAGCTCGCCGAGAAGCTCCGGACGAAGGGCACCCAGTACGTCCTGCTGGCCCGTCGCCAGACCCCCCAGGTCTGGACGCAGATCAACGACCTGAAGACGACGCTCGCCGAGAAGGCCCAGAAGGACAGGACGGCCGTGAACGTGCTGGCGGGCGTCTTCCAGGAGCCCACCAGCAAGCGGGTCTATCCGAACGGCGGCCTCGGCGCCGGGATACTGGGCTGGGTCAACGCCGACGGCAAGGGCGGCGGCGGTGTCGAGCAGCAGCTGAACAAGGAACTGACCGGCAAGGACGGCGAAATCCGCTACGCCCAGGCCGGCGGCCACCGGGTCCCGACCGCGGGCAGTACGGAGACGCCCGCCGTGGCCGGTTCCGAGGTCGAGCTGACCATCGACCGTGACATCCAGTGGGCCGCGCAGAACGCCATTACGGAGCAGGTGAAGGAGTCCAAGGCGGACCGCGGCTATGTGATCGTGCAGGACAACAAGACCGGCGAGATCCTCGCGATGGCCAACTCGCCCGGCTTCGACCCCAACGACCTCTCCCAGGCCGGCTCGGCGGCGCTCGGCAACGCGGCTCTCCAGGACGCGTACGAACCCGGCTCCACCGCGAAGGTCATGTCGATGGCGGCCGTTCTGGAGGAGGACGCCGCCACGCCCGGGACGCATGTGGTCGTGCCCAACCGGCTGCACCGGGGCGACCGGCTCTTCCGGGACGACATCGACCACCCGACCTGGTATCTGACGCTCAACGGCGTCCTCGCCAAGTCCAGCAACATCGGCACCATCCTGGCGACCGGCCAGCTCGGCAAGACCCAGAAGCAGGCCAACCAGGTCCTCTACTCGTATCTGCGCAAGTTCGGCATCGGCCGCGAGACCGGACTCGGCTTTCCCGGCGAGACGAACGGCATCCTCGCACCCGCCGACAAGTGGTCGACCTCGCAGCAGTACACGATTCCTTTCGGCCAGGGCGTGTCGATCAACGCGATGCAGGCGGCCTCCGTCTACTCGACGATCGCGAACGGCGGCGTACGCGTCGAGCCGACCCTCGTACGGGGCACCAAGGGAGCCGACGGCCGCTTCACACCGGCCCCGAAGCCCAAGAAGACAAGGGTCGTGAGCCAGAAGACGGCGAAGACCCTCGCCCAGATGCTGGAGTCCGTCGTGGACGACGAGGAGGGCACCGGCACCAAGGCCCGTATCCCCGGCTACCGCGTCGCGGGGAAGACAGGCACCGCCAACCGGGTGGATCCGGCCACCGGCCGCTACCGCGGCTACACCTCCTCGTTCGCCGGCTTCGCGCCCGCCGACAACCCCCGCGTGACCGTGTACTGCGCGATCCAGAACGCCACCAAGGGCAGCTACTTCGGCGGCCAGATCTGCGGACCCGTCTACAAGGAGGTCCTGGAGTTCGCCCTCAAGACCCTCCAGGTGCCGCCCACCGGGGAGGCGCCCGCCCGACTTCCGGTCACCTTCAATCCCTGATCAGCACCGGACATGTCCAGTCACCCGGAACACCGAGCAGGAACCAATTCGTGACAACGATCACTTCTGACCCGGGGAAACATCCGGAGCCCCGCCCCTCGCTTCGCAGAGCCGGGGGCGCGCCCGGTACGCTCACCGCCGTGCCACACGCTGATCAGTCCCAAACCACCCAGAAGGGCGTACCTGTGACATTTCCGGGGCCGCCGCGACCGGTTCAGGTCTCCGCCACGGACCTGGCGGACCTCGCCGATCAGCTGGGTGTCACCGCCCTCGCTGCGGCCGAGGTCACGGGCATCACCCACGACTCCCGGGCCGTACGCCCCGGCGACCTCTACGCCGCCCTGCCCGGCGCCCGGCTGCACGGAGCCGACTTCGTGACGCAGGCCGCGGGCCTGGGCGCGGCGGCGGTGCTCACGGACCGGACCGGCGCGGAGCGGGCCGCCGCGACCGGCCTTCCGGTCCTCGTCGTCGACGATCCGCGCGGACGGATGGGCGAGCTGGCGGCCACGATCTACGGTCACCCCGGCCGTGATCTCCTCCAGATCGGCATCACGGGTACCTCGGGCAAGACCACGACGGCGTACCTCATCGAGGGCGGCCTGAAGACGGTCCGTAGCACCGGACTCATCGGCACGGTCGAGATGCGTATCGGCGACGAGCGCATCAAGTCGGAGCGGACGACTCCCGAGGCCACCGACCTCCAGGCGCTGTTCGCGGTGATGCGTGAGCGCGGCGTGGACGCGGTCGCCATGGAGGTCTCCAGCCACGCACTGGTCCTCGGCCGGGTCGACGGCTGTGTCTTCGACATCGCCGTCTTCACCAACCTCAGTCCGGAGCACATGGAGTTCCACTCCGACATGGAGGACTACTTCGGGGCCAAGGCGCAGCTGTTCACGCCGAAACGCAGCCGTTTCGGCGTGGTCAACTTCGATGACGAGTACGGACGGAGGCTCGTCAAGGAAGCCACCGTCCCTGTGGTGACGTTTTCCGCCGAGGGACACCCGGACGCCGACTGGCGTGCCGAGGACGTCGAGGTCGGTCCGCTGGACTCGACGTTCGTCGCGATCGGCCCCAAGGGGGAGCGGATCAGCGCCAAGTCGCCGCTCGCGGGCCCCTTCAACGTCGCCAACACCCTCGCCGCGGTCGTCGCCCTGGCCGCCGCCGGGCTCGACGCCCAGACCGCGGCCGACGGCATCGCCGCCGTACCGGGTGTGCCGGGCCGCCTGGAACGCGTGGACGCCGGCCAGCCGTACCTCGCGGTCGTCGACTACGCGCACAAGACGGACGCCGTGGAATCGGTGCTGCGCGCCCTGCGCAAGGTCACCGAGGGCAAGATCCACATCGTGCTCGGCTGCGGCGGAGACCGTGACAAGTCCAAGCGGATGCCGATGGGCGCCGCCGCGGCCCGCCTCGCCGACACCGCCGTACTGACGTCGGACAACCCCCGCTCCGAGGACCCCCTCGCGATCCTCGCCACCATGCTCGCGGGCGCCGCAGACGTACCGGCGCACGAGCGCGGCGAGGTCGCGGTCTTCGAGGACCGGGCCGCCGCGATCGCCGCGGCCGTCGCCCGCGCCGAACCCGGCGACACCGTGCTGATCGCGGGTAAGGGCCACGAGCAGGGCCAGGACATCGCCGGGGTGGTCCGTCCCTTCGACGACCGCCAGGTACTTCGCGAAGCTATCCAGAAGACCCAGGGATGAACTTGTGATCGCCCTCTCTCTCGCCGAGATCGCCTCAGTCGTCGGCGGGCAGACGTACGACATACCGGATCCGTCGGTCCAGATCACCGGACCGGTCGTCAGGGACTCCCGTGAGGTGGAGCCAGGCAGTCTGTTCGTCGCCTTCGTGGGCGAGCGCGTGGACGGTCACGACTTCGCCGCACAGGTCGTCGAGGAGGGCGCCGCCGCCGTTCTGGCGTCCCGGCCCGTCGGCGTGCCCGCGATCATCGTGGACGACGTCCAGGCGGCCCTCGGCGCCCTCGCCCGCCACGTCGTCGAGCGACTCGGCACGACCCTCGTGGCCCTCACCGGTTCCGCGGGCAAGACCAGCACCAAGGACCTGATCGCGCAGGTACTCCGGCGCAAGGCCCCGACCGTGTTCACGCCGGGCTCGCTCAACAACGAGATCGGGCTGCCCCTCACCGCGCTCAGCGCCACCGAGGAGACGAAGTTCCTCGTCCTGGAGATGGGCGCCCGCGGCATCGGCCACATCCGCTACCTCGCGGACTTGACCCCGCCGAAGATCGGCCTCGTCCTGAACGTCGGCACCGCGCACATCGGCGAGTTCGGCGGACGGGAGCAGATCGCCCAGGCCAAGGGCGAGCTGGTGGAGGCGCTCCCCGAAGGGGGCGCCGCGATTCTCAATGCCGACGATCCCCTCGTACGCGCCATGGCGTCCCGTACGAAGGCACGCGTGATCCTCTTCGGGGAGTCCGGCGAAGCGGACGTACGGGCCGAGAACGTGCGGCTCACGGAGAGCGGACAGCCCGCGTTCAGGCTTCACACACCCTCCGGTGCAAGCGATGTGACCATGCGCCTGTACGGTGAGCACCACGTGTCGAACGCGCTCGCCGCGGCCGCCGTCGCCCATGAGCTGGGCATGTCCGCAGACGAGATCGCCGTCGCGCTCTCCGAGGCGGGCTCCCTCTCCCGCTGGCGGATGGAGGTCACCGAGCGCCCGGACGGCGTGACGGTCGTCAACGACGCCTACAACGCGAACCCCGAATCCATGCGGGCGGCTCTGCGCGCGCTGGCTGCCATGGGCGGAGCCTCACGGGCACGGGGGGGCCGGACCTGGGCGGTGCTCGGCAAGATGGCCGAGCTCGGGGACGAGGCGCTCGCCGAGCACGACGCGGTCGGACGGCTCGCCGTCCGGCTCAACGTCAGCAAGCTCGTCGCGGTCGGGGGCAGGGAAGCGTCCTGGCTCCAACTGGGCGCATATAACGAGGGTTCGTGGGGTGAGGAGTCGGTGCACGTGTCCGACGCACAGGCGGCTGTCGACCTGTTGCGCAATGAGCTGCGCCCGGGGGACGTCGTGCTCGTGAAGGCGTCCAGATCGGTGGGGCTCGAGTGGGTGGCCCAGGCACTGCTCGAGGGTGCCGAGGGTGAGGTCGCCGCCCGATGATGAACCAGATCCTGTTCTCGGGAGTCATCGGCCTGTTCCTGACTCTCGTGGGCACCCCGCTGCTGATCAAACTCCTCGCCCGCAAGGGCTACGGCCAGTACATCCGCGACGACGGCCCGCGCGAGCACCACGCCAAGCGCGGTACGCCGACCATGGGCGGCATCGCCTTCATCCTGGCCACGATCATCGCGTACTTCCTCAGCAAGGTGATCACCGGCAAGCCGCCGACGTTCTCCGGGGTGCTGGTGCTCGGGCTGATGGGCGGCATGGGCCTGGTCGGTTTCCTCGACGACTACATCAAGATCGTCAAGCGGAGGTCGCTCGGTCTGCGGGCCAAGGCCAAGATGGCCGGCCAGCTGATCGTCGGCATCAGTTTCGCCGTGCTCTCGCTGCAGTTCGCGGACAGCCGGGGCCAGACGCCGGCCTCCACGAAGCTCTCCTTCGTACAGGACTTCGGCTGGACCATCGGACCGGTGCTGTTCGTGGTCTGGGCGCTGTTCATGATCCTCGCCATGTCGAACGGCGTGAACCTCACCGACGGTCTGGACGGCCTCGCCACCGGCGCCTCCGTCATGGTCTTCGGCGCCTACACGTTCATCGGTGTCTGGCAGTTCCAGGAGTCCTGCGCCAACGGGGACACGCTGACCAACCCGACCGCCTGCTTCGAAGTACGAGATCCACTCGACCTCGCGGTCGTCGCCTCCGCACTGATGGGCGCCTGCTTCGGCTTCCTGTGGTGGAACACCTCACCCGCCAAGATCTTCATGGGCGACACCGGCTCGCTGGCGCTCGGCGGCGCGCTCGCCGGACTCGCCATCTGCTCCCGCACCGAGCTGCTGCTCGCGCTGCTCGGCGGTCTCTTCGTCCTGATCACCATGTCGGTCGTCATCCAGGTCGGCTCCTTCCGGCTGACCGGCAAGCGCGTCTTCCGCATGGCCCCGCTCCAGCACCACTTCGAACTCAAGGGGTGGTCCGAAGTCCTTGTCGTGGTCCGCTTCTGGATCATCCAGGGCATGTGCGTGATCGTGGGGCTGGGTCTCTTCTACGCAGGGTGGGCGGCCGACAAGTGACCAATTGGCAGGGCCGGAACATCACCGTGGCCGGCCTCGGCGTGAGCGGCATCAGCGCCGCCCGCGCCCTGGCCGGCCTCGGCGCGTCCGTCACGGTCGTCGACGGGGGCTCCTCCCCGGCACTCCGGGAGCGGGCCGAATCCCTTGAGACAGAGGGCATTTCGGTACGTCTCGGGGACGCCGAGAACCTTCCCGAGGGCACCGACCTCGTGGTCACCTCGCCGGGCTGGAAGCCCACCTCGCCGCTCTTCGCCGCGGCCGCGAAGGCGGGCGTGGACGTAGTCGGTGACGTAGAGATCGCCTGGCTTCTGCGTGGCCCCGACGCAGCCCCTTGGCTCGCCGTCACGGGCACCAACGGCAAGACCACCACCACGCAGATGCTCGCGTCGATCCTGAGCGCCGCGGGCCTGCGTACGGCCGCCGTGGGCAACATCGGCACGCCGATCATCGATGTCGTGCTGAGCGAGGAACCGTATGACGTCCTCGCCGTCGAACTCTCCAGCTACCAGCTGCACTGGGCGCCCTCCCTGCGCGCCCACTCCGCCGTCGTGCTCAACCTCGCGCCCGACCACCTCGACTGGCACGGCTCCATGGAGGCCTACGCCGCCGACAAGGGCCGTATCTACGAGGGCAATCGGGTCGCCTGCGTCTACAACGTCGCGGACAAGGCCACCGAGGACCTGGTGCGCGCGGCGGACGTCGAGGAGGGCTGCCGGGCGATCGGCTTCACGCTGGGCACGCCCGGGCCGTCCCAACTCGGCGTCGTGGAGGGCCTCCTGGTCGACCGCGCCTTTGTCGAGGACCGGCACAAGCAGGCCCAGGAACTCGCCGAGGTCGGCGACGTCCAGCCGCCCGCCCCGCACAACATCGCCAACGCCCTTGCGGCGGCGGCCCTCGCGCGCGCCTACGGAGCGCCCGCCACGGCCGTACGCGACGGGCTGCGGGCCTTCCGCCCGGACGCGCACCGCATCCAGCACATCGCCGACGTCGGCGGGGTCGCCTACATCGACGACTCCAAGGCCACCAACACGCATGCGGCGGAAGCCTCTTTGGCGGCGTACGAGTCGATCGTGTGGATCGCCGGAGGGCTCGCCAAGGGAGCGACCTTCGACGAACTGGTCGCCAAGTCGGCAAAGCGACTTCGGGGCGTCGTCCTGTTCGGTGCCGACCGGGCCCTGATCCGGCAGGCGCTGGCGCGACACGCGCCCGAGGTACCGGTCGTCGACCTCGACCGGACCGACACTGGGGCGATGCTCGAGGCCGTCCAGGAGGCGACGCGGCTCGCCCACGCCGGAGACACGGTGCTCATGGCTCCCGCCTGTGCCTCCATGGACATGTTCACCAACTACAACCAGCGCGGCGACATGTTCGCGGAGGCCGTCCGCGAACTCGGCGCCGCGAGCGCCTGACAGCGGGGCGGGCCGGTCCGGGCGCTCGGGACCCTTGGGAGGGACGCGTGACGCCATCGTGGCCGGTGCATCGTGGGCCGCTGGACGGTGCCGATGCCGAGTAACCGCACCGGCCGGCCCGTCGCGCCGCGCGTCACCGGGCGCCCCGCCGTCTCCCGTCCGCCGGGCGACAACCCCGTGCGCCGCCTCTACACGCGTGCGCGCCGTGCCTGGGACCGGCCGCTGACCGCGTACTACCTGATCCTCGGCAGCAGCATGCTGATCACCGTGCTGGGGATCGTGATGGTGTACTCGGCCTCCCAGATCAAGGCGCTGCAACTGTCGCTGCCGGGAACGTACTTCTTCCGGAAGCAGTTCCTGGCGGCCGTGCTGGGCACGGTCCTGCTGCTGATCGCCTCCCGGATGCCGTCCAAGCTGCACCGCGCGCTGGCGTATCCGATGCTCCTGGGCTCCGTCTTCCTGATGGTCCTGGTGCAGATTCCGGGGATAGGGGTGGCGGTGAACGGCAACCAGAACTGGATCTCCATCGGCGGCCCGTTCCAGCTCCAGCCCAGTGAGTTCGGCAAGCTCGCGCTCGTACTGTGGGGCGCCGATCTGCTCGCCCGTAAACAGGACAAGCGGCTGCTGACCCAGTGGAAGCACATGCTCGTGCCGCTCGTGCCGGTGGCCTTCATGCTGCTCGGACTGATCATGCTCGGCGGCGACATGGGCACGGCGATCATCCTCACCGCGATCCTGTTCGGGCTGCTCTGGCTGGCCGGAGCTCCGACGCGGCTCTTCGCGGGCGTACTGGCCATCGCCGGGACGATCGGTCTGATGCTGATCACGACCAGCCAGAACCGTATGGCGCGGCTGGCCTGCATCGGCGCCACCGAGCCAGGACCGAACGACACGTGCTGGCAGGCCGTGCACGGAATCTACGCCCTCGCCTCCGGCGGAATTTTCGGTTCCGGCCTCGGTGCGAGCGTGGAGAAATGGGGCCAACTCCCAGAAGCGCACACAGACTTCATCTTCGCCATCACCGGGGAGGAACTGGGCCTGGCGGGGACGCTGTCGGTACTCGCCCTCTTCGCCGCTCTAGGCTATGCGGGTATCCGCGTGGCCGGACGCACGGAGGACCCCTTCGTGAGGTATGCCGCGGGAGGCGTGACCACCTGGATCACGGCCCAGGCCGTGATCAACATCGGTGCGGTGCTCGGTCTGCTGCCGATCGCCGGAGTCCCGCTCCCGCTGTTCTCCTACGGGGGTTCCGCTTTGCTGCCGACCATGTTCGCCATCGGGCTCCTGATCGCCTTCGCGCGGGAGGATCCCGCTGCGCGGATGGCGCTTGCGATGCGACAACCACGCTTTGGTAGAAAGCGGGCTGGAGGTTCCGGAACCAGTCGGAGACCTCGGAGCTGGAACACGATGCGACGGCGTGCCTCGGCGCGTTCGTCCGGAGAGCGGTGAATTTCGGTGCATGTCGTACTCGCCGGCGGAGGGACCGCCGGTCACATCGAGCCCGCGCTCGCCCTCGCGGACGCCCTGCGCAGGCAGGACCCGACCGTGGGCATCACGGCCCTGGGCACGGAGCGCGGACTCGAGACCCGGCTCGTGCCCGAGCGGGGCTATGAGCTCGCGCTGATCCCCGCCGTCCCGCTGCCCCGCAAACCCACCCCCGAGCTGATCACCGTCCCCGGGCGGCTGCGCGGCACGATCAAGGCGGCCGAGCAGATCCTGGAGCGCACCAAGGCCGACGCCGTCGTCGGCTTCGGCGGCTACGTCGCCCTGCCCGGCTACCTCGCGGCCAAGCGCCTCGGCGTCCCGATCGTCATCCACGAGGCCAACGCGCGGCCAGGCCTGGCCAACAAGATCGGTTCGAGGTACGCCGCCCAGGTCGCCGTCTCGACTCCGGACAGCAAGCTCCGCGGTGCCCGCTACATCGGCATCCCGCTGCGCCGCTCCATCTCGACCCTCGACCGGGCCGCCGTACGCCCCGAGGCCCGCGCCGCCTTCGGTCTCGACCCCGCCCTGCCGACCCTGCTGGTCTCCGGCGGCTCACAGGGCGCCCGCCGCCTCAACGAGGTGGTCCAGCAGGTCGCCCCGTACCTCCAGCAGGCCGGCATCCAGGTCTTGCACGCGGTCGGCCCCAAGAACGAGCTGCCGCAGGTCCAGCAGATGCCGGGGATGCCCCCGTACATCCCGGTACCGTACGTGGACCGGATGGATCTCGCGTACGCCGCGGCCGACATGATGCTCTGCCGGGCGGGCGCGATGACCGTCGCCGAACTCGCCGCCGTCGGACTGCCCGCCGCTTACGTCCCGCTGCCGATCGGCAACGGCGAACAGCGGCTGAACGCCCAGCCGGTGGTCAAGGCGGGCGGCGGACTCCTCGTCGACGACGCGGAACTGACGCCCCAGTGGGTCCAGTCCAACGTCCTGCCCGTGCTCGCGGATCCGCACCGGCTGTTCGAGATGTCCCGCGCCGCCACGGAGTTCGGCCGCCGGGACGCCGACGAGCTGCTCGTCGGGATGGTGTACGAGGCGATCGCGTCACGCCGCTAACGCGTGACAGAAGGCAGGGGAGCGTGGCCGGACCGACGACCGCAGAGCGCGGCGACCGCGAGAGACTTCGGCCCGGCCCGCCCCGGCCGCCCCGCCTCAGGAGGCTGTCCCGGCCTCGTAGGCTCCTCGTCCTGCTCGTCTGCGTCGTACTCCTCGCCGTGGGCGGCGTCTGGCTGCTCTACGGCTCGGCGTGGCTGCGCGCGGAGCGCGTATCGCCTTCGGGGATGCGGGTCCTGACGGACGAGCAGGTGCTCGCGGCGGCGGACGTGCCGCGCGGGTCGCCGTTGATTTCCATCGACACCGATGCCATTGAGGCAAGACTGCGTACGAAATTGCCCCGAATTGACTCGGTTGATGTCACCCGTTCCTGGCCCGACGAAATCGGGCTGAAAGTGAAAGAACGTACTCCGGTTCTGGTGGTGAAAAAAGGTGGAAAGTTCGTCGAAGTGGACGCCGGGGGAGTGCGATACGCCACGGTTTCCCGCGCTCCGAGTGGGGTGCCCGAACTGAAATTGACGGTGCCTCAGTCTTCCTCGGGAACCGCGCAGTCCGCGAGCCTTCGACGCTTCGGAACCGGCCGGCTGGTGCTCGAGGCGGTACGCGTCGCGGGTGCCCTTCCGGCCGCCGTCGCGCGCGAGACCCGTACCGTCAAGGTCCGTTCGTACGACTCCATCTCGCTGGAGTTGAGCGGAAACCGGACCGTCGCGTGGGGCAGTGCCGAGAAGGGCCGCGCCAAGGCCAGAACGCTGACCGCTCTCATGAAAGCCGCATCCGACGCAAGGCACTTCGATGTCAGTGTTCCCACCGCCCCTGCGTCATCAGGGAGTTGACGCACATACGCGCAGGCCAGCACCCTGGTTGGGCAGTGCTACGGCTGATCACATAGGGTGAAAAGAAAAACGGGAGGTTCGGCGTGTTCGTTGAACGTGCGCCACTTGTCGACTTAGTGTCCTGTTCGGAAGGGTCAGACGAAAACCAGCAACGGACACACTGGTAACCCTAAACTTCAGCGTTAGGGTTCGGGTCGGCGTTCGGACCGTCCCATTCGGCATCAGTCGTCGGATCGCGGGCAACCGCGAGGCGGCGACACGTAACTCGAGGCGAGAGGCCTTCGACGTGGCAGCACCGCAGAACTACCTCGCAGTCATCAAAGTCATCGGTGTCGGCGGCGGTGGTGTCAATGCCATCAACCGGATGATCGAGGTCGGTCTCAAGGGCGTCGAGTTCATCGCCATCAACACCGACGCGCAAGCCCTGTTGATGAGCGACGCCGACGTCAAGCTCGACGTCGGCCGTGAACTCACCCGCGGACTCGGCGCCGGAGCCAACCCGGCCGTCGGCCGCAAGGCCGCCGAGGATCACCGCGAGGAGATCGAGGAGGTCCTCAAGGGGGCCGACATGGTCTTCGTGACGGCCGGTGAAGGCGGCGGCACCGGCACCGGCGGCGCGCCCGTCGTGGCCAACATCGCCCGTTCCCTCGGCGCCCTCACCATCGGCGTGGTCACGCGCCCGTTCACCTTCGAGGGCCGGCGCCGCGCCAACCAGGCCGAGGACGGCATCGCCGAGCTCCGCGAAGAGGTCGACACCCTCATCGTCATCCCGAACGACCGGCTGCTGTCCATCTCGGACCGCCAGGTCAGCGTGCTCGACGCCTTCAAGTCCGCCGACCAGGTGCTGCTTTCCGGTGTCCAGGGCATCACCGACCTCATCACCACCCCCGGTCTCATCAACCTCGACTTCGCCGACGTCAAGTCCGTGATGTCCGAAGCGGGTTCGGCGCTCATGGGCATCGGCTCCGCCCGCGGCGACGACCGTGCGGTGGCCGCCGCCGAGATGGCGATCTCTTCGCCGCTCCTGGAAGCCTCCATCGACGGCGCCCGTGGCGTACTGCTCTCCATCTCCGGCGGCTCCGACCTCGGCCTGTTCGAGATCAACGAAGCCGCCCAGCTGGTGAGCGAGGCCGCACACCCCGAGGCCAACATCATCTTCGGCGCGGTGATCGACGACGCCCTCGGCGACGAGGTCCGGGTCACGGTCATCGCGGCCGGCTTCGACGGCGGACAGCCCCCGTCCAAGCGGGACAACGTCCTCGGCTCCTCCGCCAAGCGCGAGGAGTCCTCGTCGGTACGGCCCTCCGAGAGCCGCCCGTCCTTCGGCTCGCTCGGCAGCGTCACGCCGCGCGAGGAGACGCAGGAGCCCGCCCCCGAGCCGGTGAACGAACTGCCGGTCGCCCCGCCCGTCCCGCCGTCGCGGACCTACTCCGACAGCGCGGCCGAGGAACTGGACGTGCCGGACTTCCTCAAGTGATAGGACATCGCTCCGAAACGAGCACAGTGGGCGGCGCCCACTTCGCCTTCACCGACAGGTGGGGCGGGGTGAGCGCCGTTCCGTACGAGGAGCTCAACCTCGGCGGAGCCGTCGGCGACGACCCCGACGCCGTACGCACCAATCGCGAACTGGCTGCCAAGTCGCTCGGCCTCGATCCTGCCCGGGTCGTCTGGATGAACCAGGTGCACGGGCGGGACGTGGCGGTGGTCGACGAACCCTGGGGGGACCGTCCCGTGCCGGAGGTCGACGCCGTCGTCGCCAACCGCCGTGGTCTCGCCCTCGCCGTCCTCACCGCCGACTGCACGCCCGTCCTGCTCGCCGATCCCGACGCCGGAGTCGTCGCCGCCGCTCATGCGGGACGGCCCGGCATGGTCGCCGGGGTCGTGCCCGCCGCCGTCGCGGCGATGGTCGGCCTCGGCGCGGAGCCGGGCCGGATCGTCGCCCGCACCGGCCCCGCCGTCTGCGGCCGTTGCTACGAGGTGCCGGACGCGATGCGCGCCGAGGTCGCCGCCGTCGAGCCGGCGGCGTACGCCGAGACCAGTTGGGGAACTCCGGCGGTCGACGTGACCGCGGGAGTGCACGCCCAGCTGGAGCGGCTCGGGGTGCGCGACCGGGAGCAGTCGCCGGTGTGCACGCTCGAATCGGGCGACCACTTCTCGTACCGTCGCGATCGCACCACCGGTCGGCTCGCGGGCTATGTGTGGCTGGACTGATGGGACATGACGGACCGTAAGGCGCAACTCGCCAGAAATCTCGCACAAGTTGAGGAACGCATCACTGCGGCCTGTGTGGCCGCGGGCCGCAAGCGCGAAGAGGTGACCCTCATCGTGGTCACCAAGACCTACCCCGCGAGCGATGTGCGCATCCTGTCGGAACTCGGTGTGCGGCACGTCGCCGAGAACCGGGACCAGGACGCGGCGCCCAAGGCCGCCGAGTGCTCGGATCTGCCCCTCACCTGGCACTTCGTCGGTCAGTTGCAGACCAACAAGGTGCGTTCCGTGGTCGGTTATGCGGGAATTGTGCAGTCGGTCGACCGGTCCCGGCTCGTCACGGCTCTGTCGAAGGAAGTCGTACGTGCCGGGCGCGAGGTGGGCTGTCTCATCCAGGTCGCGCTCGACGCGGACGCGAGCGGCCGGGGGGCGCGCGGGGGCGTAGGGCCGGACGGAGTCGAAGAGTTGGGCGAACTTGTCGTGAGGGCTCCGGGGTTGCGACTTGACGGACTGATGACCGTCGCTCCGCTCACCGGACCGTACGCGGGGCGTGAACAGGCGGCGTTCGAGCGGTTGATGGATTTGTCGACTGACCTGCGCAGGGCTCATCCGGCTGCGAACATGGTCTCGGCAGGGATGAGTTCGGACCTCGAACAGGCCGTGGCGGCCGGAGCGACACATGTACGCGTCGGCACCGCGGTACTCGGAGTCCGTCCCGGGCTCGGGTAACGTCGCCAAGAAGTCGGACCACAGCAGAAAATATGGTCATTACCGCCGAAAGCGGCATAACGACCTCGTGGATCGCGGGCACTTGGCAATAGTCAGCCGATCCACCACAGAGCGGAGGACTCAGAGCAATGGCCGGCGCGATGCGCAAGATGGCGGTCTACCTCGGCCTCGTGGAGGACGATGGGTACGACGGCAGGGGCTTCGACCCCGACGACGACTTCGAGCCCGAGCTTGATCCCGAGCCCGAGCGGGACCGCCGGCGGCACGAGCCGCCGCATCAGTCGCACCAGTCGCATCAGTCCCAACGGGACGAATCGGTACGAGTGGTGCAGCCTCCGGTGCAGCGTGATCCCGTGTCACATTCCCCTTCGCTATCGGCGGAATCCGGACGTCCGGCGCGAATCGCCCCCGTGGCGTCCATCACACAAGAACGTCAAAGCCTGGAGAAGAACGCACCGGTGATCATGCCCAAGGTCGTGTCGGAACGAGAGCCGTACCGGATCACCACACTGCACCCTCGGACCTACAACGAGGCCCGTACCATCGGGGAACACTTCCGTGAAGGCACCCCGGTGATCATGAACTTGACCGAGATGGATGACACCGATGCCAAGCGACTTGTCGACTTTGCTGCCGGTTTGGTGTTTGGTCTTCATGGGAGTATCGAGAGGGTGACGCAGAAGGTGTTCCTGTTGTCGCCTGCTAACGTCGATGTCACGGCGGAGGACAAGGCCCGCATCGCAGAGGGCGGGTTCTTCAACCAGAGCTGATACGTAGGACCGGACAGAGCACAGCAACAGGGGAGAGGGAAGCGCGGATCATGAGCGTGGTCTTGGATGTTGTCTACATCGCGCTGATGTGTTTCCTCATCGTGTTGATCTTCCGGCTTGTCATGGACTACGTCTTCCAGTTCGCCCGCTCATGGCAACCCGGCAAGGCGATGGTGGTCGTTCTCGAGGCCACCTACACTGTCACGGATCCACCGCTCAAGCTTCTGCGGCGGTTCATCCCGCCGCTGCGTCTCGGGGGCGTGGCGCTCGACCTGTCCTTCTTCGTACTGATGATCATCGTCTACATCCTGATCTCCGTTGTGAGCCGGCTGTGAACGATACGGTCTTGCCGAACGCCGACGATGCCGACGACTACGTTGAGGTGAAGAGATGCCGTTGACCCCCGAGGACGTGCGGAACAAGCAGTTCACGACCGTCCGCCTCCGAGAAGGCTATGACGAGGACGAGGTCGATGCCTTCCTCGATGAGGTCGAAGCCGAACTGACCCGCCTGCTCCGCGAGAACGAGGACCTGCGCGCCAAGCTGGCCGCCGCCACGCGTGCCGCCGCGCAGAACCAGCAGCAGGGCATGCGCAAGCCGCCTGAACCCCAGGATCAGGGGCAACAGGGGCCGCCGCAGGGTATGCGCGGTGGTCCGGAGGGTATGCGCGGTGGTCCGGGCGGTCCCGTACCCGCCGGCATATCGGGCCCGCCGCAGCAGCAGATGGGTGGCCCCATGGGTGGTCCGCCCGCGCTGCCGAGCGGTGCACCGCAGCTGCCTGCCGGCCCCGGCGGACAGGGCGGTCCGCAGGGGCCCGGTGGTCCCGGCCAGATGGGCCAGGGGCCGATGGGGCAGGGTCAGATGGGTCAGGGCCCCGGCCCGATGCAGGGGCAGCTGCCGCAGCAGATGGGTGGCCCGATGGGCGGTCCCATGGGTGGCCCCATGGGCGGTCCTCCGCAGCAGATGGGCGGCCCCGGCCAGGGTGGTCCGGGTGGCGACAGCGCGGCCCGCGTGCTCTCACTGGCTCAGCAGACCGCCGACCAGGCGATCGCCGAGGCGCGTTCCGAGGCCAACAAGATCGTCGGTGAGGCGCGCAGCCGTGCCGAGGGTCTGGAGCGGGACGCCCGCGCCAAGGCGGACGCCCTGGAGCGGGACGCGCAGGAGAAGCACCGCGTAGCGATGGGCTCCCTGGAGTCCGCTCGCGCCACGCTGGAGCGCAAGGTCGAGGATCTGCGCGGCTTCGAGCGCGAGTACCGTACGCGGCTCAAGTCCTACCTCGAGTCCCAGCTGCGTCAGCTGGAGACTCAGGCGGACGACTCGCTGGCTCCGCCGCGTCAGCCCGCGGCCGCCTCGCTGCCGTCGTCGTCGCCGTCCATGGCGCCGGCCGGTGCGAGCGCGCCGTCGTACGGCGGCAACCAGTCGATGGGTGGCCCGGCCCCCGCTGCTCCGTCCTACGGCGGCCAGCAGCAGATGTCCCCGGCCATGACCCAGCCGATGGCGCCGGTACGGCCGCAGGGCCCGTCGCCGATGGGCCAGGCTCCTTCGCCGATGCGTGGGTTCCTGATCGACGAGGACGACAACTGACGGCCTCTAATACGCCTTAGGCGTCGGCAGCGTTCAGGGCGAGGCCCCCGGATTTCCGGGGGCCTCGCCTTTTGTCTCGCCCTTTTGTGCTGACCTGGCGAGCGTCTGTGCGTGGGCACGCAACGCCGAAGGCCCGGACCCGCCAAGGAAGTTCGGCGGGCCCGGGCCTTTGCGCGTGCTGTGCGTGCTTACGCCTTGCGGAGGCGGAACGTCAGCTGCAGCGACTCGTCCGTGAACGGGGCGCCGAATGTGTCGTCCGCCTCGCCGGAGTCGAAGTCCGTGGCGAGGACCTCGTCCGCGATGAGGGCGGAGTGCTCCGTGAGGGCCGCGGTGACCTTCGGGTCCGTGGAGGTCCAGCGCAGGGCGATGCGGTCGGCCACGTCGAGGCCACTGTTCTTGCGGGCCTCCTGGATCAGGCGGATCGCGTCACGGGCCAGGCCCGCCTGGCGCAGCTCCTCGGTGATCTCCAGGTCGAGGGCGACCGTCGCGCCGGAGTCCGAGGCGACGGACCAGCCCTCGCGCGGGGTCTCCGTGATGATGACCTCGTCCGGGGCGAGGGGTACGGTCTCGCCGTCGACCTCGACCGAGGCCGTACCCTCGCGCAGGGCCAGGGACAGCGCTGCCGCGTCCGCGTTCGCGACGGCCTTGGCCACGTCCTGGACACGCTTGCCGAACCGCTTGCCCAGCGCACGGAAGTTGGCCTTGGCGGTCGTGTCGACCAGCGAGCCGCCCACGTCACTCAGCGACGCCAGCGAGGAAACGTTCAGTTCTTCCGTGATCTGCGCGTGCAGCTCGGCGTCGAGCGCCTCGAAGCCGTTCGCCGCGACCAGCGCACGCGACAGCGGTTGACGCGTCTTCACGCCCGACTCCGCTCGCGTGGCACGGCCCAGCTCCACGAGACGGCGTACGAGCACCATCTGCTTCGACAGCTCCGGATCGATGACGGACAGATCCGCCTCGGGCCAGGACGACAAGTGTACGGACTCGGGGGCGCCCGGCGTCACCGGCACCACCAGGTCCTGCCAGACCCGCTCGGTGATGAACGGTGTCAGCGGGGCCATCAGACGTGTGACCGTCTCGACGACCTCGTGCAGGGTGCGCAGCGCCGCCTTGTCGCCCTGCCAGAAGCGGCGACGGGAGCGGCGTACGTACCAGTTGGAAAGGTCGTCGACGAATGCCGACAGGAGCTTTCCGGCGCGCTGGGTGTCGTACGCCTCCAGGGACTGGGTCACCTGGTCGGTGAGCGCGTGGAGTTCGGACAGGAGCCAGCGGTCCAGGACCGGGCGGTCGGCCGGAGCCGGGTCCGCGTCACTGGGCGCCCAGTTCGACGTGCGGGCGTACAGGGCCTGGAAGGCGACCGTGTTCCAGTACGTCAGGAGCGTCTTGCGGACGACCTCCTGGATGGTGTTGTGGCCGACGCGGCGGGCCGCCCAGGGGGAGCCGCCGGCCGCCATGAACCATCGGACCGCGTCCGCGCCGTGCTGGTCCATCAGCGGGATCGGCGGGAGCATGTTGCCCAGGTGCTTGGACATCTTGCGGCCGTCCTCGGCGAGGATGTGGCCCAGGCAGACGACGTTCTCGTACGAGGACTTGTCGAAGACCAGCGTGCCGACGGCCATCAGCGTGTAGAACCAGCCACGCGTCTGGTCGATGGCCTCGCTGATGAACTGCGCGGGGTAGCGGGACTCGAAGAGGTCCTTGTTCTTGTACGGGTAGCCCCACTGCGCGAACGGCATCGAACCCGAGTCGTACCAGGCGTCGATGACCTCCGGCACGCGCGTGGCCGTCTGCCCGCAGCCGTCCTGGGGGCACGCGAACGTGACCTCGTCGATGTACGGGCGGTGCGGGTCGAGGTTCGACTGGTCCGTGCCGGTCAGCTCGGTCAGCTCGGCCCGGGAGCCCACGCAGGTGAGGTGGTCGTTCTCGCAGCGCCAGACGGGCAGCGGCGTGCCCCAGTAGCGGTTGCGGGACAGGGCCCAGTCGATGTTGTTGTTCAGCCAGTCGCCGTAGCGGCCGTGCTTGACCGTCTCCGGGAACCAGTTGGTCTTCTCGTTCTCCTGGAGGAGGCGGTCCTTGACGGCCGTGGTGCGGATGTACCAGGACGGCTGCGCGTAGTAGAGGAGCGCGGTGTGGCAGCGCCAACAGTGCGGGTAGCTGTGCTCGTACGGGGTGTGCTTGAAGAGCAGACCGCGTCGCTGGAGGTCCTCGGTGAGCTTTTCGTCCGCCTTCTTGAAGAAGATGCCGCCGACGAGGGGGACGTCCTCTTCGAAGGTGCCGTCGGGACGGACGGGGTTGACCACCGGAAGGCCGTACGCGCGGCAGACCCTGAGGTCGTCCTCACCGAAGGCGGGGGACTGGTGGACCAGACCCGTACCGTCGTCGGTCGTGACGTACTCGGCGTTGACGACGTAGTGGGTCTCGACGTCGGCCGGGAACTCTACGAGCTCGAACGGACGTTGGTAGGACCAGCGCTCCATTTCGGCGCCCGTGAAGGTCTGGCCGGTGGTCTCCCAGCCCTCGCCCAGGGCCTTGGCGACGAGCGGCTCGGCGACGACGAGCTTCTCCTCGCCGTTGGTCGCGACGACGTAGGTGACCTCGGCGTGGGCGGCGACCGCGGTGTTGGACACCAGGGTCCACGGGGTGGTCGTCCACACCAGGAGCGCGGCTTCGCCCGCGAGCGGACCTGAGGTGAGCGGGAAACGGACGTACACCGACGGGTCAACGACCGTCTCGTAGCCCTGTGCCAGCTCGTGGTCCGACAGGCCCGTGCCGCAGCGCGGGCACCAGGGGGCGACGCGGTGGTCCTGGACCAGCAGGCCCTTGTTGAAGATCTCCTTGAGCGACCACCAGACCGACTCGACGTACTCCGGGTCCATCGTGCGGTACGGGTCGCTGAGGTCGGTCCAGTACCCCATGCGGGTCGTGAGCTCTTCGAAGGCGTCGGTGTGGCGGGTCACGGACTCGCGGCACTTGGCGTTGAACTCCGCGATGCCGTACGCCTCGATGTCCTTCTTGCCGTTGAAGCCGAGCTCCTTCTCCACCGCCAGCTCCACGGGCAGGCCGTGGCAGTCCCACCCGGCCTTGCGGGCCACGTGGTAGCCGCGCATGGTGCGGAAGCGGGGGAAGACGTCCTTGAAGACGCGGGCTTCGATGTGGTGGGTGCCCGGCATGCCGTTGGCGGTGGGCGGGCCCTCGTAGAACACCCACTCCGGGCGGCCCTCGGACTGCTCCAGGCTCTTGGCGAAGATCTTCTGCTCACGCCAGAAGTCGAGCACGGCGTGCTCGAGGGCGGGCAGGTCGACCTGGGCGGGCACCTGGCGGTACTGCGTCGGTTTCATCGGCGAGCTTCCTCCGGCGGACTTTCTGCCTTCCGTCGGAGGGACGAGAGTCGTGTTGCCACCTGCGCCGTGTGCGGCGCGCTCCCGCGGTACCACCCTCCTTGGCCCTCCGGGGCGCTGTGCTCCGGTGAGCCCCCTCATTGGGGTCGCGATGCCGGTTCTACCGGCCGCGGCTGGTCGCTGCGGCTTTCTTCCGGCGGCTCCGGGGTGATCTTCACGTCGCGCTCGCCCCCGGGCTCGCACCGTTCCCGGGTCGCTCATGGCTGCGTACGTCGCTACTCGTCCCCATCCACGCTTTTCGCTCCGCCCAGTGTACGGCGCCGGACAGACCGCGGCCGACCGGTTTTCCGGGACCCATGGGCAGGGGCTCACAGGGCGTGGGGGAGGCGCACGGACTGACCCGAATGGCCAGCGGTCGTGGTTCGCCTCCCGGTACGGGGGACTCGGCGGATTACCTGGCGGGGAGCTGGGCACAACGCTTGCAGGCTCGCCACGTGGCACCTGAGAGGCGGGTGAATCGGGCAGCGTGCCCCGTTGCCGCGGGCCAGAAGTCGATTTATCGTCCCAGCACGATTCGCGAACAAGATCACAATATGTGAAGGGGCCGCGGCCATGGTGGCGAAGAAGACGGCCGTACCGCAGTCGGCGTCCAGGAGAACCACGGGGGCGGCGGGCGGTGCCGGAGCGGCGGCCAAGGATGTGAACGGGAAGAAGAGCACGCGGGGGCGCTCCGCTGCGGGGGCGGGTGTCGGTTCCCGTGCCGGCGGTGTTGCCGGTGGCGGGAAGCCGGAGGGTACGAAAGCGGCTGCCGTGAGCAAGAAGACGGCCGCTACGAAGACGGCTGGTTCGGGAGCCGGCGCTTCGAAGAGGGTGACTGCCAGGAAGGCTGCTTCAGGGACGGCTCGTCCGAAAGCCGGCGGCACGAAGACGCCCGCTGAGGAATCGGCCGCTGGGCAGGCGGCGGCCGCGAAGGCAGCCGTTGGGCAGACGGCGGCTACGAAGGCGGCCGGTGAGGAAACGGCCACCAAGAAGGAGGTGGCTTCGAAGGCGGTCGCCAAGAAGGGGGCTGCCGAGAAAGGGGTCACCAAGAAGGCCGCCATCGAAGAGGCAGTCGCCAAAGAGGCAGCCGCAAAGGAGGGCGCCTCCAAGAAGGCACCGGCCAAGAAGGCGGCGGTGAAGACCGCGGTGAGGAAGACCACCGGCGTGGCCGCCGAGGCCGCGGCAGGGAAGGCCGGCGGCAGGGAGATTCCCGGGAAGGGGGACGGCGGCAAGGAGGTTCCCGGCAAGGGGGCCGCTGGTAAGAAGCGCAGCGTCACGCGCACACGTACGGCCAAGAAAGCGGTCGCCTGCGCGGCCGAGGGTGCGGCCGAGGCCGCGAAGACGACGGGAGCCACGACGGTGGTTGCGAAGAAGACTCCTGGTACGGCCACGGCGGCGGGCAAGGCCACCGCGGTTCCCAAGGCGCGGCTTGCCGCTGCAGAGCCTGGCGAGCTCGCCGTACGCCCCGGAGAGGACCCCTGGACCCCGGAAGAGGTCGCGGAGGCGCGTGCGGAGCTGCTCGCGGAGGTGGTGCGACTACGCGCCGAGATCACCAACTCCGAGGAGTCGCTGGCGGGTCTGATGCGCGACTCCGGGGACGGTGCCGGCGACGATCAGGCGGACACCGGCACCAAGAACATCACGCGTGAGCACGAGATGGCGCTCGCGGCCAACGCCCGGGAGATGCTGGAGCAGACCGAGCGCGCCCTCGAGCGCCTGGACGCGGGCACGTACGGCCTCTGCGAGAGCTGCGGCAATCCCATCGGAAAGGCCCGTATGCAGGCCTTCCCGCGCGCCACCCTGTGCGTCGAATGCAAGCAGAAGACGGAGCGCCGCTCCTGAGCGGTCCGGTGCGCCCAAGGGGCACATGGGTGCCTGGAAGCGTGCCGTACTCTCGTCCTCAGTCAGGCACCTAGGTTGAGGGACACACGTGGCAGAGGCGGAGCGCATCATCGGTACGCCGGATATCCCGGAGGCGGCTGGGGCCGAGCCGGAGCACACCGACAAGAGCGCGGCGTCGGGCGAGCGGTCCGACTCCCGGGAGGCGAGGGAGTCGGACGGACTGGCCGAGGCATCCGGATCCGACTCAGGTTCCGAGGAGAAGGCGGCGCAGGCCGAGCGGCCCAGGGGCAAGCGCCGGATCGCCGTGCTGTTCACGGTCGCCGTCCTGGCATACGCCCTGGACCTGATCAGCAAGATCATCGTGGTCGCGAAGCTGGAGCACCATGAGCCGATCGAGATCATCGGGGACTGGCTGAGGTTCGAGGCGATCCGCAACGCGGGCGCGGCCTTCGGCTTCGGCGAGGCCTTCACGGTGATCTTCACGGTGATCGCGACGGCCGTGATCGTGGTGATCGCCCGCCTCGCGCGCAAGCTCTACAGCCTGCCCTGGGCCTTCGCGCTCGGCCTGCTGCTCGGCGGGGCGCTCGGCAACCTCACGGACCGGATCTTCCGCTCGCCGGGCGTCTTCGAGGGGGCGGTCGTCGACTTCATCGCCCCCAAGGGCTTCGCCGTCTTCAATCTCGCCGACTCGGCGATCGTCTGCGGCGGCATCCTGATCGTGCTGCTGTCGTTCCGCGGCCTCGACCCGGACGGCACTGTCCACAAAAGCTGAGCCCGCAGGACAGGAACTGGGTCTGAACTGAGCGCGCCCCCTTGGACCGTGCTCCCTCGCCGACGGTGCTGTCAGTCCCGTCCGGCATACTCGACGGGTGAGCACAGTTCCCGAGATCCGTACCCTGCCCGTGCCCGACGGCCTGGAGGGCGAGCGCGTCGACGCCGCCATATCACGCATGTTCGGCTTCTCCCGTACGAAGGCGGCCGAGCTGGCCGCGGCAGGCAAGGTGCTGGTCGACGGCACTGCGGTCGGCAAATCCGAGCGCGTGCAGGGCGGTGCGTGGCTGGAGGTCGAGATGCCGCAGGCGCCCGCGCCCGTGCAGATCGTCGCCGAGCCCGTCGAGGGCATGGAGATCGTGCACGACGACGATGACGTGGTGGTGATCGTCAAGCCCGTCGGGGTCGCCGCGCACCCCAGCCCCGGCTGGTCGGGCCCCACGGTGATCGGCGGGCTCGCGGCTGCCGGGTACCGCATCTCGACCTCGGGCGCCGCCGAGCGCCAGGGCATCGTGCACCGCCTGGACGTGGGCACGTCGGGCCTGATGGTGGTGGCCAAGTCGGAGTACGCGTACACGTCGCTCAAGCGCCAGTTCAAGGAGCGCACGGTCGACAAGCGCTACCACGCGCTGGTGCAGGGCCACCCGGACCCGACCAGCGGCACCATCGACGCGCCCATCGGACGGCACCCGAACCACGACTACAAGTGGGCGGTCACGGCCGAGGGCAAGCCCTCCGTGACGCATTACGACCTGGTCGAGGCGTTCCGCGCGGCCTCCTTGCTCGACATCAAGCTGGAGACCGGGCGCACGCATCAGATCCGCGTCCACATGGCGGCCCACCGGCATCCGTGCGTGGGCGACCTGACGTACGGCGCGGACCCGACGCTCGCCAAGCGGCTCGGGCTGACCCGGCAGTGGCTGCACGCCGTGCGGCTCGGCTTCGAGCACCCCGGGGACGGGCAGTGGGCCGAGTTCGCCTGCGACTACCCCGCGGACCTGCAGCAGGCGCTGGACCAGGTGCGGGAGGAGACCTACGCATGAGCGCGTCGTACGCGGTGCGGGTGGCCGAGGACCCAGCCGACCGCGAGGCCTGCTTCGCGGTGCGCAAGGAGGTCTTCGTCGTCGAGCAGCGGGTCCCCGAGGATCTGGAGTACGACGCGTACGACACCGATGCCGTGCATGTCCTCGCCGTCCGCGAGGACGGGGTGCCGATCGGCGCGGGGCGCCTGCTGTTCGGCGAGGCGGCGGCCGCCAAGACCGGTGGTGATCCCGGTGTCGGGTCCCTGGGGCGGCTCGCCGTCCTGAAGCCCGCGCGCGGGCTCGGTGTCGGCATCGCGCTCGTTCGGGGTATCGAGGACGCGGCACGCGCGCGTGGGCTGACGGCGGTCGATCTGCACGCGCAGACGCATGCGCTGGGGTTCTATGAGCGGCTGGGGTATGTGGCGTATGGACCGGAATATCTTGAGGCGGGGATTCCGCATCAGGCGATGAGGCGCTCTCTTTAGCTCCCTTTAGTTGCCGTCTCGGCTTTGAGTCTTCGCTTTGGCGTCCGTCAGCTTCGACTGCCGCCACAGCTGAGTCTTCGTAGGATCGATCTCATGGCGCGCAACGTGGTGATCAGCGGTGGCGGTACGGGGATCGGGCTCGCGGCGGCCCGGGCCTTCGCGGCGGACGGGGATCAGGTGCTGCTGCTCGGGCGCCGGGCCGAGGTGCTTCAGAAGGCGGAGGTGCCCAGAGCGCTCACGTACGCGGCTGATCTCAGCGAGGTCGAAGGGGTGCGTGGGGTCGAACGGTTCGTCGCCGCCGAGTTGGGCACCGTCGACGTACTCGTCCACAGCGCGGGTGGTGCCGGGTATCTGGAGCCGAAGGTCGGCAGCGACGATCCACTGGTGATCGCCGCGTACAATTGGACGCTCAACTTCCGGCTCAACACGCTGACGGCGGCGCTGCTCACCGAGGCGCTGCGGGACCGGCTCGCGTCGCCCGGCGGGCGGGTGCTGTTCCTCAGCTCGATCGCCGCCTATCGAGGTTCCGGGAGCGGGCCATACGCCGCGTCCAAGGCCGCGCTGCACCCGTACGCCTTCGACCTGGCCCGGCAGTTGGGGCCGCGCGGCGTCACCGTGAACGTGGTGGCGCCCGGTTATGTCGAGGACACCGGGTTCTTCGGCGAGACCATGGATGACGCGAGGCGCGAGCGGTTGATTGCCGAAACGTCGACGGGTCGTGCCGGGACGCCTGGTGACGTCGCCGCGACGCTTCACTGGCTGGCCTCGCCGGCGGCCGCACATATCACCGCCCAGATCATCCAGGTCAACGGCGGCGCGGAACGCGGACATTAGCCTCCGACGGTTGGGCAGGTTGGGTTCGTTTTTGGGTGCGGGTGCGTAGGTGGTTGCTCGCGCCCCCGGCGGAGCCGCTGATGTCACAGCCCCGCGCCCCTTAAGGGGCGCGTTCCGTTCGCGGCGGAGCGTGGAAGCGGCCCCGGTTCGTGCGCGGTAGCGAGCCGTCCGGCAGGAGGGAGCCCGGGGGGAGGATCGCGTCGGCCGTGTTGACGCGGGGGAGTGCGTAGGGGTGGTGTTCGGTGAGCCAGCGGAGGAGGTGCTCGCGGACCGTGACGCGGACCGTCCACAGGTCGTCGGGGTCCTTGGCGGTCACCAGGGCGCGCAGCTCCATGGTGGTGGGCGTCGAGTCGGTGACGGTCAGGTCGTAGTGGCGGCCGTCCCAGGCCGGGCACTCGCGCAGGATGTCGCGGAGTCGCTCGCGCATCGCCTCCAGGGGCGCGCTGTGATCGACGTGCAGGAAGACCGTGCCGGTCATCTGGACGCCGCCGCGGGACCAGTTCTCGAAGGGCTTGGACGTGAAGTAGGAGACCGGCATGGTGATCCGGCGCTCGTCCCAGGTGCGTACGGTCAGGAAGGTCAGCGTGATCTCGTCGACCGTGCCCCATTCGCCGTCCACCACCACGACGTCGCCGAGCCGCACCATGTCGCCGAAGGCGATCTGCAGCCCCGCGAAGAGATTGCTGAGCGTGGACTGCGCGGCGACACCGGCGACGATGCCGAGGATGCCGGCCGAGGCGAGCAGCGAGGCCCCGGCCGCCCGCATCGCGGGGAACGTGAACAGCATCGCGGCGATCGCCACCACGCCGACGATCGCCGTGACCACGCGCATGATCAGCGACACCTGGGTCCGCACACGGCGGAGCCGGGCCGGATCTCGGTGGGCGGACGCGTAACGGGCGTACGACGTCTCGACGATCGCCGCCGCGATCCGCACCACCAGCCAGGCGGCGGACCCGATGAGTACCAGTGTCAGGGTCCGGCCGATCACGGCGGAGTAGGACGGGAAGATCCGCGCCTGGTCGTACGAGCCTCTGAGGAACGCCGTGAGCAGCACGACCTGGAAGGGGATGCGGGCGCGGCGCAGCAGGCCCCATAGCGGGGTTTCGCTGTGCGCTTCGTCGATGCGTCGCATCAGCCGGTCCACGGCCCAGCCGATCACCAGGGTGAGGACGACGGAGCCGCCGACGACGATCAGCGGGCGCAGTACGTTCTCCATGCCCTCGACGGTAACCGGCTCCGGTCCGCCATGGACATGCGGCTCCGGTTTCCCGGTCATGGTTCCGGGCCCAGCCGCAGTCCGGGTCCCAGCTCCGGTCCGGCGCCGTTGTCAGTGCCGGCTGGCACGATGGCCTCATGGACATCATGCTCTTCCACTCGACCTATGGGCTGCGGCCCGCGGTGCGCGACGCGGCGGATCGACTGCGCGCGGCGGGCCACGAGGTGTGGACCCCCGACCTCTTCGAGGGGCGGACCTTCGAGACCGTCGAGGAAGGCATGGCCTTCAAGGACGAGATAGGCAAGGACGAGCTGCTCAAGCGCGCGATCCTGGCCGCCGCGCCCTACTCGGAGCGAGGTCTCGTCTACGCCGGGTTCTCCCTCGGCGCCGCGACCGCGCAGACGCTGGCGCTCGGCGACGAGAAGGCGCGAGGGCTCCTGCTGCTGCACGGCACCTCGGACATCGCGGAGAACGCGTCGGTGGACGAGCTGCCGGTCCAGCTGCACGTGGCCGAGCCGGACCCCTTCGAGCCCGACGACTGGCTGACCGCCTGGTATCTCCGGATGGGCAGGGCGGGCGCCGAGGTGGAGGTCTACAGATACGCCGGGGCCGGTCACCTCTACACCGATCCCGGCCTGCCGGACTACGACAAGGAGGCGGCCGAGGCCACCTGGCTGGTGGCGCTCGGCTTCCTCGACAGTCTCTGATCGACGGAAGTGAGGGGCAGAAGAAGGGTCAGTTCACCGGCGCGTACACCCGCTCGACCTTCTGCGTGCCGCTGCGCGTGCGGTACGAACGGGCCCAGGACGCCGTGGCATTGGCGCGTGTGCGGTCGGAGAGGACGTAGTAGTCCATCTGCGCGCGCTCGGCGGTGAGGTCCAGTACGCCGTAGCCGTGCCGGTCGGTGTCGACCCAGTGGACATGCCGGTTGGCCGCGCGGATCACGGGTGAGGCTACGGCCGAGATGGCGCCTTCGGGGACGTTGACCAGGTCGTCCAGGTTGTCGGAGGTGACGGAGGTGACGACGAACTCGGTGGCGGCGGAGGGGGACAGAGGGTACGTACCGGCGTTGACCGGCACGTCGTTGGCCCAGGCCATGTGGATGTCGCCGGTGAGGAAGACGGTGTTGCGGATGGCGTTGCTGCGCAGATGCGCGAGCAGTTCGCGACGGTCGTCGGTGTAGCCGTCCCACTGGTCGGTGTTGAGGGCGAGGCCCTCCTGCGGCAGGCCCAGCAGCTTGGCGAGCGGTTTCAGGATCTCGGCGGAGAGCGAGCCGATGGCGAACGGCGCGATCATCACCGAGTTGCCGACCAGCCGCCAGGTGGTGTCGGACGCTGCCAACCCCGTCTTCAGCCAGTCGAGTTGGGCCCGGCCCGTGAGCGTACGGTTCGGATCGTCGACGCCGCCGTTGCCGACCGACACCTGCTGCGAACGGAAGGACCGCAGGTCGAGCAGCGAGAGATCGGCCAGCTTGCCGAAGCGCAGTCGGCGATAGGTCGTGCCCTCGATCGCCGGGCGGACCGGCATCCACTCGAAGTAGGCCTGCTTGGCGGCCGCTTGGCGGGTCGAGTAGGTGCCCTCCGCGCCCTCGGTGTGGTTCTCGGCGCCGCCCGACCACGCGTCGTTGGCGAGCTCGTGGTCGTCCCAGATGGCGATGACGGGGGCGGTGGCGTGCAGAGCCTGTAGGTCCGGGTCGGTCTTGTAACGGCCGTGCCGTGTGCGGTAGTCGGCGAGCGTGAGGATCTCGTGGGCGGGCGCGTGCGGGCGTATGACGGTGCCGCGTGTCCCGTACTCGCCGGTGCCGTACTCGTAGATGTAGTCGCCCAGATGCAGCCAGGCGTCCAGGTCGCCGCGTGCGGCCAGGTGCCGGTACGCCGAGAAGTGGCCGGCCTCCCAGTTGGCGCAGGACACCACGCCGAAGCGCATGCCGGTCACGGCTGCGTCGGTGGCCGGGGCGGTGCGGGTGCGGGCGGCCGGGGAGTCGGTGCCGCCACTGGAGAAGCGGAACCAGTAATCCGTGGCGGGCTTCAGGCCGCGTATGTCCGCCTTGACGGTGTGGTCGGTGGTGGCGGACGCGGTGGTGGAGCCCTTGGCGACGACGTTCATGAACGTCTTGTCCAGGGCGACGGTCCAGCTCACCTCGACGTTCGGGCCGAGCCCGGAGCCGGGTACGGCCTCCGGTGTGGGCGTCACCCGGGTCCACAGCAGGATGCCGTCGGGCAGCGGGTCACCGGAGGCGACACCGTGCAGGAACGCGGGGGCCTCGGCTACGGCCCGGGCGGGTATCGCGGCGGCGAGAGGGCCCGCGAGTGCGGCGGTCGCCGCTGCCGCCTTGACGACCGTACGGCGGCGCGGGGCGGGCGAGTTGAGGGATTTGGGAGAATTGGGATCGGTGTGGGATCTGATGCGACTGGTCACAGGCGCTCAGATTACTGATCAGTACATGGCGAGAGCGGGCGAACTCGTAAAGTTCGCCCGCTCTTTGACGCGGATTCGCTCAGGCCCTTCGCTCGGGACCCTGAGTGCTCTCCGGGTGGCTCAGGCCGCCAGCGCCTTGCTGATCGCCGCCTCGTAATCGGCGACGGTCATCGGCGCGTTCTTGCCGTCGGAGCCGGTGAGCGTCTTGCCGTCCATCTTCAGCGTCGGCGTGCCCTGGACACCGCTGTCGTCGAACTTCTCCGACATGAGCAGCGCCCACTTGTCGTAGGTGCCGTTCTCCACCGCCGTCTGGAACCTCTTGTTGTCCTTCAGTGCGTCGACGGTGTCGGCCACCTCGATCAGGTACGAGTCGTCCTTGAACTTGTCCTCGGTCTCCTCGGGGTGGTACTTCGCTGAGTAGAGCGCCGCCTTGTACTGCAGGAAGGCGTCCGTGCTGACGTTGAGGGCGGCGCCCATCGCGCTGAGCGCGTTCTTGGAGCCCTCGCCCTGGGTGCTCTTGTCGATGAACGTGGCGCCGATGAACTGGACCTTGTACGTCCCGTCCTCGATGCCCTTGTCGACCGTCGGTCCGACCGCCTGCTCGAACTGGGCACAGATCGGACAGCGCGGGTCCTCGTACATCTCCAGGGTCTTCTTGGCGCTGCTCTTGCCGATGACGACGGTCGTGCCGTTCTCTCCGGTGGTGTGGGCGGGCTTGACGAGCTTGTCGTCCTGCGCGGCCTCCCAGTGGCCCGGCTTGTTGCCCTGGACGACGGCGTAGCTGATGCCGCCTGCCGCCGCGAGAACACCGACGACGGAGCAGGCGACGATGACCTGCCGCTTGATCTTGGCGCGCTTGGCCTGGCGCTCGCGTTCGGCGCGCAGCCGCTCACGGGCCGCCGTCTTGGCCGACTGGCTGTTCCTCTTGCTCATGATCGTTTTCTCCGTGTGAAGGCATGGGGATGTGGACTGCTGTGCTCAGCTGCGGTTCACGCCATTGAGGCGGCAACAAGCGAGCACGGCGGTCCACGCCGTCTCAGGGAGTGCACGAAGAAGTGGCTGCGGGGTGCGCTCGTGCGCCGCACGGGGCGCGGGAGCCGGAGTACGCGCGCGGGCCGCACGGTCACCGCGGTGACGGCGAGCAACAGCGGCCGGAAGGTGGACGCGACGGCCGCGCACAGGACTTGGGTCAGAGCCCGCTCGCCGCGCCGCAGCCAAGCGGCCGCGAGGAGGCCGACGCCGACGTGTGCGGCGAGCAGCAGCCAGGCGGCGGCCGGATCGGCGTGGGCGAGAAGCGCGGCGGCACCGTCGCCTTCGCGCGCCCACCCGTCACCCGACCACCGCCCCTCATAGAGGCGCTGCGCGCCGCCCCCGCTGAATTGCGCCAGCGGAGTGCCGACCTCGCCCGCGCACAGGAAGTCGAGGCCGACCGACCGCAGTGGGCCCGCCACTGGGCCGCCCGCCTTGCCGTAACAGGCGTGCTGACCCGCTGTGAACAGCGTGTCGGCGGCCAGCTCCAGCGGGATCAGCAGGGCGGCGATCCGCCCGAAGCCGCGCTCGTGGCCTGCCAGCGCGTACGCGATGACGAAGACGGCGGCGGTGAGCGCGGCCACGGTGGCCAGCGGCAGCGGGGCCCGGGACAGCAGCACGTGCGACGCGACGGACAGTGTCACGACGAGTGCCGTGAACAGTGCCGCGCGTACGGCTCTCAGCTGGGTCCCGGATGTGTCCATAGCAGTGGAGAGTGTGTCACGTACTCCTGTAAGGGAGCGCTAAAAAGCTCCCTGTGCGTGAGTGGGCGGTCACCGGTCTACAGCCCCGGAATCCGTCCGTTGCGGAACAGGTCCACGAAGATCTGGTGGTCGGCACGCGCGCGTGCGCCGTACGCATGGGCGAAGTCCACCAGGAGGTCCCCGAAGCCGGACTCGTCCGCCGCGATCGCCGCGTCGATGGCCCGCTCCGTGGAAAACGGCACCAGCTCGGAGTGGCCGCTCTCGTCGTCCGCCGCCGCGTGCATGGTGGCCGTGGCCCGCCCCAGGTCGGCGACGACCGCCGCGATCTCCTCCGGGTCGTCGATGTCGCCCCAGTCCAGGTCCACCGCGTACGGCGACACCTCGGCGACCAGCTGGCCCGAGCCGTCCAGCTCGGTCCAGCCGAGCCACGGGTCCGCGTGCGCCTGGAGAGCGCGCTGCGAGATCACCGTGCGGTGGCCCTCGTGCTGGAAGTACTCGCGGATCGCCGGGTCCGTGATGTGCCGGGAGACGGCCGGAGTCTGGGCCTGCTTGATGTAGATCACCACATCGTTCTCCAGAGCGTCCGTGGCGCCCTCCAGAAGGATGTTGTACGAGGGGAGACCGGCCGAGCCGATGCCGATGCCGCGGCGGCCCACGACGTCCTTCACGCGATACGAGTCCGGGCGGGCCAGGGAGGCCTCCGGCAGCGTCTCCAGATAGCCGTCGAAGGCCGCGAGCACCTTGTAGCGCGTGGCCGCGTCCAGCTCGATGGAGCCGCCGCCCGGCGCGAAGCGGCGCTCGAAGTCTCGGATCTCCGTCATCGACTCGAGCAACCCGAAGCGGGTCAGCGAGCGGGCGTCACGCAGCGCGTCCAGGAGCGGGCCCTGGGCGGTGTCCAGCGTGAAGGGAGGCACCTCGTCGCTCTTGGCGCCCGTCGCGAGGGCGTGGATCCGGTCGCGGTACGAGGCCGCGTAGGTCCGTACCAGCTCGGTGATCTGCTCGTCGCTGAGTGCCTTCGCGTACCCGATCAGCGCCACGGAGGCCGCGAGGCGCTTGAGGTCCCAGGTGAAGGGGCCGACGTACGCCTCGTCGAAGTCGTTGACGTTGAAGATCAGGCGACCCTGGGAGTCCATGTACGTGCCGAAGTTCTCGGCGTGCAGGTCGCCGTGGATCCACACGCGCGAGGTGCGCTCATCGAGGTACGGTCCACTCAGAATCCTCCCACCACCCCGCCCGGCGTTCTCCTGCTCCAGGTCGTGGTAGAAGAGGCACGCCGTGCCCCGGTAGAAGGCGAACGCCGAGGCCGCCATTTTCCGGAACTTCACGCGGAACGCGGCCGGGTCGGCGGCCAGCAACTGGCCGAAGGCGGTGTCGAAGACGGCGAGGATCTGTTCGCCGCGTTGCTCGGCGCTGAGCTGCGGATCCGACATCGCGGGGTGCCTCCAGGTGCAGGGTGACGCATGACAAGTGGGACGGAAAACGCCCGTCCTCTTCCAACGGACGAAGGTACGCGGGAGTGCCCGTTCTCCGCATGTGAACGTACGCGGGGGACCCCTCGAATTGTCAGTGCCGAGGCATAGACTTCGGCGCTGACCCCAGACTGTTCGCAGCCTGTCGGGAGCCCGTCGACCGCTGTTCGCCTTGGAGGCCGAAGCCGTGTCAAAGCCGCCGTTCACGCACCTGCACGTCCACACCCAGTACTCGTTGCTGGACGGTGCCGCGCGGCTGAAGGACATGTTCGACGCGTGCAACGAGATGGGCATGACACACATCGCCATGTCCGACCACGGCAACCTGCACGGGGCGTACGACTTCTTCCACTCCGCCAAGAAGGCCGGGGTCACGCCGATCATCGGCATCGAGGCGTATGTGGCGCCGGAGTCGCGGCGCAACAAGCGGAAGATCCAGTGGGGCCAGCCGCACCAGAAGCGGGACGACGTGTCCGGCTCCGGTGGCTACACGCACAAGACGATCTGGGCGGCGAACAAGACCGGGCTGCACAACCTGTTCAAGCTGTCCTCGGACGCGTATGCGGAGGGCTGGCTGCAGAAGTGGCCGCGGATGGACAAGGAGACCATCTCGCAGTGGTCGGAGGGTTTGATCGCCTCCACCGGGTGTCCTTCGGGGGAGTTGCAGACCCGGTTGCGGCTCGGTCAGTTCGACGAGGCGGTGAAGGCGGCCGCGGAGTACCAGGACATCTTCGGCAAGGACCGGTACTTCCTGGAGTTGATGGACCACGGCATCGACATCGAGCGCAGGGTGCGGGAGGACCTGCTGCGGGTGGGCAAGAAGCTCGGCATTCCGCCGCTGGTGACCAATGACTCGCACTACACGTATCCGCACGAGGCGGCCGCGCACGACGCGCTGCTGTGCATCCAGACCGGCAAGAACGTCTCGGATCCGGACCGGTTCAAGTTCGACGGCACCGGCTACTACCTGAAGTCCACCGACGAGATGTACGCCATCGACTCCTCGGACGCCTGGCAGCAGGGGTGTGCGAACACGCTGCTGGTGGCCGAGCAGATCGACACCACCGGCATGTTCGAGGCCAAGAACCTCATGCCGAAATTCGAGATCCCCGAGGGCTTCACCGAGGTCACCTGGTTCCAGGAGGAGGTGCGCCGGGGCATGGAGCGCCGCTTCCCCGGCGGTGTCCCCGAGGACCGCCAGAAGCAGGCCGAGTACGAGATGGACGTCATCATCCAGATGGGGTTCCCGGGGTACTTCCTGGTGGTCGCCGACTTCATCATGTGGGCCAAGGAGCAGGGCATCGCGGTCGGTCCCGGCCGAGGCTCCGCGGCCGGCTCGATCGTCGCGTACGCCATGGGCATCACCGACCTCGACCCGATCCCGCACGGTCTGATCTTCGAGCGGTTCCTCAACCCCGAGCGTGTCTCCATGCCCGATGTCGACATCGACTTCGACGAGCGCAGGCGCGTGGAGGTGATCCGGTATGTGACGGAGAAGTACGGGGCCGACAAGGTCGCCATGATCGGCACGTACGGCAAGATCAAGGCGAAGAACGCGATCAAGGACTCCGCGCGCGTACTGGGCTATCCGTACGCGATGGGCGACCGGCTCACCAAGGCGATGCCCGCCGACGTGCTCGGCAAGGGCATCGACCTGAACGGCATCACCGATCCCTCGCACCCCCGCTACAGCGAGGCCGGCGAGATCCGCGGGATGTACGAGAACGAACCGGACGTGAAGAAGGTCATCGACACCGCCAAGGGCGTCGAGGGACTCGTCCGGCAGATGGGTGTGCACGCGGCCGGCGTGATCATGTCCAGCGAGCCCATCGTCGACCACGCCCCGATCTGGGTGCGGCACACCGACGGGGTGACCATCACCCAGTGGGACTACCCACAGTGCGAGTCGCTCGGCCTGCTGAAGATGGACTTCCTGGGCCTGCGCAACCTCACGATCATGGACGACGCCATCAAGATGGTGAAGGCCAACAAGGGCATCGACTTGGAGATGCTCTCCCTTTCGCTGGACGATCCCAAGACCTTCGAACTGCTCTGCCGCGGTGACACTCTCGGCGTCTTCCAGTTCGACGGCGGCCCGATGCGTTCGCTGCTCCGCCAGATGCAGCCCGACAACTTCGAGGACATCTCCGCCGTCTCGGCCCTCTACCGGCCGGGCCCGATGGGCATGAACTCGCACATCAACTACGCGGAGCGCAAGAACGGCCGCCAGGAGATCACACCGATCCACAAGGAGCTGGAGGAGCCCCTCGAAGAGGTGCTCGCCGTCACCTACGGCCTGATCGTCTACCAGGAGCAGGTGCAGAAGGCCGCCCAGATCATCGCCGGGTATTCGCTCGGCGAGGCCGACATCCTGCGCCGTGTGATGGGCAAGAAGAAGCCCGACGAGCTGGCGAAGAACTTCGTCCTCTTCCAGGCGGGCGCCCGCAAGAACGGCTACAGCGACGAGGCGATCCAGGCACTGTGGGACGTGCTGGTCCCCTTCGCCGGCTACGCGTTCAACAAGGCCCACTCCGCCGCGTACGGACTCGTCTCGTACTGGACGGCGTATCTGAAGGCGAACTACCCCGCCGAGTACATGGCCGCGCTGCTCACCTCGGTCAAGGACGACAAGGACAAGTCGGCCGTCTACCTCAACGAGTGCCGGCGCATGGGCATCCGGGTGCTGCCGCCGAACGTCAACGAGTCGATGTCCAACTTCGCCGCGCAGGGCGACGACGTGATCCTCTTCGGCCTCTCGGCCGTCCGTAACGTCGGCACGAACGTCGTCGAATCGATCATCCGCTCGCGCAAGGCCAAGGGAAAGTACGCCTCCTTCCCTGACTACCTCGACAAGGTCGAGGCCGTCGTCTGCAACAAGCGCACCACCGAATCACTGATCAAGGCCGGCGCCTTCGACACCATGGGGCACACCCGCAAGGGGCTGACCGCCCAGTTCGAGCCGATGATCGACAACGTGGTGCAGGTCAAACGCAAGGAGGCCGAGGGCCAGTTCGACCTCTTCGGTGGCATGGGCGACGACGCCGCCGACGAACCCGGCTTCGGCATGGACGTCACGTTCACCGACGATGAGTGGGACAAGGCCTACCTCCTCGCCCAGGAACGGGAGATGCTCGGCCTGTACGTTTCCGACCACCCGCTGTTCGGCCTGGAACACGTGCTGTCCGACAAGGCCGACGCCGGTATCGCCCAGCTCACCGGCGGCGACTTCGGTGACGGGGCGGTCGTCACCATCGGCGGCATCATCTCCGGCCTGCAACGGAAGATGACCAAGCAGGGCAACGCCTGGGCCATCGCCACCGTCGAGGACCTGGCCGGCTCCCTGGAGTGCATGTTCTTCCCCGCCACCTACCAGCTGGTGTCCACCCAGCTCGTCGAGGACGCCGTGGTGTTCGTCAAGGGACGCCTCGACAAGCGCGAGGACGTACCCCGCCTCGTCGCGATGGAGCTCCAGGTCCCGGATCTGTCGAACGCGGGCACCAACGCCCCCGTCATCCTGACGATTCCGGCTCTGAAGGTCACCCCGCCCATGGTCAGCCGCCTCGGCGAGATCCTCAGCCATCACAAGGGCGACAGCGAGGTACGCATCAAGCTCCAGGGCCCGCGCAAGACGACGGTGCTACGGCTCGACCGCCACCGCGTGAAGCCGGACCCGGCGCTCTTCGGGGACTTGAAGGTCCTGCTCGGCCCGTCCTGCCTGGCCGGCTGAACAGACGCGTACGGAAACGACGTACGCAACAGCGCGTACGCAACACCGCTTTCGCAACAGGGCGTACGGAAACGACGAGGGGCGCCCCGATCCGGGTGCGCCCCTCTCGCCCTGTGCCGCCCCTAGGCCGCTTAGTTGTGGCCGAACTTCTTCCGCCGCTTGCCGCCGCCGGAGGCGAACTGGGCGGCGCTCGCCGCGGATTCGGTCTGCTCGGCGGCCGGCGCCAACTCCTCGGCTCCGCGCCGGGCTTGATCGTGCGCGCCACTCTGCTTCGGGCCGGTCTGCTTGCGGTTCTTGTTCTTGGCCATGGTGATCTGCCTCCTGTTGGGATTGCCTAGGGGTCAGGATCGGGATCAGATTCACATAGGCGCAGAAGCCGCGCATGTCAGAGAATTACTGTGCGTAGTAAGGCCTGTCGGAGGGTGAACCTCGGATACGCCACGCCGAAGATCGAGTTCCGGCCGTTAACCTCCGCGCAGTCGGGCAGACTCGAAGGAAGCCCGAAGCAAACCTCCCGGAAAGAGGGTGGATCGCGTGGACCGCTGCATCGTCCTGGTGGACGCCGGGTATCTGCTCGGGGCCGCCGCCAGTCTTCTCGCCGGGGAGCCTTCGAGGTCCCGGATCACCGTCGACCACGCCGCCCTGATCCAGGGGCTGCGCGAGCGCGCCGAGTCCGACACGGAACGGCCCTTGTTGCGCATCTACTGGTTCGACGGCGCCCCCGACCGCGTGCCGCAGCCCGAGCACCGAAGGCTGCGTGTAATGCCTCGGGTGACCGTACGTCTGGGTGCGCTGACCCGCAGTGACGGGCGGTGGGCGCAGAAGGGCGTCGACGCCGCCATGCACGCCGAGCTTACGGAGCTGGCGCGTAACCGGGCCTGCTCCGACGTGGTCCTGGTGACCGGTGACGGGGATCTGCTGCCGGGCATGATGGCCGCCAAGGAGCACGGCGTCGCTGTTCACCTGTGGGCGGTGCAGGCCGCCGACGGCGACTACAACCAGTCCGAGGACCTGGTCGCGGAGGCCGATGAGCGCCGCGTACTGGACCGGACGTGGATCACCAAGGCCGTACGGGCCAAGGAGTTCGGCGGGATCTGCGCGACGCCGCCCGCGCCGCGGCCCGAGATCGCCGCGATCCTCTCCGCGCCGCTGCCCGAGTCCGGGCTGCCCTCCGGTAGCGAGCGGAGCGCGCGGGAGCCGCAGCACCCGCAGCCGGCGCCGAGTGAGAACGGCACGCAGGAGCGGGGGCCAGCCGCGAAGGGGGTGCCGACGCCGAAGGATCTGGCGGCCTTGCGCGCGCCCGGTGCGCAGGCCACCCAGCATCCCGCGAACGCCACGCTGCGGTGGTCGTCCGACAAGGGGTGGGTCGACCGGCCCGGCGCCGCCGAGTCCGCGGACGCCGCCTCGCTGCCGACGCTCGCGCAGCTCACCACGGCCGAGCAGCGGTGGGCCGACCGGGAGGAGGACATCACGACGGTGGGCGGGGATCCGTACGAGGTCGGGCAGGTGTTCGCGCGGCGCTGGATGGGGCGGCTGTCCGACCCGGCGCATGTGCAGAAGCTGTCCACGATGTATCCGCGGGTGCCGCACCGGATCGACGGGGAGTTGCTGCGGTACGCGGCGCGGTTCGGGCTGCTCGCGCACAAGGACGACCAGATCGATGAGCATGATCGGTACGCGATCCGGGCGGGGTTCTGGCGGGAGATCGATGTGCGCACGGCTGCGGAGCACGCGCCCGCGGGGGAGTGAGTGCGTGAGCGCTCCGCTGGGAGAACGGTGACAAACCCGCGGGCGGGTGGGGGCTTGTTGCTCCCCCACTCTCGGCTTCGCTCGAGCGAGGGGACCCCATCGCGGCGGAGCCGCATACGTCACGGCCCCGCGCCCCTGATGGGGCGCGGAGCACGCTCGCGCGGGGACGAGCGCCTAGTAGCTCGGGCGCTTTGTTCGTAGGCGGCTGCGGGTTCGTTGTGGCTGGTCGCTCCCCCCCCCACTCTCGGCTTCGCTTGAGCGGGGCCCCCATCGCGGCGGAGCCGCAGATGTCACAGCCCCGCGCCCCTGACGGGGCTCGGGCAGTGCCCCCGGCGCAAATCGGTACCCGAGACCCCGTAGGCTCGTGCCTCGTGAGTACGCGCACCGCACAGGCAGCCCGGCAGGGGCACGGTGGGGATGTCGTGTGCGCGGTGCGGGATCTGACCAAGACCTATCCGGCGGTGCGTGGACGGCGCGGGGCACCCGGGACACCCGAGGTGCGGGCCACCGACGGCGTGCGGATCGATATCCGGCGTGGCGAGATCTTCGGGCTGCTCGGGCCGAACGGGGCCGGGAAGTCCACACTCGTACGGCAGCTGACCGGACTGATGCGCCCCGACCGCGGCAGCGTCGACATCCTCGGGCACGACATCGTGCGCCATCCCGAGCGGGCGGCGCGGATCCTCGCGTACCTCGGACAGGAGTCCACCGCGCTCGACGAGCTGACGGTGTCGCTCGCCGCGGAGACCACCGGGCGGCTGCGCGGGCTGGACGTGCGCAGCGCGCGGGCCGAGCGGGACACCGTCCTCGAGGAGCTGGGCCTCGCCGCCCTCGCCTCACGACCGCTGCGGAAACTGTCGGGCGGGCAGCGACGGCTCGCCTGCTTCGCCGCCGCGCTCGTGGGTGAGCGTCCGCTGCTCGTGCTCGACGAGCCGACCGCCGGCATGGACCCGATCGCCCGTCGTGCCGTCTGGGGCGCCGTCGACCGGCGCCGGGCCGAGAACGGCACGACGGTTCTGCTGGTCACCCACAACGTCATCGAGGCCGAGACGGTTCTCGACCGTGTCGCCGTGATGGACCAGGGCCGTGTCATCGCCTGCGACACTCCCTCCGGGCTGAAGGAGCAGGTCGCGGGCGAGGTGCGCCTCGAACTCGTCTGGCGGGAGCGCGCGCCCCTCGATGTTCCCGAGGTCGCCGCGCTGCGCGACCGTGCCGTCGAGTCCGGCCGCCGCTGGGCGCTGCGCCTGGCCCCCGAGGAGGCCCGCGCGGCCGTCGCCGCCGTCACCGGCGGGGCCGCGTTCGCCGCCCTGGACGACTTCACGCTCGCCACACCGAGCCTCGAAGACGTGTATCTGGCGCTGGGCGGGAGCGCCGGCAATGTACGGGGGTTGGTCAAAGCGTGAGTGTTCGGGCCGCTCTGGCCGTACGGAACAGGACGACAGCTGAAGCGAACAGGAGCCGCTCGACGTGAGTGTCGTACCCGCCGAGGTCCTGCCGGGCCGCGCCCTCCCCGTCGAGGACGCCGTCGCGGAACAAGCCGCCGAGCTCGGACCGCGTGCCCGGCTGTGGCCCGCGCTGTGCGCCGTGTACCGGGCTCAGCTGTCCCGGGCGCGGGTCGCGCGGATTCCGCTGCTGTTCGTGGCCACCTTCCAGTCGATCGGGATCATGGTCCTGATGCGCGGGGTGGTGGACGGCGGAGGCGAGGCGCGGGCCGTGGTGGCGGGCTCGTCGGTGCTCGTCGTCGCCTTCGTCGCGCTGAACCTGCTCGCCCAGTACTTCGGGCAGCTGCGGGCGAGCGGCGGGCTCGATCATTACGCGACGTTGCCGGTGCCGCCGGCGGCGGTGGTGCTGGGTGCGGCGGGCGCGTACGCCTCCTTCACCGTGCCGGGGACCGTGGTCACCGCCGTCTTCGGGTGCGTGCTGTTCGGCCTGCCGATGGCTCATCTGTGGATCCTCGCCGCCGTGATCCCGCTCGCGGGCGCGGCGCTCGCCGGGCTCGGAGCTGCGCTCGGGCTGCTGGCGCCGCGGCCCGAACTCGCCACGTTGCTCGGGCAGTTGGGTATGTCGGCGGCTCTGCTGCTCGGGGTGCTGCCGGCGGACCGGCTGCCCACGGTCGTCCAGTACGCGCGGGACCTGCTGCCGTCCACGTACGGTGTCGAAGCCTTCGGGCTGACCTTCGAGGCGCATCCCGACTGGGGGGTCGTCGTGCTCGACCTCGCCGTGTGCGCGGGGGTCGGGGTGGTCTCGCTGGCCATCGCGACCTGGGCCTATCGTCGGGCTGCCGTCCGATGACGCGGTTGACACGCGAGCCTGGCACGATGTCAGGGTGACCGCACCGCTTACTCCGCCCCAGCCGCCGCATCGTCCCTCTGCGGATCAGCAGTCCCCGGATCAGCAGTCTCCGGAGTACCAGTCGCCGCACCCTGCCTGGCAGGCGTCGCCGCACGCCGCCGCTGGTGCGGGCGGATCCGTCGGTTATCAGGAGGACGGCCCCGGGATGAAGACCGAAGTGCGGGAGGCCGCTGTCATCGCGCTCGCCATGGCGGTCGGTGGGGTGTTGCTCGGGGTGCTGTGGTGGTGGCTCGCGCCTGAGGTGCCACTGGTCTCGGACTCGTCCGCGGTCTATCTCAAGGACACGGAGGGGGAGCAGGCCATCGGGGTGGACGGGACGTTCATTCTGCTTGCGCTCGGGTTCGGGCTGGTGAGTGCGCTGGTCGTGTTCGTGCTGCGGCGGCGTGGAGGGATTCCGATCGTTGTCGCGCTCACGGTCGGGGGTGTGCTCGGTTCGTTGCTTGCCTGGCGGCTGGGGATCTGGCTCGGGCCTACGCAGGATGTGGCGGCCCATGCGCGGGAGGTGGGCCGGGGGGTCACTTTTGCGGCGCCGCTGGAGCTTGGGGCGAAGGGGGCGTTGCTGGCGTGGTCGTTGGCGGCGCTGGTGGGTCATCTGGGGCTGACGGCGTTGTTCGGGCCGCGGGATCCTGAGCCGGATGCGTATGCGCAGGGGCCGTACGGGGCGCCTCCGGCGTAGGGGCGGGTTTCTTGCGCGGGGG
>NZ_JAAKZX010000520.1 GCF_011045025.1 Streptomyces ureilyticus
CTCCCCGTGCACGGTCACAGAACAAACCGCAGGGGCATGTCACCGCGGACGTCGTCCTCAGCGAACGCCCCGCCGAGGCCGCAGACCGCGCGGTCCCCGGACACTGGGAAGGCGATTTGATCATCGGAACGGGCCGATCCGCGATCGGCACGCTCGTCGAGCGCAGCAGCCGCTCCACGCTCCTGGTGCACCTGCCCCGGCTCGAGGGCTGGGGCGAGAATCCGCCCGTGAAGAACGGCCCCTCACTCGGGGGCTATGGCGCGATCGCGATGAACGCGGCGCTCACCGCCTCGATGACGCAGCTGCCCGAGCAGCTACGCAAAACCCTCACCTGGGACCGTGGGAAGGAACTCTCCGGCCATGCCCAGTTCGCCCTCGATACCGGGACGAAGGTGTTCTTCGCCGATCCCCACTCGCCCTGGCAACGACCGACGAACGAGAACACGAACGGGCTGCTGCGTCAGTACTTCCCGAAGGGCACCGATCTCTCCCGGTGGTCGTCCACGGACCTCGAAGCCGTCGCCATGGCGATCAACAACCGGCCCCGCAAGACCCTCGGCTGGCGGACACCCGCCGAGGTCTTCGAAGAGCAGCTACGCTCGCTGCAACAGCCCG
>NZ_JAAKZX010000521.1 GCF_011045025.1 Streptomyces ureilyticus
GTCTACGCGTGTGCACGGGACGGAGTCGCCTCGCTGACCAAGCCGGAGGACGGCACCGTCCCGGCCGACAGGTCCCGTTTCTTGCAAGACGGGCCCGAACTCGGCCAGCGCGGCCACCCCAAGCGGCCCACCGGCCACACCGGCAAGTACCCCGAGAACGACCCCACACAGGACCGCCGCGAGCACCACGGTTCCGGCGATCCGCCCACGCGACAAGGCCTCACCGCGCTCGGCCGGAGCACCCACGTCCACCGCGAACCACGCCACCACCACCCCTGCGGCCAGCGGCACCGCCACCGCGACCCAGTGAAGCGGGGTTCCCGCCCCCGCATCCGGCAAGGCAGCGAGCAGAGGAAAGCGCGGCAGCAGCGGCGCGGCCGACGAGGACAAGGGACCCGTCACGTGCCCGGCCCCGAGAGCAAAGCCCGGCCCGAGGGCGTAGGCCGCGCCCCACACCGCCGCGTTCGGCAACAGGGCCAGCGCCAGCAGGAGTACGGCGAAACGCCCCGACCACGCTTCGGTGAGCTCCAGGAACGAGGCCCGCGCCGACGCCCCGTCCCAGGCCAGCGACACGCCCACCAACAAGGCCCCGCCCCCGACGAGCACCGCCACCC
>NZ_JAAKZX010000522.1 GCF_011045025.1 Streptomyces ureilyticus
ACCTGTACGTCGGCATGCCGTATGGCCCGGGCACCGGCGCCCTTCACGCCCTGCCGATGTCCAACGTGACCGCCGGCGGCGCGGTCGCCGCGGTCACCTCCTACCGGCCCGGCCAGGGCGGCCTCCCCTCGGTCGCCACCCGCTTCGGCTACGCGGCGCGGTAACCCACGAGCAGGGCCCCTGCCCTGAGCGGTTCGTACGAAAGGCGTCTGACCGGGAGAGTCCCGGTCAGGCGCCTTTGCGTTCACCCAAGGTCCAGATCCTCCTCCGTGATGTGCCGTGAGGCCTCGGTGTCCAAGCCCTCCGGGGAGCCCGGGAAGACCCAGAAACCCGTTGTACGTCGGGTCTCGGAACCGTCCTCGGAGCGTCGGTTGCCGGAGGCGGCGATCACGTCGAGGTGGCCGTCGCCGTTCACGTCGAGCAGGGGCTGCTTGGAGATCAGACGGTGGCGGATGTACGCCTTGTCGCCCTCGCCCGGGTCGCGGTTCTCTCCGTCCACACCTGTGGATTCCAGGTCCACTGCCTGGGGCTCCGTGGCCGTCGTGACATGGGCGACGTCGGGGACGAGGAAGACGAGCCCGTGGGCGCCGTTGACCGCCGGCG
>NZ_JAAKZX010000523.1 GCF_011045025.1 Streptomyces ureilyticus
GTTGCTGGCGACGTATGGGCAGGACCGGCCGGTGGATCGGCCGTTGTGGCTGGGGTCGGTGAAGTCGAATATCGCGCATACGCAGGCGGCGGCGGGTGTGGCGGGTGTGATCAAGATGGTGTTGGCGTTGCGGCATGGGGTGTTGCCGCGGACGTTGCATGTGGGGGAGGCGTCGCCGCATGTGGACTGGTCGGCGGGTGCGGTGGAGTTGCTGACCGAGGCGCGGGAGTGGCCGCGGACGGGGGACCGGCCGCGTCGGGCGGGGGTGTCGTCGTTCGGGATCAGCGGGACGAATGCGCATGTGATCGTCGAGGAGGCCCCGCAGGCTGAGGCTGAGGTTGTGGCGGAGGGTCGGGGGGAGCCGGTCCCGGGTGTGGTGGTGCCGTGGGTTGTGTCGGGGCGTAGTGCTGGGGCTTTGGTGGCGCAGGCGGGGCGGCTGGCGGAGTACGTCCAGGCCCGGCCGGAGCTGGATGCGGTGGATGTGGGGTGGTCGTTGGCGTCGGCGCGGTCGGTGTTGGAGCACCGGGCGGTGGTGCTGGGTGCCGGCGGGGACCGGGATGAGCTGCTGGCCGGGCTGCGGGCGTTGACTGCGGGCACGCC
>NZ_JAAKZX010000524.1 GCF_011045025.1 Streptomyces ureilyticus
CGTCGCCATGGCGATCAACAACCGGCCCCGCAAGACCCTCGGCTGGCGGACACCCGCCGAGGTCTTCGAAGAGCAGCTACGCTCGCTGCAACAGCCCGGTGTTGCAACGACTGGTTGAACTCGCCCAATACACGTCCATCAAGCTCACAACACGCCTGGTCAGAGCAGGAGTTCAGGCGTCCATGGGCTCGGTCGGCGACTCCTTCGACAATGCCCTGGCGGAGAACCTGTGGATGCTGATCAAGACCGAGTGCATCCGCGGTCGCGTCTTCGCGACCAGGGCCGAGGTGAATCTCGCGCTCTTCGAGTACATCGACGGCTTTTACAATCCCCGCCGCATCCAGAAACGACTCGGCTATCTCAGCCCCATCGAGTTCGAGGAGAAGCACTACGCCGACCAGGCAGCGGCCGAACAAGTGAATCTGAAACCACGTCAACCCGCCCTGACCAGCTAAGGGCTGTCCCGTAAGTGCTGGTCACGGGTGAGATGATCTTGTCGTGTCTGGTGTGATCACGGCGTCGGAGCCGTCCTGGATAGCCCCGTTCACCGGGCTGAGCCCTCGTCAGTTCGGCAAG
>NZ_JAAKZX010000525.1 GCF_011045025.1 Streptomyces ureilyticus
CAGGGACGTCGCGGCCGATCTGAACGTCAACCCCGAGACGCTGCGGACCTGGGTGCGTGACGCCGACGGCCGTCCAGCGCCGGCCGGCGCGCCGGCGGATGCCGCGGACGAGCTGGTCCGGTTGCGGGCTGAGAACGCCCGGCTGGCCAAGGCGGAGAAGGAATGGCAGCTCGAGCGGGAGATCCGGCGCCGGACTTGCTCCAGCGGGACTTCACCGCCCGCGCCCTGGACGAGAAGTGGTGCGGAGACATCACATACGTGCAGGTCGGCGCTACGTGGCTCTACCTCGCCTGCGTCCTGGACATCCGATCCCGCCGGGTGCTCGGCTGGTCCATGGCCCCACACATGCGCGCCGAACTCGTCATCGACGCGCTCCAGGCTGCGGTCGCGACCCGCGGCGGCAACGTCACCGGAGTGATCTTCCATGCGGACCGCGGATCGCAGGGTGGATTCAACTGGTCGTCGCAACACTTTGATCTCGGAGGTGTGCGACGTGGCCACGGCGGACTGGAGTTTGAAGACCAGCGATGTTCCGGAGGGTCGGCGTCGGCAGTGGCGCGCTGATC
>NZ_JAAKZX010000526.1 GCF_011045025.1 Streptomyces ureilyticus
GATTCGGGGGCCAGCCCCCGGACCCCCGCTCCTCAAACTCCCCCAGCTACCGCTGGGAGGTGCCCCCAAGGGGCTGATTTAGCTGGGCCATCGCCGGGGGGGGGGCTGATCTTGCCCGGCAGTCGCCGGAGAAGCTGATTTGGAGCGGCCATCGCCGCAAGGGCTGCTTCAGCGGCAGTCGCCGGAGTGGCTGATCTTGCGCGGCGATGGCCGGAGAGGCTGACTCGCGGCAATCGCCCGAGGGGCTGTTCTGGCGGGGCCATCACCCGAGGGCTCCTTTGGCGCACCCATCGCTCGACGGCTGCTTTGGCGTGTCCATGGCCCGAGGGTCCGGCGGGGCGCGCGGCCAAGCCCTGTCAGCGCAAGCCGGCATCAATCAGCCCGTCTGGGGGCACCTCCCAGCGGTAGCTGGGGGAGTTTGAGGACGAGGCCGTTCAGGCCGATGGGGGTCTGGGGCGCAGCCCCAGCGGGGTCCAGGGGCGGAGCCCCGGGTGGGGTTCGGGGCAACGCCCCGAGGACGGGACGGGCAGGGGCGGCGGGGCGAAAACCCGCGCCCCCA
>NZ_JAAKZX010000527.1 GCF_011045025.1 Streptomyces ureilyticus
ACGGGGAAGAAACAGAACGGAGATACCAAATGCGCAAGACCATGAAGCGCGGTGCTGCCTCGGCCCTCGTGGCGGTGGCCCTCCTTGCTGGTTCCGCTGCGGCTGCCAGCGCCTCCGAAGGCGGCTACGGGGGCGGCGACGGGCCCTCCATCACCATCGAGAACGCCAACGTCAGCAACAACGAGAACGCCAACACCAACTCCAACACCGCCACGGCCTCAATCCCGGTTGAGCTCGGGCTGCTGTAGGTGTGAAGGGATGGGCTGATCCCTCTGGAGCCGGGTTGTGATCGCTCGATTTCAGTTCGGCGGTCAGGGGCATCCCTTCGCGATTCCCTTGGGAATCGTGAACTCAACCTGAAAGCGTCTTTCCCTGAAGGTGGATGGGGTGACATCCTCATCCACTGAGGACACAGTAGCCGCCGTTCTTTCCGTGGCCCGTGAGGGCCTGGGTGGACGGCGGCTATTGCGGTATGGGGCCGCAGTGCCAGTGTCGAACGGCGGGCTGTCAGTCCTCTTGGTCGAAAGCGGTGCGTGTGTCTCGAGATGAGGGTGG
>NZ_JAAKZX010000528.1 GCF_011045025.1 Streptomyces ureilyticus
GATCGGCCGTTGTGGCTGGGGTCGGTGAAGTCGAATATCGCGCATACGCAGGCGGCGGCGGGTGTGGCGGGTGTGATCAAGATGGTGTTGGCGTTGCGGCAGGGGGTGTTGCCGCGGACGTTGCATGTGGGGGAGGCGTCGCCGCATGTGGACTGGTCGGCGGGTGCGGTGGAGTTGCTGACCGAGGCGCGGCAGTGGCCGCGGGTGGAGGACCGGCCGCGTCGGGCGGGGGTGTCGTCGTTCGGCATCAGCGGGACGAATGCGCACGTGATCGTCGAGGAAGCCCCGCAGACCGAGGCCGAGGGCCGGGAGGAGCCTGTCCCGGGTGTGGTGGTGCCGTGGGTGATATCGGGGCGTAGTGCTGGGGCTTTGGTGGCGCAGGCGGGGCGGCTGGCGGAGTTCGCGGAGACGCACCCGCAGCTGAGTCCGGTGGATGTGGGGTGGTCGTTGGCGTCGGCGCGGTCGGTGTTGGAGCACCGGGCGGTGGTGCTGGGTGCCGGCGGGGACCGGGATGAGCTGCTGGCCGGGCTGCGGGCGTTGACTGCGGGCACGCC
>NZ_JAAKZX010000052.1 GCF_011045025.1 Streptomyces ureilyticus
TACCCGTCCCATACCAAGGGGCTCCGCCCCTGGACCCCGCTGGGGCTGCGCCCCAGACCCCATCGGCCTGAACGGCCTCGTCCTCAAACGCCGGACGGGCTGAAAATCAGCCCGTCCGGCGTTTGAGGACCGGGGCCCCAGGGATGGGACGGGTAGGGGCGGCGGGGGCGAATCCCCTCAGCCGGCCGAGCCGTCTTCCTCAGCGTCGTTCGCGTCGTCGTCGGCCGAGTCCTGGTCCGCGGACTTGTCCGCCGTCACCTGGGCCGTCTTCAGGTCGACGTTCCACTCGCGCTCCGCGCCGCCCGAGGCGCGCGTCTCGGCGTCCCAGGCCTTGGACTTGCCGTCCTCGTCCAGGTCGACCGACGTGACCGTGCCCTTCGCGGCAGCGGCCTTCGCGGCCTCCTCGGCGGAGACGGACGAGCCCTTCAGGGCGGCGCGGACCTGCGCGGTGTCGTTGCCGTCCTCGTGCTCGACGTGCGAGCCGAGGACCTTGCCGGTCGCCGGGTCGATCTGGACGCTGTGCCAGGTGCTGCCCTTGGCGAGGATGTCGACGTCCCAGACCGCCGGGCCGCCGTCGTCCTCGGCGTCCAGGTCGGCCGAGACCGCGGTGCCGGGCGTGTGGCGGAGGGCGGAGCTGATGGCCTCGACCGCCGTGACCTTGCCGGACGTGCCCTGGACCGCGTCGTCGTCGGTCCGGCCGTCATCGGCCTGGCCGTCGTCGGCGTCACGGGCGTCGGCGTCACCGTCACGGTCGTCGGTGTCGCCGACGCCATCGTCACGGGCATCGGTCTCGCCGGCGTCATCGTCGCGGCCGTCGTCGTCGCGGCCGTCATCGTCGCGGCCGTCATCGGCCGGCCGCACGCTCGACGGCTTCGTCGTCGCCGCCCCGCCGTGGCTCGTGACCGCGAGTGCCGTCGCCGTGCCGCCTCCCACGAGGGCCGCGGCGGCGATGGTAGCGATGACGATGTTGCGCTTCATGGGGGTTCCTCCCGAGTTGGTCTGCTGCGCCGTGTTTCGACGTGAACCAATCTGCTGGAGGCACGCTGAAGCGAAGCTGAAGCATCCTGAAGACCACTTCAGGTTCGCCCTGCGAAGCTGAACCCCATGCGCCTGTTGATCGTGGAAGACGAAAAGCGGCTCGCCCTGTCCCTCGCCAAGGGCCTGACAGCCGAGGGCTTCGCCGTGGACGTCGTCCATGACGGCCGGGAGGGGCTGCACCAGGCCGGCGAGGGCTCGTACGACCTCGTCATCCTCGACATCATGCTGCCCGGCATGAACGGGTACCGGGTGTGTGCCGCCCTGCGCGCCGCCGGTCACGACGTGCCCATCCTCATGCTCACCGCCAAGGACGGGGAGTACGACGAGGCGGAGGGCCTCGACACGGGCGCCGACGACTACCTCACCAAGCCGTTCTCGTACGTCGTCCTGGTGGCCCGCGTGAAGGCGCTGCTCCGGCGGCGCGGATCCGCGGGCGCGTCCCCCGTGCATGTGATCGGTGAGTTCAGGGTCGACACCGCCGCTCGGCGCGTCCTCCGGGGCGAGGAGGAAGAAATCGCCCTCACCGCAAAGGAGTTCTCGGTCCTCGAGCAACTCGTCGTGCGGGCCGGCGAAGTCGTCTCCAAGTCCGAGATCCTGGAGCACGTCTGGGACTTCGCCTACGAGGGCGACCCCAACATCGTCGAGGTGTACATCAGCACCCTGCGCCGCAAACTCGGCGCCTCGCTGATCCGGACCGTACGGGGGGCCGGTTACCGCCTGGAGGCGAGATGAGGCGCGTCGTGGGATCCGTACGTCCGCCGTACGGCACGGCGGACACTCACGGTTCACGGACACTCACGGTCCCCGAGGAACCGACAGGCGGAGTTCGTTTCGAACTCCGCCTGCCCCTGTGCTAGTTCCTCGCTGTCACGGACGGCCCCGCTGCCCCCGCAGATGCCCCGCGACCGGCATCAGGGACTTGTGGAGCGCTTCCAGTTCCTCCGGCGGGATGAGGTCGATGAAGTGCCGCCGCACAGACGCCACATGGTGTGGCGCGACCTTCTTCATCGTCTCCATGCCGTGCTCCGTGAGCACGGCATACAGCCCACGGCGGTCGGACTCGCAGTTCTCCCGCCGGACCAGGTCCGCGTTCTCCATGCGCGTGATCTGGTGCGAGAGGCGGCTCTTGGACTGGAGGGTGGCGGACGCGAGATCGCTCATCCGCATCCGGTGGCCCTCCGATTCCGAGAGGTTCACCAGGATCTCGTAGTCGTTCATTGTCAGGCCGAACGGCTGGAGGTCCCTTTCGAGCTGGTACGTCAACAACCTGTTGACCTCCAGGTGGGTGCGCCAGGCGCACTGCTCCGCATCGGTCAGCCAGGGCGTGGCCGTCTCGGTCTCCATAAATGGATTCTACCTAAGATGTTGAAAGGTGAACTGATGAGGGTTTTATTTATGTGCCGGTGCGCACGCGTTCGATGTCACACTCCGCAGACTACCGCTCACAGCCCGAAGCGACGCTGGAGATCTCCCAGCTGTCCGGGAAGGCGCGGTGATCCGGACGGCTGCCCACCTGACGCCCCGCCCCCACCGGGTACCCCCGGCTCGTTCGGAGTGAGCCCCGTGGCCTGCTCGGCCATCAGCGTCTCGCTGGACTGCAGCAACACCGTGCCGGCGCCCACGAACTCGAACTGATGCTCCTCTCCGGAGGCCCCGCCCATGCCCGTAAGCGCACGTAGACCGCCCATCAGGCCCGTCATGTAGCCGTGGTCGTAGTGGTGGCACGGCGAGGGGCAGTCCGCCCAGCCGACCAGGGCCTGCGGATCGACCCGGATCGGCGGCTCCATGAACACCACCGGACCGTTCGAGGCGGCCACGAACTTCCCCGTCCCGATGAGCGTCAGAAAGCCCGGCACGATCGACTGCTTGAGCGCGAGACTTGGCTGAAAAGCTAGGAGGTTGCCTGAGCGAATGGTCAGGTTGCCCTCCTCCAGATCGTACGAATTCACGTCGAAGGCCCGGTCAGCGAGCAGCATCTTGCCCGAGCCGGAAGCCACCACCCAGTCGGTGGCGTGCAATGGCGAATGGAACGACGTACGTACGAGACGGTCGAGGCGGCCGTGCCCGATGCCGTTGAACTCCATCGAGCCGTAGTAGGCGATCATCTTGCCCTTCTGCAGGAACCACTCGCTTCCCTTGAGTTCCACGCAGAAGGTGTAGTTGTTGACGTTGTCGTCCGAGGGCAGCGTCATCGGGTCGTGGATCACGGGGCCCGTCCCCGGGTAGGCGGTCACAGCTTCTCCTCCGAGGCCTGGACGAACACCGCGCCGTTGCCGCTCAGCTCGAGTTGGAAGGCCTCGCCCGAGCCGCGGCCCACCATGTCGCGCCAGCCGAGCGCGGTGGACAGCTTGTTGCGTACGTCGCCGTGATGCGCCACGTACGCCTGCGGGTCGACGTGGACGGCGCGCTGGGGAGTGATCGGCACCTCGATGATCCCGCCGTGCGCCATGACGGCCACCGCGCCGTGACCCTTGAGGGTGGTCGTGAACAGCCCCTGGCCGGTGACCTGTCCGCGCACCATGCCCATGACCCCGCCCTGCGAGCCCATGAACATCGTCCCCTGCTCCAGCGTCCCGTCGAAGGCGAGCAGCCGGTCCGCCTCCACGTACAAGGTGTCGCCTGTGAGGTTGATCACTTCGATGTGGTGGCCGCCGTGCCCGAACAGGACTGTGCCCGAGCCCTCCACCGTCATCAGCGGCGCCGCCTCGCCCGCGGCACGGCGGCCGATCATCGACATGACCCCGCCCTGGCCGCCCTGCATGTTCGGGGTGAAGGAGACCTCGCCCTTGTACGCGAGCATCGCGCCGCGCTGGCTGAACAGCCGCTGCCCCGGCGCGACCGTGGCCTCGATCACCTTCGAGTTGACCTCGCGGAACGGCATCAGACCTCCCCTGCGATCGTGTTGCGCTCGCTGGGCTGTACGTACACGAGCCCGTCGCCCTCGAAGCGGATCTGGAAGGCCTCGCCGCCGCCCTCACCCATGAACGTGCGGAACGTCACACCCGACTGGAACGACTGCCGCAGATTGCCCTGGTGCGCGATGTACGCCCCGGGATCGACCGTCAGCGGGTACTGCGAGCTGACCCGCAGCACCACCGCGGGACCGTCGGACATGATCGCCGCCTGGCCGTGGCCCTCGATGGTCGTCGTGAACAGCCCGTTGCCCTGCGAGGCGCCGCGCATGCCCGTGAAGGACGTGCCCGTGCGCAGCCCCGAGTCCGTCGCGAGCAGATTGCTCGACTCGACGAAGAGCTTGTCGCCCTGGAGGGTCACGAGGTTGATCTCGCTGGCCCGGTCCGCGAACCAGCAGGTCCCGTGCCCCTTCACCTCCATCAGCGTCATCTGCTCGCCGGTGAGGCGCCGGGTCACCATCCCCCGTATCCCCTCCCCGCCGCCGCTCATCTTCTTGAAGTCCATCTGCCCGTCGTACGCGACCATCGAGCCGTTCTTCGCCTTCACGGCGTCGCCGGTCATGTCGACGGCCAGCACCTTGCTGCCCTGGAGTCGGAACATCGCCACGGTGTGAAGGTAGCCGTCGGACGCGGCCGGTGACAGATCCTCCGGGATGATCCCGACCCTGAACACACCCTGATCGCACCGCCGGGGGATCCGTGCGCGACTCCCGGTCGAACCCCTGAACGCGGTTCGGCCCCCCGCGCCGGTCCGTGCCGGCCGGATGCCACAATGAGAGCCGCTTGTGCGTACGTTCACAAACCGCCACAAAGCGTGACCCTCTACCGCCACTGCCATCGAAGGTGACTCGTGGACATCAAGACCGCCTCCGCCCTCCGCCGCCTCCGTCTGGTCTCCGCCCCCGAGGCGATCTCGTTCCTGCTGCTGCTCGTCTGCTCGGTGCTGAAGCGGACCACGGACTTCAACGCGGTGCCCGTGATGGGCATGATCCACGGCGTCCTGTTCATCCTGTACGTGCTCTTCTGGGCCGACGCGTGGAACCGTACGAAGTGGTCCCTGAAGACGGCGGCCCTGTACTTCATCCTCTCCGTCCTCCCGGCCGGCGGCTTCGTCGCCGAGCGCAAGCTGAAGCGCGAGGCCGAGAACGCGGTCATCGCGTCGCGCGCCCGCCAGGAAGGGATCGTCAACGCATGATCGTCGCCTTCTCCGTGACGCCGCTGGGCGTCGGCGACGACGTGGGCGAGTACGTGGCCGACGCGGTGCGCGTCGTACGCGAGTCGGGGCTGCCGAACCGTACCGACGCGATGTTCACCTCCGTGGAAGGCGAGTGGGACGAGGTCATGGACGTCGTCAAGCGCGCCGTCGCGGTGGTCGAGGAACGCGCGCCGCGTGTCTCGCTCGTCCTCAAGGCGGACATCCGGCCCGGCGTGACCGACGGCCTCACATCCAAGGTGGAGACGGTCGAACGGCATCTGTCCGCCTGAGGCGTCCCGTCACTTGCTCAAGTCGGGCGCCGGGATCTTCGCCGACGGCGGGTGCTGCCCGCCCATGTCGAGCCGGAACGGCGGGTACTGGTCGGTCATCAGCGCGGCGTAGGCCATCACGCGGGCAACCCAGCGGGCCAGGCCGAGCAGGAAGTCGTAGAGGTGCCCCGGGTAGCGGGCGGTGAACGCGAGGATGACCACCGCGACCAGGGACAGGAACGGCATCAGGCCACCGCCCCGCCAGCCGTGCTCCCCCGAGCCCCAGCCGCCGGCGAAGAACCCGACGACGATGTACTGCGGGATCGCCAGCAGCCACCACTTCACCAGGACCAGCCCGCGGGAGAGTCGCTCGGGGTAGGCGACGTCGAAATGCGCCGGATAGTCGGGTACATCCGCGAGGGTGAACGGCGGGTACCGGTCCGTGCCGAGTGCTGTGTGGGCGTAGTAGGTCACGCGCCAGTTCCAGCGCATCACGCCGACGTTGAAGTCGAAGAGGGACCGCGGGTACCGGGCGGTGAACAGGATGGCGAAGAACGCGACGATCGTCACCAGCACGAACGCGATCCCCAGGAAGAACAGCACGATGTAGTGCGGGATGGCGAGCAGCCACTTCACCAGCCACAGCCATCGGGACAGCCGGGGATCGAGCGACGCTTCGAGACGGACAGGCGACACGGGGGCGGGGGGCACGGTCACGTGGCGGGCTCCTTCCGGTCCCCCCTGCCGAGATGACCACCATCAGGAACTCAGGCTCGCACGCGGCGCGGAAGGCCGCGACTTGTGCACGCCGCCCCTGAGGATGCCCCTCAGCCCTCCGTAATCCCCGCCACCAGCTCGTCCGCCGCCCGGTACGGGTCGAGCTCCCCCGCCACGATCCTCTCAGCGAGAGCGCCGAGGCGGCGGTCGCCGTGCAGGTCCCCGATGCGCTCGCGGAGGGCCGTGACCGCGATCGTCTCGACCTCGTGTGCGGCGCGGGCGAGGCGGCGTTCGGCAAGGACGCCTCGCTCTTCCATCCAGGCGCGGTGCTTCTCCAGGGCCTCGACGACCTCGTCGATGCCCTCGCCACGCGCGGCGACCGTCTTGACGATCGGAGGGCGCCAGTCGCCGGGAGCGCGGGACTCGCCCAGGCCGAGCATGTGGTTCAGTTCGCGGGCCGTGGCGTCGGCGCCGTCGCGGTCGGCCTTGTTGACGACGTATACGTCGCCGATCTCCAGGATTCCGGCCTTCGCCGCCTGGATTCCGTCGCCCATCCCGGGGGCCAGGAGCACGACCGACGTATCGGCCTCGGAGGCTATCTCGACCTCGGACTGGCCCACGCCCACCGTCTCGACCAGGACCACGTCGCAGCCCGCCGCGTCCAGTACGCGGATGGCCTGGGGCGCCGCCCAGGCGAGTCCGCCGAGGTGGCCGCGGGTGGCCATGGAGCGGATGTAGACGCCGGAGTCGGAGGCGTGCTCGGACATCCGTACGCGGTCGCCGAGCAGCGCGCCGCCGGAGAACGGTGAGGACGGGTCGACGGCGAGGACGCCGACCCGCTTGCCCTGCCGCCGGTACGCGGTCACGAGCGCGGACGTGGACGTGGACTTGCCCACGCCCGGCGAACCCGTGAGCCCGACGACGTACGCGTTCCCGGCGAGCGGGGCCAGCGCCGCCATGACCTCGCGGAGCTGTTCGGACGCCCCCTCCACCAGGGAGATCAGCCGGGCCACGGCCCGCGGCCGGCCTTCCCTGGCCTGGGCCACCAGTGTGGGGACGTCCTGCATCAACAGCTCCAATCCGAGTAGCGAGTAGAGGCGTAAAGACTGCTCAGCCCTTGGGTACCCGCACGATCAGCGCGTCACCCTGGCCGCCGCCGCCGCACAGGGCCGCCGCACCCACGCCGCCGCCGCGCCGCTTCAGCTCCAGGGCGAGGTGGAGTACGAGACGGGCGCCGGACATGCCGATCGGGTGGCCCAGGGCGATCGCGCCGCCGTTGACATTCACCTTTTCCGTGGACACCCCGAGGTCCTTCATTGACTGGACCGCGACGGCCGCGAAGGCCTCGTTGATCTCGATGAGGTCGAGAGCCGAGACATCCATGCCCTCCTTCTTCAGGGCGTGCTGGATGGCGTTCGAGGGCTGGGACTGGAGGGAGTTGTCGGGGCCGGCCACGTTCCCGTGGGCGCCGATCTCCGCGATCCACTCGAGGCCCAGCTCCTGCGCCTTGGCCTTGCTCATGACGACGACGGCCGCCGCGCCGTCGGAGATCTGCGAGGCCGAACCGGCCGTGATCGTCCCGTCCTTGGTGAACGCGGGCCGCAGCTTGCCCAGCGACTCGGCGGTCGTCTCGCCGCGGATGCCCTCGTCCTTGCTGAAGACGACGGGGTCGCCCTTGCGCTGCGGAATCTCGACGGGGGTGATCTCGGCGTCGTAAACGCCGTTCTTCTGGGCGGCGGCAGCCCGCTGATGCGAGAGGGCGGCGATCTCGTCCTGTTCCGGACGGGCGATGCCGAGGCGGGTGTTGTGCTTTTCGGTCGACTCGCCCATGGCGATGTTCTCGAAGGCGTCGGTCAGGCCGTCGTGCGCCATCGCGTCGAGCATCTCGATCGCGCCGTACTTGAAGCCCTCGCGGGACTTCGGCAGCAGATGGGGCGCGTTCGTCATGGACTCCTGGCCGCCGGCCACGATGACGTCGAACTCGCCGGCCCGGATCAGCTGGTCCGCGAGCGCGATCGCGTCCAGGCCCGAGAGGCAGACCTTGTTGACGGTGAGCGCCGGGACGTTCATCGGGATGCCGGCCTTGACCGCGGCCTGCCGCGCCGGGATCTGCCCCGCCCCGGCCTGTAGAACCTGGCCCATGATCACGTACTGCACCTGATCGCCACTGATCCCCGCACGGTCCAGGGCGGCCTTGATCGCGAATCCACCGAGGTCGGCTCCCGAGAAGGACTTCAGGGAGCCGAGCAGCCGTCCCATCGGGGTGCGGGCACCCGCGACGATCACGGAGGTGGTGCTGTTCGTTCCAGTCATGAGGAGCGATCCCCTTCCAGCTTGCACAGCTGAGGAGTGAACGAGGGTTTACTAAAATGTACTGAGCGGTAGGCCACCCGTCATCCGGCGGGGCGTGTGATCGCGCGCACGTTGCGTAACCGCGTGGGGCGCGCTGCACTAACACCATGCTGACGCGAATCGACCACATCGGGATCGCCTGTTTCGACCTGGACAAGACCGTCGAGTTCTACCGTGCCACGTACGGCTTCGAGGTCTTCCACTCCGAGATCAACGAAGAGCAGGGCGTACGCGAGGCCATGCTCAAGATCAACGAGACCTCCGACGGCGGCGCCACCTACCTCCAGCTCCTCGAGCCGACCCGCGAGGACTCCACCGTCGCGAAATGGCTGGCCAAGAACGGTGAGGGCGTGCATCACATCGCCTTCGGCACACCGGACGTCGACGCGGACGCGGCCGGCATCGGGGACAAGGGCGTACGCGTGCTCTATGACGAGCCTCGCAGGGGCACGATGGGGTCCCGCATCACCTTCCTGCACCCCAAGGACTGCCACGGCGTACTGACCGAACTGGTGACGTCCGCGCCCAAGGAGTCCACTGGTGAGGCGGCCGTTGAGTCGTCCGGGCACTGATGTCCGTACTGCATGGTCTGGGGACTTTCCGTCGGCCACTGTGCCTCGGACCCCGGATCCCCCGGCCGGAAAAGCCGGTTGGCCAGGCACCCGGGTCGATCGGGCCCGGTAGGGTTGGTCGCGGTCGTCGCTCCGGGAGGGCGGCCGCGGGCCGGGGTCCGGGTTTCGGGGGACGAGCGTCGGGGCAGCAGCCCATGCTCCGCCGTTGATCTGACACCATTCCCCGGGGGCCCCGTTCGGCGGATGGACGGAGCTCGTTTGGAGAGACTTGCGACCAGGGGACGGATGGGACCGCGCAGTGCGGGGCTACGAACGCCAGGAGCGAGAGCCGGCGGCTGACGTCGACCACCTCTCTCGGTTCGAGGCCGAGATGGAACGGCTGAAGACCGAGCGGGAGAAGGCCGTCCAGCATGCCGAGGACCTCGGCTATCAGGTCGAGGTGCTGCGCGCCAAGCTGCACGAGGCGCGCCGCAATCTGGCGTCCCGTCCTGCCTTCGACAGCGCCGACATCGGCTACCAGGCCGAGCAGATGCTGCGTAACGCGCAGATCCAGGCCGACCAGCTGCGGGTGGACGCGGAGCGGGAGCTGAGCCAGGCCCGCGCGCAAACTCAGCGGATCCTCCAGGAGCACGCCGAGCAGGCCGCCCGCCTCCAGTCCGAGCTGCACTCCGAGGCGGTGGCCCGGCGCCAGAAGCTCGACCAGGAGCTGGCCGAGCGCCGGCAGACCGTCGAGTCGCACGTCAACGACAACGTCGCCTGGGCCGAGCAGCTGCGCGCCCGCAGTGAGCAGCAGGCCCGCCGGCTCCTGGACGAGTCCCGTGCCGAGGCCGAGCAGGCCCTGGCCGCGGCTCGCACCGAGGCCGAACGTATCTCCACGGAGGCCCGGCAGCGTCTGGAGGCCGATGCCGAGGCCGCCCGCGCGGAGGCCGAGGCGCTGCTGCGCCGGGCCCGCACGGACGCCGAGCGGCTGCTGAACGCCGCGTCCACGCAGGCGCAGGAGGCCACCGACCACGCCGAGCAGCTGCGCAGCTCCACGACGAACGAGTCGGAGTCGGCCCGCCGCCAGGCCACCGAGCTGAGCCGGGCCGCCGAGCAGCGCATGACGGAGGCCGAGGGGAAGCTGCGCGAGGCGCAGGCAGAGGCCGACAAGGTCCTCGCGGAGGCGAAGGAGGCCGCGGCCAAGGCCCTGGCCAGCGCCGAGTCCACCAACGAGCAGCGCACGCGTACGGCGAAGGAGCAGGTCGCCCGGCTGGTCAGCGAGGCCACCAAGGAGGCGGAGACCACCAAGGCGGACGCCGAGCAGGTCGTCGCCGACGCCCGCGCGGAGGCGGAGAAGATCCTCGCGGAGGCCGCCGAGACGGCTCGTAGCGCCACCGCGGAGGAGACCGCCTCGCAGCTGTCGTCGGCCGCCCGTACGGCTGAGGACGTCCTGAACAAGGCGTCGGAGGAAGCCAAGCAGACGACCAAAGCGGCCACCGAGGAGGCCGAGCGGATCCGCCGCGAGGCCGAGGCCGAGGCGGACCGGCTGCGGGCCGAGGCACACGACATCGCCGAGGGGCTCAAGGGCGCGGCGAAGGACGACACCAAGGAGTACCGCGCCAAGACGGTCGAGCTGCAGGAGGAAGCGCGCCGGCTGCGCGGCGAGGCCGAGAGCCTGCGGGCCGACGCGGTCGGCGAGGGCGAGCGGATCCGCGCCGAGGCCCGCCGTGAGGCCGTCCAGCAGATCGAGGAGGCGGCCAAGACCGCCGAGGAGCTGCTCGCCAAGGCGAAGGCCGACGCCGACGAGCTGCGCTCGAACGCGACGACGGAGAGCCAGAAGGTCCGCACCGAGGCCATCGAGCGCGCCACGACGCTGCGCCGCCAGGCCGAGGAGACCCTGCAGCGCACCCGCGACGAGGCCGAGCGCAATCGCGCGGAGGCCGTCGAGCTGTCCGAGACCATCAAGGAAGAGGCCGAGCGGGCCGCGCTGGAGCTGCGCGAGGAGGCCGAGCGCGCCGTCGCCGCCCGGCAGGCCGAGGCCTCCGAAGAGCTGACCCGGCTGCGCACGGAGGCCGAGGCGCGTCTGGCCGCCGCCGAGGAGGCCCTGACCGACGCCCGCGCGGAGGCGGAGCGGATCCGCCGCGAGGCCGTCGAGGAGGCGGACCGGCTGCGCCACGAGGCCGCCGAGCGGCTCCGTACGCTCCAGGCACAGGCCGAGGCGGAGGCCGAGCGGCTGCGCCACGAGGCCGCCTCCGATGCCTCCGCCTCGCGGGCCGAGGGCGAGGCCATCGCCGTACGACTGCGTTCGGAGGCCTCCGCCGAGTCCGAGCGGCTGAAGTCGGAGGCCCAGGACTCGGCCAACCGGGTCCGGGCGGAGGCGCAGGCCGCCGCCGAGCGGCTGGCGGCCGAGGGTGCCGAGACGCTGGCCGTCGCCCAGGAGGAGGCCACCCGGCGCCGCCGCGAGGCCGAGCAGATCCTCGGGACCGCGCGCGAGGAGGCCGACCAGGAGCGGGAGCGGGCCCGCGAGCAGAGCGAGGAGCTGCTGGCCTCGGCGCGCAACCGCGTGGAGGAGGCCCAGGCCGAGGCCCTGCGGCTGGTCGAGGAGGCCGACCGGCGCGCCACCGAGATGGTGTCCGCCGCCGAGCAGACCGCGCAGCAGGTACGGGACTCCGTGGCCGGGATGCACGAGCAGGCGCAGGACGAGATCGCGGGCCTGCGCAGCGCCGCCGAGCACGTGGCGGAGCGTACGCGCACGGAGGCGCAGGAGGAGGCGGACCGGGTCCGCGCCGACGCCTACGCGGAGCGGGAGCGGGCCGCCGAGGACGGCAACCGTCTCAAGCGGGAGGCGCGGGAGGAGGCGGAGGCCGCCAAGTCCCTTGCGGAGCGCACGGTTTCGGAGGCGATCGCCGAGTCCGACCGGCTCCGCTCGGAGGCCAGGGAGGACGCGAACCGGCTCCGCTCCGACGCCGCGACACAGGCCGACAACCTCATCGGCGAGGCACGCAACGAGGCGGAGCGGCTCCATTCGGAGACGAACACGGAGGCCGAGCGGGTTCGCGCCGAGTCCGTGGCGAAGGCCGAGAAGCTGATCTCGGACGCGACGGGCGACGCCGAGCGGCTGCGCGCCGAGGCCGCCGAGACGGTCGGTTCCGCGCGGCAGCACGCCGAGCGGGTGCGCGGCGAGGCGCAGCGGCTCAAGGCCGAGACGGAGGCGGAGGCGGAGCGGGTCAGGGCGGAGGCGCGCGAGGAGGCCGACCGCCTGATGGACGAGGCCCGCAAGGACGCCAACAAGCGGCGTTCCGAGGCGGCCGAGCAGGCCGACAAGCTCATCCGGGAGTCGACGGCCGAGGCGGAGAAGCTGACCTCCGAGGCCCGGCGGTCCGCGCAGAAGACGACGGCGGACGCCGAGACGCAGGCCGACACGATGGTCGGCGCGGCCCGCAACGAAGCGGAGCGGCTGGTCTCCGAGGCGACCGTCGAGGGCAACTCGTATGTGGAGCGGGCCCGTACGGACGCGGACGAGCTGCTGGTCGGCGCGCGCCGGGACGCCACGGCCATCCGGGAGCGGGCGGAGGAGCTGCGCGACCGGATCACCGGCGAGATCGAGGAGCTGCACGAGCGGGCCCGCCGTGAGTCCGCCGAGGCGATGCGGTCGGCGGGTGAGCGGTGCGACGCGCTCGTGAAGGCCGCGGAGGACCAGCTGAAGGAAGCGGAGGCGGAGGCCAAGGACACGCTCTCGGAGGCCAACTCCGAGGCGGGCAAGGTCCGTATCGCCGCCGTGCGCAAGGCCGAGGGGCTCCTGAAAGAGGCCGAGCAGAAGAAGTCCGCGCTCATCGCCGAGGCCGAGCAGATCCGCTCCGACGCCGAGCGCGATGCGAAGCGGATGGTCGAGGAGGGCAAGCGCGAGCTGGAGGTGCTGGTCCGCCGCCGCGAGGACATCAACGCGGAGATCTCCCGTGTCCAGGACGTCCTCGAGGCGTTGGAGTCTTTCGAGGCCCCCGCGAGCGGCAAGGACTCGGGCGTCAAGGCGGGCGCGGCGGCCGGTGCGACCCGTTCGGGTGGCAAGTCCTCGGAAAGCTAGCCAAAACGGCTGGTTTCGTACTCGCTCGAGGCCTGTGACACCGTGTCCTGGGCGCGCTGCGGACCGTTAGCCATCAAAAAGGGCGTCATTCTCCATACCAAGTCTGTCTTCTGCTCGATGACGCGCCGCCTTGACCCCTAGGATTCCACCTATCACCTCACCGGTCTCATTCGACAGGAACCCCATGAGCGACACTTCCCCCTACGGCTTCGAGCTTGTGCGGCGTGGGTACGACCGCGCTCAGGTGGACGAACGCATCTCGAAGCTCGTCTCCGACCGTGACAGCGCTCTGGCCCGTATCACCGCCCTGGAAAAGCGCATCGAGGAACTCCACCTCGAGACGCAGAACGCCCAGGCTCAGGTGAACGACGCCGAGCCGTCGTACGCGGGTCTCGGCGCGCGCGTCGAGAAGATCCTCCGCCTCGCCGAGGAGGAGGCGAAGGATCTGCGCGAGGAGGCCCGTCGCGCGGCCGAGCAGCACCGCGAGCTCGCCGAGTCCGCCGCCCAGCAGGTGCGTAACGACGCCGAGGCGTTCTCCGCCGACCGCAAGGCCAAGGCGGAGGACGAGGGCGTCCGGATCGTCGAGAAGGCCAAGAGCGACGCCTCTCAGCTGCGCGCCGAGGCGCAGAAGGACGCGGCGTCCAAGCGCGAGGAGGCCGACGCCCTCTTCGAGGAGACCCGCGCCAAGGCCGCGCAGGCCGCCGCCGACTTCGAGACGAACCTCGCCAAGCGCCGCGAGCAGTCCGAGCGCGACCTGGCCTCGCGTCAGGCCAAGGCCGAGAAGCGCCTCGCGGAGATCGAGCACCGCGCGGAGCAGCTGCGCCTGGAGGCGGAGAAGCTGCGTACGGACGCGGAGCGCCGGGCCCGGCAGACCGTCGAGACGGCTCAGCGGCAGGCCGAGGACATCGTGGCCGACGCGAACGCCAAGGCGGACCGGATCCGGTCGGAATCCGAGCGCGAGCTTGCGGCGCTCACGAACCGCCGCGACTCGATCAACGCTCAGCTGACGAACGTGCGCGAGATGCTCGCGACGCTCACCGGGGCGGCTGTCGCTGCCGCGGGCACGCCGGAGCAGGACGAGCCGATCTCTCGTGGGGTTCCGGCTCAGCAGTCTCGGTAAGTTCGGTTTGTGGGGACACTGCGGGTCCGATTTGGCTGGTCGCGCAGTGCCCCGCACCCCTGAAAAGGCCTGAAAAGGGCGCTCACTGGCCCCCTGCTTTCCAGCGCAGGGGGCCTTGTGTTTTACCCGGACTTGGTGGGAACCGTCAGCCGCCCGTTATCCTCCTAAGCCTTACGGGGGCATGCGTCCCGACACACTGACCTGTCGATGGGTGCGGAGAATGATCGAGGCAGTCGGCCTGACTAAGCGCTATGGCGCGAAGACGGCCGTGTACAACCTTTCCTTCCAGGTGAGGCCAGGTGCCGTCACCGGCTTTCTCGGGCCCAACGGCTCGGGCAAGTCGACCACGATGCGGATGATCCTCGGCCTGGACAACCCCACCGCGGGGCAGGTGACGATCGGCGGCTATCCCTACCGGAGGCTGCCCAACGCCCCCCGCCAGGTCGGCGCGCTGCTCGACGCCAAGGCCGTGCACGGCGGCCGGCACGCGCGTAACCACCTGCTGTGCCTGGCGCAGCTGTCCGGCATCCCGGCCCGCCGCGTGGACGAGGTCCTCGGGGTCGTGGGCCTTCAGGACGTGGCGAAGAAGCGCTCCAAGGGCTTCTCGCTCGGCATGGGCCAGCGCCTCGGCATCGCCGCCGCGCTGCTCGGCGACCCTCAGGTGCTGCTCTTCGACGAGCCGGTCAACGGACTCGACCCCGAGGGCATCCTGTGGGTGCGCAACCTCATGAAGTCCCTTGCGGCGGAAGGCCGTACGGTCTTCGTGTCCTCGCACCTGATGAGCGAGATGGCGGTGACCGCCGACCACCTCATCGTGATCGGCCGCGGCCAGTTGCTCGCCGACATGAACATCAAGGAGTTCATCTCGGCCAACTCCGCGGACTTCGCGCGCGTACGGACTCCCGATGCCGAGCCGCAGCAGCGCGAGAAGCTGACGGCGGCGCTGACCGAGGCGGGCGGCCAGGTGCTGCCAGAGCAGGACGGTGCGCTGCGGGTGATGGGCCTGCCGCTGCCCCGCATCAGCGACCTCGCGCACGGCCATGACGTACGCCTGTGGGAGCTGTCCCCGCACCAGGCTTCGCTGGAGGAGGCGTACATGCGGATGACGCAGGGCGCCGTCGACTACCGCTCGACCGACGACCAGCGTGCGGGCCTCCAGCAGCAGATGCCGCCGGGTGCCATGCCGCCGCCGCAGATGCCGGTGCCCGGGCAGGGCCAGCCGGGCTGGTACGCCCCGCCGCCGCCCCAGCAGGGCGGCCAGCCGTTCGCGATGCCGCAGGGGCAGCCCGCGGGCCCGTACGGGGCGCCGGCCGCGCCCGGCGGCCCCGGCGAGCCCAACCCGTACGCCCAGGCCGCTCCCGCGCAGCCCGCCGCTCCTGACATGACCAAGCCCGAGGACGCCCGATGAGTACGCCCCAGCCACAGACGCAGCAGCAGATGCAGCAGCAGGCCGCGCCCAACTGGCAGGCGGCGCCCGGCCCTTCGTACACCTCGCCGATTCCCATCACGCGTACGCACCTGGGGCATGCCATCGCCTCGGAGTGGACGAAGATCAAGTCTGTCCGCTCGACGATCTGGACCCTGGGTGCCTTCGTCCTTCTCGTGATCGGTCTGGGCCTGCTCTTCGCCATCATCGCCGCCTCCGCGGACATGAACCTGGAGGGTGAGTCCCCGCTGGGCCTCGGCCTGTTCGGGGTGATGCTCGGCAGTGTCTGCATCATCACGCTCGGCGTGCTGACCACCGCCTCCGAGTACGGCACGGGAATGATCCGGACCACGATGACCGCGTGCCCGAGCCGCGGCCGGGTGCTGGCCGCGAAGGCCATCGTGTTCTTCGTGCTCGCCTTCACGGTCACGCTCGTGGCGACCGCGCTCGTCGCCTTCCTTCAGGTGGCGATCCTCGGCGACAGCAACGCCGCGGACCCGACCAGCGAGGAGTGGATCAAAGCGACGGTCGGCGTCAGCCTCTTCCTCGCGCTGTTCGGACTGCTGGCGCTGCTGATGGGCTCGCTGATCCGGCACTCGGCGGGCGGCATCACCATCATGCTCGGCTTGTTCCTCGCACCGCTGGTCATCGCGATCTTCATGTTCGCGCAGGCGCTGAAGGACGTGCAGGAGTTCCTGCTCAACTACTCGATCCCGAGCCAGCTCGGTGTCTTCTACAGTGCGGAACTCGGCTCCTCCGGCCCGTCCGGCTGGGACCCGCTGTGGATCATGCTGGGCCTGACGGCCGCCGCGTTCGCCGGCGCCTTCCTCCTCCTGGAGAAGCGCGACGTCTGAGCCGTATGAGCAGGCCCAAGAGGCCTTAGAAACGTGGCGCGTTGCGGGACCGCTGCACCCGAGTGGTGCGGCGGTCCTTCGCGTTCCAGCAGGCCTTGTGCCAGTGGCGGCGGTCGTCCACGCCCGCGTGCTCCGGCCAGGCAACCACGTGCGGGACCGCCGAGGGGATCAACTGCGCGCAGCCCGGGCACCGGTAGGTCTTGCCCTCGGCACTCGCGCCCGCCACGTGGCGTACGCTCCATGCCTCGCCCTGCCAGCTCTCCGAGGTCTGCCAGCCGCCGTAGCGGTCGGACCGGTCGCTCTGGTCCGCGGACGCGCTGGGGGCGCCCTTGGGACGATTGCGGCGCGGGGACACAGGACACCTCACGGGCTATGCAGGGAGCATGGGTCGCATCCAGCCTACGCGGCCCAGCCATGGGTACACGTACCACAAAGCCCCCACAGACTCCGGCGTGACCGGCTCAACCTCCCGGCGTGACCGGCCCATTCTGCAGACAATCCGCCAATCTCCCCGCCAAGCCGTTTCTTTGGCACGTGTCAGACGGTTATGCGGTTGAGGAGCCGCCTCGGCGCCAAGGAGGACAGGAGTGCGATGCGCGTAGGAAGTTTTGTACTGGCAGCCCAGTTCCCGGGACAGGGCCACGGAGAGGCACTGCATCGCGCGGTGCGGTCGGCGGAGGTCGCCGAGGAGGCCGGGCTCGACGCGGTCTGGCTGGCCGAGCACCACTTCGTGCCGTACGGGACGTGCCCGTCGGCCGTCACGCTCGCCGCGCTGCTGCTCGGCCGCACCCGCCGTATCCGCGTCGGCACGGCGGTCAGCGTACTCCCCAACACGCACCCCGTGACGCTCGGCGAGCAGGCCGCGCTGCTGCATGTGACGTCCGGCGGACGCTTCATGCTGGGCGTGGGGCGCGGTGGCCCCTGGGTCGACCTGGAGGTCTTCGGATCGGGTCTCGAGGCGTACGAGAAGGGGTTCCCGGAATCACTCGATCTGCTGGTGCGCTGGCTGCGTGAACCCTCCGTCTCCAGCGCGAGCGAGCGCTTCAGCTTCCGTGAAGTCCCGGTCGTACCAAGGCCGTCGGAGGATCTGACGGGCGCCGAGGGTCCGGAGGTCGTCGTCGCCTGCACCTCGCCGGCGAGTGTCCGGCTGGCCGCCGAGCGCGGTCTGTCGATGCTGCTCGGGATGCATGTCGGCGACGAGGAGAAGGCGGAGATGGTCGCACTGTGGCGTTCGCACGCCAGGGCCGCGGGCCGCTCCCCCGAGGAGATCGCGGGCGCGGCGCATGTCTCGGCCGGCATCGCGCAGATAGCGGACCGCCGTGCCGACGCGGTCGAGACGCTCGTCAAGGCGATGCCGGGCTGGCTGAAGCAGGGTCTTGAGGCCCATGTGACGGTGGACGGCCGCGCCCGGTCGATGCGGGACCCGCTGGCGTACACCGAACTGCTCTGCGGTCTGCACCCGGTGGGCACGCCCCGGCTGTGCGCCGACCGGCTGGCGGCGACCTCGGAGCGTACGGGCATCACCCGCTTCGCACTCCTGGTGGAGGGCTCGGGCGATCTGGCGGCGACGGAGGAGAACGTACGGCGGCTGGGGGCGGAGGTGCTGCCACGACTGCGGTGAAGGGCTGGCGCCGGGAAGGGTACGGCTGCTCGTGTGCCCGGGCCGGTCGGCGGCGGACGGGGCTCAACGCGCCCGCCTCGCGGGGAGCTTGCCGCCCCGTGCAAAAAATGCACCTCCCGCGTACGGGGCGGCAAGCCTGCGGCGTCGCTGCCTCAGCAGTCCCGGAACTCCGGGGACTGGTTCAGCAGTTGGCTGCGCACCGAGGTGAAGCGGGCCAGCGTGTCGTCAACCGACGCGTCCAGCGGGAACACCGCCACCCGATGGCAGTTCTGGAAGGCCAGCCGTACTCCGAAGTGCCGCTGCAGAGCGCCGCGTATCGCGTCACTCGCGAGCGCTCGCAGCAACTGGCCCCGTGCCTGCTCGTCCGGCGGCGGCGTCTGGTTGTCGGCGAAGTTTCCGCCGTCGACCTTCAGTTGGGCCACCAGGGAGCTGATCATCTCCCATGCGTAAGGCAGGGAAGTCCGGACGCAGTCGACGAATTCCGCTTCGTCGACCTCGCCTCGCTCGGCCTGTTCGAGTAGGGCCGGTGAGACGTCCAGCGACATGGGTTCTCCTCTCGCACCCCCTCCCGACAGAGGGGGTTGACGGACAGGGCGGGAGACCGCGACAACGGACAACCTGACAACGGACACGCTGCGTACGCGCACCACGACCTCCCGTTCATACGGTAGGCAACTGTTCTTGATCGCACCAGGACATCTGGAACACAGCAGGGCACCAATGCGCACACAACCGGCCACTTCCAAACAGCATGTGCCATTGGCAAGAGGCGTTGACGATGGGCGAATCGCGTTCACCAGCGCCCGTCGAGTAGCGTTGCCGACCATGCGTCTCGTCATTGCCCGCTGCTCCGTCGACTACGCCGGCCGGCTCACCGCCCATCTCCCGTCGGCACCCCGCCTGATCCTGGTGAAGGCGGACGGAAGCGTCTCGATCCATGCGGACGACCGGGCCTACAAGCCCCTCAACTGGATGTCTCCGCCCTGCACGTTGAAAGAGGGGGACGGAGACGAGAAGGGCGTCTGGACCGTCACGAACAAGGCGGGCGAGAAGCTCATCATCACGATGGAGGAGGTCCTCCACGACTCCTCGCATGAACTGGGCGTGGACCCCGGCCTGATCAAGGATGGCGTGGAAGCACACCTCCAGGAACTGCTCGCCGACCGCATCGAGACCCTCGGCGAGGGCTATTCGCTGATCCGCCGCGAGTACATGACGGCCATCGGCCCGGTCGACATCCTCTGCCGGGACGCCGAGGGCCAGACCGTCGCCGTGGAGATCAAGCGACGCGGCGAGATCGACGGCGTGGAGCAACTCACGCGCTATCTGGAGCTGTTGAACCGCGACCCGCATCTCGCGCCGGTACGCGGCATCTTCGCGGCCCAGGAGATCAAGCCGCAGGCCCGCGTCCTCGCGACCGACCGCGGCATCGGCTGCACGGTCCTCGACTACGACGCGCTGCGGGGCATCGAGGACGACAAGCTTCGGTTGTTCTGACAGCCGGGACGTTCTGAGGGTTACGACGGCAGAGGGCCGGGTCCGTATCGAGCGGACCCGGCCCTCTGCCGTGACGTACAACTACCGTTCGTACAACTGCCGTGTCGTACGCGGCTTTTGTCAGATCCCCGGCGTCAGATCACCGTCGTCAGATCGCCGCCCGGCGGCTCGTCGCTCTCCGCCGGAGCGCTCGCGGTGGTCTCGGGCGGGCTGGACACCGGTGTGCTGGGCGCCGGGCCGCTGGCCGAGTTGTCCGGCGGCGTGGGGTCGTCCGGTGGATCGACGGTCGGCGGAGTCGTCGGGTCGTCCGGCGGCGTCGGCGTCGGGTCGTCCGGCGGCGTGGGTGTGGGATCGTCCGGCGGCGTCGGCGTTGGATCGTCCGGCGGCTTCGGCGTCGGGTCGTCCGCCGGCGGCTTGCTCGTGGGCGGCTTCGACGGCGACTTGGTCGGATCGTCCGGGTCCTTCGTCCCGGTCGGATCGTCTTCCGACGGCTTCTTGCTCGGCGTCGGCGTCGGATCGTCCGCGGTCCCCACGATGCCGTCCTCGCCCGGGTCCGGTGCCGTCGGACGGCTCGTGGAGTCGGAGTCGTCGTCCTTCACCGGCTGCTCCGCGCCGAGCCCGCCGCCGTTGTCACCCGGACTGGCCGAGGGGTTGACGCCGACCCTCTCCGACGGGGGAGGGTTCTCGCCGTCCGAGGTGGCGCCGAGCGTCACCACCGTGCCGAGCACGGCGACGAGCATCGCGCCCGCGCCCGCGGCCACCAGATTGCGCTTGGTGCCGTTCACCAGCCGCTTGACGCCGCTGGGCCGGTGCGAAGCCGGAGGTCCGGTCCGACGCGTGATCACCGTCGCAAGCTGAGGCGGAGTGGGCGGCGAGACCGACGCAAACGTAGCCGGTACGCCACCAGGGGGCGACGCCGACTCCTCGTACCGGGCGTCGGACACTTCTTCGCCCGTCGTCGCCCCGAACCCGGCCGCCGGAGTGACACCCGTACGGTCGTCGACCAGCGCGAGGGCGCGGCGGCCGGCGGTGCTACCGCGCTTGTCCGCGACGGCGCCGCGCAGCCCGACGGAGGCCTCCAGCTCGGCGCGGGACCGGTCGTACTGTCCGCCGCAGAGCGCCAGTATCCCCAACTCATGGTGGAAGTAGGCCTGTTCGGAGACCTCACCGGCGACCCTGGCCACCTCGGCGCCCGCCCGCAGCGTGCGCTCCCAGGAACCCCAGTCGAGGCTCGCGGCGAACGCGGGCGCGACCGCACGGGCCAGCGCTACGGCGGCGCTCTCCTCCTCGCCCTCCAGCGGCGGCTCGGCCACCGACACGAGCCCGGTGAGCGCCGCGAGCACGGCGTCCGCCTCGGCGGCGACCCTCTCCGGGGTGACCGAAGGATGCCCGGCCCACCAGGCGTAGTGCCGGGCGGCGGTCTGCGCCCGCTCATGCGCGTCGGAGACGTACCCGTCGCCCGCCAGTTGGGTGTGCACGCCCGCCGCGAGCCGGTAGTGCGAGCCGACCGGCGTGACGAGCGCGCAGCCGACCAGCTCCGCGAGCGCGGCGTCCGCGTGCGTGTCCCCGACAAGGGCGGGCAGATGCGCCTGGTGCGGCACCTCGCCGCCCAGCGCGACGGCGAACCGCAGCGTGGCGCGCGCCGATTCGCTGAGCCGGGAGGCGAGCAGCGCGGCGGGCGCGGCGCCGTCGGCGAGCGAGGGCAGCGGTACGTCCTGGAGGTCCTCGGCGTCGAAGGGCGCGTCCACGGGCGCGTCCTCGTAGTAGCCGTACTCGTCGAAGGCGTTCGGGTCGGCGCGCAGCTGGTCGCGCTGCCGCAGCAGCGCACCGGCCTGCACGAAGCGCAGCGGCCGTCCCTCGGACTCGAACCAGAGGTCGCCCGCCCAGTTCGCCTCGTCCTCGGTCAGTACGCGGCCCACGGCACGCTCGAGCAGTTCGAGCCCGCCGGCCCGGCCGAGCCCGCCGAGGAACACCTCTTCGAGGAGTGAGTCGGTGGACGGCGCGGCGACTTCGGGCGTCGCGGAGATCAGGAAGGCGCACTCAGGCGTCGCGTCGAGCAACTCGTCGAGCGCGCCGCCGCCGAACTCGATGTCGTCGAGGACGACGACCGCGCCGATCTCCCGGACGAGCGCGAGCAGTTCGTCCGGCTCCGGCCGGTACAACGGCGCGCTGTAGACGGCCGCGAAGAGATGGTGCAGCAGATCGCCGACCGTGCGGCGGTAGCCGCTGAGGCGTACGACGCCGTCGGGGGCGAGATCCGCACAGTCGTCGGCGACAGCCTCCAGAAGCGCCGTACGGCCCGATCCCGACGGCCCGGTGAGCCGTACGGAGCGCCCGCGCGCAAGCAGGCGCACAAGCCGCTCACGCTCCTCCTCACGCTCCAGGAGCGGCATCCTGGGCAGCGAGGGCCCCGGTGGTACGGGCGGCCGCGAGGCGCGCGCCAGCTCGGCGCGCTCGGCGGGTGTGAACTTCACCGGTCTGCCCGGCCGCTCGCCCGGCGGGCAGAGCTCTATCTCGCTGCCGTCGACGGGATTGACGGTGAGCAGGTAGTCGCCGGACACCAGCTGGACGGTGCGCGCCAGTGCCGGCGTGTTCTGGCCGTTTCCCGGTGCGAGCGCCTGCGTGAGCGGATCACGCGGCGGGCGCTGTCGAGGCGTCCGGACGTCGTCGTCACGGCCGTGCTCTTCGGGTCCTCGGTTGTTCGTCGGGTCCATAGGTCCAAGCCCCCCAAAAGCGTTGTGTGCCGAGCCCCCCGGCCTGCTGCACACTGCGCTGTCGCTTCTGGTCCGGTGCCCGCTTACGGGTTGGTGAGGGTATAGCGGGCAGCCGAACCCTAAACCTTCGCACAGTATCTACGAACAGACGGGGTACGGCGCCGTCCGAGACGTCACAGCTTCATGAGGATTGTGTTCGCTGTGCTTTTCATGCAGGAGACGGCGGTCCGGTTTCTTGCGAAAGCCGGTTCTCGAGTGAGCGGCGGTACGTTCCTTCTGACGGCGGCGGTCCGGCTCACACCCGGGGCAGCGACTCGACTCCGATGCCGCCCTCGATCGCCAGGATCCGGTGCAGCCGGGTCGCCACCAACAGGCGTTGCATCTGCGGCGGAACGCCGCGCAGCACAAGCCTCCGGCCACACCTCCCCGCCCGCCGGTGGGCCCCCATGATGACACCGAGTCCGGTGGCGTCCCAGGAGTCCAGCTCTGACAGGTCGAGCACCAGGTCGCCGGCTCCGTCGTCGACGGCCGAGTGCAGGACCGTACGGGCGTCCGCCGCGCTGACGACGTCGAGGCGGCCCCCGACGGCCAGCTCGGCGTGGTCGCCCCTGATGTGCATATGCGCTCCCCGAGAGTGCGTTTCGTGTTCAGCGTCTTTCGTGCTCTTCCGTGTCCTGTGTTTGTGCCAGGACTGACTGCCGTAGCGGGGCAGAAGTTGCCGTCTGTAAGCGAACCGATACCGAAACCACCCCTAAGGGTGATCACTGCAGGGACGACAGAAGGTCAGTACGTGTAAAAGCCCTGCCCGCTCTTGCGCCCGATATCACCGGCGTCGACCATCCGGCGCATCAGTTCCGGAGGCGCGAACTTCTCGTCCTGCGTCTCCGTGTATATGTTGCTCGTCGCGTGCATCAGGATGTCCACGCCCGTCAGGTCGGCGGTGGCCAGCGGCCCCATCGCATGACCGAAGCCCAGCTTGCAGGCGACATCGATGTCCTCGGCACTGGCCACGCCCGACTCGTACAGCTTCGCCGCCTCGACGACGAGCGCCGAGATGAGACGGGTGGTCACGAAACCGGCGACATCGCGGTTGACGACGATGCAGGTCTTGCCGACGGACTCGGCGAACTCCCGTGCGGCGGCGAGCGTTTCGTCGCTCGTCTTGTAGCCGCGGACCAGCTCGCACAGCTGCATCATCGGGACCGGTGAGAAGAAGTGGACGCCGACGACCCGCTCCGGGCGCTCGGTGGCCGCCGCGATCTTGGTGATCGGGATGGCGGAGGTGTTGGACGCGAGTACGGCCTCGTCCCTCACCAGCTTGTCGAGCGCACGGAAGATCTCGTGCTTGACGTCCAGCTTCTCGAAGACGGCCTCGACGACGATGTCGGCGTCGGCGACCGCGTCGAGATCGGTGGTCGCGGTGATACGCCCCAAGGCCTCCTCGGCCGCACCGGTGTCCAGCTTCCCCTTGCTCACGAACTTCTCGTACGACGCCTTGATGCCGTCCGTACCACGCGTCAGCGCCTCATCGGTGACATCCCGTAGGACGACGTCCCAGCCGGCCTGTGCGGATACCTGGGCAATACCGGAACCCATCAGTCCGGCTCCGATGACGGCAAGCTTCCGCGCCACAGTCCGACTCCCCTAACCCACTTAACACGCTGCTTATATCTGCCTCTCCGGCGGACCTTAGCGCTCGTGAGCGGCTGTGTGACTAGTTAGTAATGCGAGTCACGTCTCGATGGACGGACATCACACCGGCAGGGGTCATTCCGGCGCTCGTACGGCGTAGTTGAGGACCTTCTCGCTCAACAGGTCCTCCATGTCGTCCAGGAGCAGGAGCACCTCTCGGGACACTTCGCCCGGTTTGCGCCCGGCGACCATTTCGCTGCCGATGACGCCCATCACCGTCTGGTGCAGCCAGTTGATCTGACCGGCGATCAGCGTGGGCATGGGGTCGTCGACAGAGGCGCCGGTTTCCTCGCGCAGGGTCGCCTCCAAGTTCTCCTGGACCTCCTGCTGGACGCTCCACAGCCTGGAGCGCAGGGTGGGCGCCTCATGGATGACCCTCATGAACTGTTCGTAGCCCTCCATGAGACCGACGCGCGGCGAGACCGTCTCGACCTCCTCCCGCAGCTCGCGCAGTACGGCCGCAGCGGCCGACTCCCCCACGTCACGGCCGCGCACCCAACGCGAGAGTCGGTGGACCACGTCCTTGCTGCGGTCGAGGAAGAGGTCCTCCTTGGCGGGGAAGTAGTTGTAGACGGTGTTCACGGAGACGTCGGCCTTGTCGGCGATGTCCGCGATCGTCACGGTCACGAAGCCGTGCTCCACGAACAGCGACGTGGCGATGTCCGAGATCCGCTGCCTCGTCTCGCGCTTCTTCCGCTCCCTGAGCCCCTCTGCCATGCCTCCATCGTAGCTTCGCTGCGGTTGGCCCAATCTTGGGTCCAGCCAATTTTTGGTGTTGTTGCAAAATTTCAGGGACTCTGTTTTTCTTGGCGCATGGCAATCATCAGTACGGCCGGGCTGGCCCGGACCTTCCAGACGAAACAAGGCCCGGTGGAGGCGGTGCGAGGCGTGGACCTCACCGTCCAGCCGGGCGAGATCGTCGGCTTCCTCGGGCCCAACGGCGCCGGCAAGACGACCACGCTCCGGATGCTCACCACGCTGCTCGCGCCCACCGGGGGCGCGGCCACGGTCGCCGGCTGCGACCTGGTCCGCGAACCCGGCCGGGTGCGCGAGAAGACCGGCTATGTCGCCCAGTCCGGAGGCGTCGACCCGACCATCTCCGTACGCGAGGAACTGGTCACCCAAGGGCGCCTGTATCGCCTGACGAAACCTCAGGCGATCGCTCGCGCCGAGGAGTTGGCTGAGGACCTGGACCTGACCGAGTTGCTGGACCGCAAGTGCGCGGCGCTCTCCGGCGGCCAGCGGCGTCGGCTGGACATCGCGATGGGCCTGATGCACCGGCCCGAGGTGATCTTCCTCGACGAGCCGACGACCGGGCTCGACCCCGGCAGCCGCGCCGATCTGTGGGACCTGGTGCGGCGGCTGCGCGACGAGTACGGCACGACGGTCTTCCTGACCACGCACTACCTCGACGAGGCTGACGCGCTCGCGGACCGGCTGGTGATCGTCGACAAGGGAACGGTGGTGGCCGAGGGCACGCCGGGCGCACTCAAGCTCAAGTACGCCGGATCGATCGACGCCACGCTTCAGGACGCCTTCCTCGCCATCACCGGCCGCGGACCCGCCCCGGCCGACTCCACCCCCGTAGCCGTATAGGACCCCCATGCTTCTGCACGACACCGCGCTGGTCTTCGGCCGCTACGCCCGCCAGACGCTGCGCTCCAAGTTCCAGATGCTTTTCGGCATCCTCATGCCGTTGCTCTACCTGCTCTTCTTCGGACCGCTGCTCACCGACCTGCCCCTGGGCTCGCAAGGCTCGTCATGGCAGGTGCTGGTCCCCGGGCTGTTACTGCAACTCGGCCTGTTCGGCGCCTCCTTCAGCGGATTCTCGGTCATCATCGAGAAGCAGACCGGAGTGATCGAGCGGATGCGGGTGACACCGGTCAGCCGACTGGCCCTGCTGCTCGGACGCGTACTGCGCGACGCCCTGCTCTTCGTCTTCCAGTCCGTGCTGCTGGTGCTCACGGCGCTGGTGATGGGCCTGCGCGCACCGCTCGTCGGCGTCCTCATCGGCTTCGCCTTCGTGGCGCTGCTCTCCGTGTCGCTCGCCGCACTCTCATGCGCGTTCGCGATGACGGTGCAGACTCCGATGGAGTTCGGTCCGGTCATCAACGCGATCACCATGCCGTCGATGCTGCTGTCCGGACTGATGCTGCCGATGGCTCTAGCGCCCGGCTGGTTGGACGTGCTCTCGCGGTTCATGCCGGTGCGCTATCTGGTCGACGCGGTGCGGGATGCGTACCTCGGCTCGTACGCGACGTCGAACATGCTGCACGGCGTGCTCGTGGCCCTCTGCTTCGCGGCGCTCGCCGTGACAGTGGGCACACGAGTGTTCCGGAAGGCCGGAGCGTAACTAGGCTGGTCACATGGTCAATCTGACGCGCATCTACACCAGGACCGGCGACCAGGGCACCACCGCCCTCGGCGACATGAGCCGGGTCGCCAAGACCGATCTGCGGATCGCGGCGTACGCCGACGCCAATGAGGCGAACGCGGTGATCGGTACGGCGATCGCTCTCGGCGGGCTGGACGAGGAACTCGTCAAGGTCCTCACCCGCGTGGAGAACGATCTCTTCGACGTCGGGGCCGATCTGTCCACGCCCGTCGTCGAGAACCCGGAGTTCCCACCGCTGCGCGTCGAGCAGTTCTACATCGACAAGCTGGAGGCGGACTGCGACCGCTTCCTCGCCGAGCTGGAGAAGCTCCGCTCCTTCATCCTCCCCGGCGGCACGCCCGGCGCGGCCCTGCTGCACCAGGCGTGCACGGTCGTACGACGAGCGGAGCGGTCGACGTGGGCGGCCCTGGAGGTCCACGCTGACACCATGAACCCCCTCACCGCCACCTACCTCAACCGGCTGTCTGACCTGCTGTTCATCCTCGCGCGTTCCGCCAACAAGGAGGTCGGGGACGTGCTGTGGGTGCCGGGCGGGGAGCGTTGAGGCGCCCCTACCGGTTCCCTGCCGACGTGCGCGCCGTCTGGTAGAGGCCCGTCAGGACGAGCGCGCCCCCGACGCACATCATGACCACGCCGACCTTCGTCAGGGTGACGACCGGGGTCTCCACATCCCCGGTGAACAGCCACAGAGGCAGGCCGATCGCAAAGGTGAGGATCCCCTCCAGCAGGTTCTTCGACGCCTGGCTCATGACCGGGCACTCTCCTTCCTTGTCGTGAGCGGGTGCTCCTCCTCGGTCCCGGCGGGCGCCTTCCTCTGCCAGATCGTGTAGGACAGGGCGATCAGGCCGTAGATGCCGATCGTGCGCACCGCCACCCACTGGAAGGCCCGCAGGGAGCTGACGTCGCCGGAGTCGCCGACGTACCAGACGGCGAGCTGAAGGAGCGCCAGAGCCACGGCGCCCCCGAACACCGCCCGCAGCCACAGCTTCGCCTCGTGGCGAGCGCGGGCACGGCCGTAGCGCGGCGGCTTCGTCGGGGGCGGGCCGCCGCCCAGGCGATGGGCCGCGTGGCCGTCGAGCCAGCGGATCGTGTAGTGGCCGAACGCCACCGTGTAGCCGATGTAGAGCGCCGCCAGGCCGTGCTCCCAGCTCGGCTCGGCGCCGTTCTTCAGGTCGATCGCCGTCGCGGCGAACAGGACCAGCTCCAGCACGGGCTCGCACAACAGCAGCACCACACTCGTACGGCGCCACTTCAGCAGGTAGCGGACGGACAGGCCCAGCGCCAGCAGCACCCAGAACCCGACCTCGCAGGCGATGATCAAGCCGACGACCACGGCTCACTCCTTTCGGTCACCCCTCAAGGCTCCTGCCGGGACGGGCGGCTTTCGTCGTCGGCGGTGACGAACTGGCGGTACATCGAAGGATGCAGTCCGGGACCCTCCGCGGGCATCACGCGGAGAGCGCCCGGCCCGTGTTGGATGGGGCCATGGCCGTACGACTCCCCCGCCCGCACCGCTTCGACGTGTACGTCGCGTTGGCGGGCCTGCTCGGCGGGCTCGCAGTATGGGGCATCGGCGCGGCCACGCGGCCGCACGACGAACCGATCGTGCTCTGGCCGGGGCGCTGGGCACTCCTGCTGCCGCTCGTCGTGATGGCCGGCTGCGAGCTGCTGCGGCGGATCGCCCCGCTCACGGCGCTGCTGATCGGCACAGCTGCTCTGACCATCGACACGATGACTCAGGGCAACCTGATCACACTGCTGATGTTCACCGACCTCATGTACGCGGCCGTCCTGTACGGCCCGCCCGTGTGGGCCCGCCGCCTCCCGCGGATCACTGGCCTGCTCGCCGCGGCCTCGTCGGTGGTGCCGTTCGCGGTGTGGCGCGTGCCTCTGGCGCTCCTGATCGGGCTGGCAGTCGGCATCTTTGCGTTCAGCCCCGCTGCCACAGGCCTGATCGTCCGCAACCACCGCGACGCCGCCGAAGCCGCCCGCCTGCGCGCCGAACAGACCGCCCTGCTCGCCGAGATCGACCGCACCCAGGCCGTCACCGCCGAACGCGCCCGGATGGCAAGGGAGTTGCACGACATGGTGGCCAACCACCTGTCCGCGATCGCCATCCACTCCACGGCCGCGCTCTCGCTCGACGACGCGGACACGACGAAGCAGGCCCTCGGCATCATCCGGGTGAACAGCGTCGAGGGCCTGGCGGAGATGCGGCGGCTCATCGGGATCCTGCGGGACTCCAGCGGCGACACCGAGCCCTCGGCCGCCCCCACCCTCGACGGACTCGGCGCACTCGTCGACACCGCCCGCGCCAACGGCCTCGACGTCACGCTCGACACCACGCACGCAAAACTCCCCGCACCGGTCGAGCTCGCCGCGTACCGGATCGTCCAGGAGTCCCTGACCAACGCCCTCAAGCACGCCTCCCCCGGCCGGGTCACCGTGGCGCTCGCCCAGCAGGACGGCACCCTGAGCCTGCGGGTGACCAGCCCGTACGGGGACCGCGACGGCCCGAGCGCCCCCGGCTCGGGCGCCGGCCTGGTCGGCATGCGGGAGCGGGTCGCTCTGCTGGGCGGCACCTTCGAGGCCGGGCCCGAAAGCGCACCCGACGCGGACGGCTCGGGCGACTCACACGACTCGCACGACTCGCACGGCTTTCGCGACGGCAAGATCTGGACCGTACACGCCACCCTGCCGACCACCCTGGGAGGAACCGAATGATCCGCGTGCTCGTCGCCGAGGACCAGTCCGCCGTACGCGCCGGGCTCGTCCTCATTCTGCGCAGCGCGCCCGACATCGAGGTGGCCGGCGAGGCCGCGGACGGCGAGGAAGCGGTCGCCCTGGCGCGGGAGTTGAGGCCGGACCTCGTCCTGATGGACGTCCAGATGCCCCGCCTCGACGGCGTCTCGGCCACCCGCCAGGTGGTCGACGAGGGCCTCGCCGACGTGCTCGTGCTGACCACCTTCGACCTCGACGAGTACGTCTTCGGAGCCCTGCGGGCCGGTGCCTCCGGCTTTCTGCTGAAGAACACCGAGGCGCAGGCTCTCATCGAAGCAGTCCGCACGGTCGCGCGCGGCGAGGGCCTGATCGCGCCCGCGGTCACGCGACGCCTGATCGCCGAGTTCGCCGCGAAGCCCGTACGGGGTCCAGGGCCCGACCCGGCGGTCCTGGAATCCCTCACCCGCCGTGAACGCGAGGTGCTGTCCTGCCTCGGCGACGGACTGTCCAACGCGGAGATCGCCGGCCGCCTGGACATGGCCGAGGCCACGGTGAAGACCCACGTCAGCCGTCTGCTGGGGAAGTTGGAGCTGCGCAGCCGGGTGCAAGCGGCGGTGCTGGCGCAGGAGTTGGGGGTGTAGCAAGTACGCCGCCGAGCACAGTCAGTGGTCTGGACCTATTGACCTATGGTCCAGACCTTTCTATTGTCCAGCGCACCCCCCTCACACCGCTCTCAGCTCCCTCACCTCTCCGAGGAGTCCCCGCATGCGCTTCGGCCTCAGAGTCAGACGCAGAGCCGTGGCAGGGTTCGCCACCCTGCTGCTCCCGCTCGCCGCCCTGGTCGGCCTCGCCGGACCTGCCCAGCCCGCCACTCCCAACTCCGCCCCGGATACCGTGGACGCCGTGGATGCCGCGCCCGCTCCGCCCCCGGACAAGACCGTCAAGCTCGGTTACTTCATCCAGTGGGGCGTCTACGGCCGCAACTACCACGTCAAGAACCTGGTGACCTCCGGCTCCGCCGCGAAGGTCACACACATCAACTACGCCTTCGGAAACGTCGTCGACGGCAAGTGCGCGATCGGCGACTCATGGGCCGACTACGAGATGCCGGTCTCCGCCGACAATTCGGTGAGCGGCACGGCCGACGCCGCGGATCAGCCGCTCAAAGGCAACTTCAACCAGCTGCGCCAGCTGAAGGCCAAGTACCCGCACATCAAGATCCTCTTCTCCTTCGGCGGCTGGAGCTGGTCCGGCGGCTTCACCGAGGCGGCCAAGGACCCGGCGGCCTTCGCCAAGTCCTGCCACGACCTGGTCGAGGACCCGCGCTGGGCCGATGTCTTCGACGGCATCGACATCGACTGGGAGTACCCGAACGCCTGCGGTCTGACCTGCGACACCAGCGACGCCACGGCCTACCGGGACATGATGCGGGCGCTGCGCACCGAGTTCGGCCCGAAGTACCTGGTCACCGCCGCCGTCACCGCCGACGCCTCCTCCGGCGGCAAGATCGAGGCCGCCGACTACGCGGGCGCCGCGCGGTACCTCAACTGGTACAACGTGATGACGTACGACTTCTTCGGCGCCTGGGCCACGGACGGCCCCACCGCCCCGCACTCCGCGCTCACCCCCTACCGCGGTATTCCGCAGAAGGGCTTCACCAGCGCCGAGGCCATCGCCAAGTACAAGGCGATCGGTGTGCCCGCGAAGAAGCTGCTGCTCGGCATCGGCTTCTACGGCCGCGGCTGGACCGGCGTCACACAGTCCGCGCCCGGTGGTACGGCGACGGGGGCGGCCCCGGGCACGTACGAGGCGGGCTTCGAGGACTACAAGGTCCTCAAGAAGTCCTGCCCGGCCACCGGAACCGTCGGCGGCACGGCATACGCGCACTGCGGCAGCGACTGGTGGTCCTACGACACCCCGGCGACGATCCTCGGGAAGATGGCCTGGGCCAAGAAGCAGGGCCTGGGCGGGGCGTTCTTCTGGGAGTTCAGCGGTGACACCGGCAACGGCGAACTGGTGAAGGCCATCGACAGCGGCCTCAAGTAATTTCTGGGCCGAGTTGACGCTCCCCCAGACTCGTCCGGGAGCGTCACCCAACGAGTAAATGTGGCCTTTCAGGCCACATTTACTCGTCCCGGGGACCTCACGCGCGGTTCGCGAACTCGCGGCGCATCAGACAGCGGGCGCGGCGACTCGCGTGTACGTCAAGCCGTTACTGGTGCCGGCGGGTGTGGTCACCGTGACGAAGACCGACCCGGCGGTGTCTGTCGGCACGACGGTGGTGATCTGCGTCGGGGAGACCACGGTGAACGACGCGGGGACGGCATCGAACTGGACGCTGGTGGTGGTCGCGAGATTGTCGCCGGTCAGCGTGACCACCGTAGCGGTGTGCGCCGGTCCCCGGTCAGGCGCGAGGGAGACCAGCGCGGGGGCGTCCAGGAAGACGTAGTCGACGGGGTTGCTGGTGCCTCCGGGAGTGGTCACCGTGACCTGCGTGACGCCGGGAGCATGGCTCGGGGTCACCGCGGTGAGCTGCGTGGCCGAGTCGACCGTGAACGAGGCCGCCTCCGCCCCGTCGAACAGCACCGCCGTCGCACCGAGAAGGCTGCTTCCGCTGAGCGTGACGGTGGTGCCGCCCGCGGTGGGTCCGGAGGGAGGGGCCAGCGCGGCCAGCGAGGGCGACTCGGCGTAGAAGAAGAACGCGTTGGGGTCGTCCGGGTTGCTGACGCCGCTGGGGCTGGTCACCGTGACCGCCGCGGGGCCGGCCACGTGGGCGGGGGTCACCGCGGTGATCTGGGTGCTGCTGTCGACGGTGAACGAGGCCGCCGCCACCCCGCCGAACAACACCCCCGTCGCACCGGAGAAGTCCGTGCCCGTCAGCGTCACCGACGTCCCCCCGGAGGACGAGCCCTGATTCGGCGACAGGCCGGTGATGGAAGGTGCCGCGACGTAGGTGAAGGCAAGGGCGTTGCTGGTGCCGCCCGGAGTGGTCACGGTGACGTTGACCGGGCCGGCGGCGTGGGCCGGACTGACCGCGGTGATCTGGGTGCTGCTGTCGACGGTGAACGAGGCCGCCGCCACCCCGCCGAACAACACCCCCGTCGCACCGGAGAGCTTCGAGCCCGTCAGCGTCACCGACGTCCCCCCGGAGGACGAGCCCTGATTCGGCGACAGGTTCGAGAGGGTGGGCACCGGGCTGACATAGGTGAAGGGCACGAACTGGTTGCTGGTGCCCTGGGTCGTGGTGACGGTGACGTTCACGGTGCCGGTGCCCGAGGGAGTCACCGCCGTGAGCTTGGTGACGCCGTTGACGGTGGTCACGGTGAACGACGGGGCGGGCTTGGTTCCGAACCGGACGCTTGTCACGTTGGTGAAGCCGGTTCCGTTCACGGTGACGGTGGTACCACCCGCGGCCGGCCCCTCGTTGGGACTGACCGAAGTGACGACAGGGGCAGCCATGGCTGTACTCCTTCACGCGGGGGTGGGGAATCGAAGACGCGTGCAGCCACGTCATGGCGTGACTGCGAGGTCGAGCCCGTCCGGGCGGAGGGGGGACTGCCGCCCGGACGGGGGTTCATTACCTCCCTGTTGCGGAGGCGGTCAGACCGGTCAGATACCGGGGCCCGCGACGTAGGTGAAGCCGCCGACCGCGGTGTCCGACCCCGCGGGGTTGGTCACGACCACGTCGGCCGCTCCCGCGACACCGGGCGGAGTGACCGCGGACAGCGTGGTCGCGTTGATCACCGAGAACGGCGCCGCAGCGCCGCCGAAGGTGACCGAGTCCGTGCTGTCCAGGTTGGTTCCGGTGATGGTCACGGCCGTCCCGCCCTCGGTCGAACCCGAGGTCGGGCTGATGGTCCCGATCCCGGGGACGTCGACGTAGGTGTAGCTGAGGCCGTTGTTCGTGCCGCCCGCGGTGGTGACGCTCACCGACACCGGCCCGGCCGCCGCGCCCGCGGGCACCACGACGCTGAGCGAGCTGTCGGTGTTCACGGTCGGGGTGGCGGTGACCCCGCCGAATGAGACGCTGGTGGCCGTCGACAGGCCGGTGCCGTTGATGGTGATGGTGTTGCCGCCGGCCAGCGGCCCGGAGGTGGAGCCCAGGGACGACTTGAACGGGGCGCCGACGTAGAAGTACGACACCGGGTTGCTGGTTCCGCCCGGGGTGGTCACCGTGACGCCGACCGTGCCGGTTCCCGAGGGAGAGACGGCGGTGACCTGGGTCGGAGAGACGTTGGTGACGCTCGTGGCAGGTTTGCTGCCAAACGTCACCGCGCTGGTGCTGGACAGGTTCGTACCCGTGATGGTCACCAGGGTCCCGCCCCCGGTGGAACCCTGATTCGGAGAGATAGGCATGAGGACACTCCTCGCTCGTTGATGGGGACATGCGAGGAACCGGCCGGAATGACGAGCCATCGACTGCCACGTCGTAGGAGTGGGACCGCCGCCAACAGGCACGCACGTCGGCCCTGCTCAACTCCTTCCGATGCGGCGAGCACCGATCAGCAGTGCAGCCACGCCCGGGTGAACGAACCGACGCAGGCGCCCCCGCACACCCAACCGGGTGTGCGGCAGCCTTCACCATCTCCCCTGGGCAAGGAAAAACCGGCGAGCGCTGCCTGTCCGAACGTTCCCCCGGCTCGGGGATGGGCAGCCCGCCGGTTCACACTCTTAGTGACCCATACATCCAATCGAGTGACAAGAGGCTACCCACCCAGTCACCCGAAAGGAGTAGTACGGCGATGCGGGCCGACGTTGCGACGAGCATGTGGCCCGTCGGCGGCTGCGTCGCCGAAGCACACCCCGACGAATGCCAACTCGCCTGCCGCGGCGATTACCCTCCCCTGCTTTCCCCTTCGCACCGGCACACAGCCGGACGGTTCATACCGGGGGGCCGGTCCGCCTCAGTGGCGGGAATCCGTGAGAGCACTGGACCATTCGAGTGACATATACCAAAAGCACTACGGCTGCCGGGGCGAGCGTGGCCTACTGGAATGGATCTGGCCGGTGGGCCGCCCATTCTCACCGGGGGATGCGGCAGTCGGCTACCTGCGGCTTTTCTGCAGAAGCACGGGTTACTGCGCCGACATACCGCGATGGGCACCCCCGGTCGAGAAATTGGATCCCGATCAGCCGGCGCCGTGCGCGGCGCCGGCTGATTCGGCGGCCGGGTCACACCAGCGCGCCGCTCGCCTCCCAACCCGACATGTCAAGCAACTCTCACAGACGCAAAACTGCAATCCCGGCGAGGTTCTCACCCACGGGTGTGCTGCCGTTTTTCTAAGCCACATTGACTCGTTGCCCCGGCGGAGCCGCCTCCAGCCACGCGAGGAACCCGGTCAGCGCGTCCTCGCTCATCGCCAGCTCGAGGCGCGTACCCCGGTGGAGACAGGCGAGCACGATCGCGTCGGAGAGCAGCGCCAGCTCCTCCTCGCCTTCGGGGGCGCGGCGGCCGGCCACCTCGATGGCCGAGCGTTCCAGGATGCGGCGCGGGCGAGGAGCGTATGAGAAGACGCGGAACCATTCGATGCGGTCGCCGTTGTAGCGGGCGATTCCGTAGCCCCAGCCTTTGCCGCTGGTGTCGCTCTTCTCGGGGGTGTTCCAGCGGAGGCTGCAGTCGAAGGTGCCGCCGGAGCGCTGGATCAGTCTGCGGCGCACGCCGAAGACGAAGAGTCCGGCAGCCGCCAGCAGGATCACCAAGCCGCACACAGTCAGAGCGAGGGCCATCGACACCGACCTCCTCGTCTCCTAGGTAACGGAAAGGGAAAAAGCACCCGCATTGCCGCAGCCGCGGCCCGGTCCGGAGAAGGCTCCGGTCCTGGCCGCGGCTGAGTCAAGTCCTGTGGCGCGCTGGTTTCAGCGTGCCGCCACCGCTCGCAGTCGGACGTCCGCACGACGCTCGGCGAACGCGTCCGCGTCCGACTTCGCGCGCTCGAGCGCCCGCTCCGCACGCTGGACATCGATCTCGTCCGACAGCTCGGCGATCTCGGCCAGCAGCGACAGCTTGTTGTCCGCGTATGAGATGAAACCGCCGTGCACCGCCGCGACGACCGTTGCACCATCACTCGTACGGATGGTCACCGGGCCCGACTCCAGCACACCGAGCAGCGGCTGGTGACCGGGCATGACGCCGATGTCGCCGGACGTGGTGCGCGCGACGACCAGGGTGGCCTCGCCGGACCAGACACTACGGTCCGCGGCGACGAGCTCGACATGCAGCTCAGCAGCCAAGGTGGGCTCCTCGGGTCACCACCCGGCGGTTGCTGCCGGGTGTTGGAAGTAAGTCTAGTAGGGCTCCGAGCGCCGAAGTGCTCGGGCCCACCCCGCCTCTCGGCTGGGGGTGCGGGGGTCGCCCCCCGCAATGACGCAGTGACGTACGAAGGGGGACGGGACGCACCCCGCAAGGGCGGCCCCGCCCCCCCTTCATGAACACGAGGTTCAGGAGACGCCGAGCTCCTTGGCCTTGGCCTTGAGGTCCTCCAGGCCACCGCACATGAAGAACGCCTGCTCCGGGAAGTGGTCGTACTCACCGTCGCAGATCGAGTTGAACGCGGAGATCGACTCGTCGAGCGGCACGTCCGAACCGTCCAGGCCGGTGAACTGCTTGGCGGCATGGGTGTTCTGCGACAGGAAGCGCTCCACGCGACGGGCACGGTGGACGACGAGCTTGTCCTCCTCGCCGAGCTCGTCGATACCGAGGATCGCGATGATGTCCTGGAGGTCCTTGTTCTTCTGCAGGATCGTCTTGACGCGCATGGCGCAGTCGTAGTGCTCCTGCGAGATGTAACGCGGGTCCAGGATGCGGGACGTGGAGTCCAGCGGGTCCACGGCCGGGTAGATGCCCTTCTCCGAGATCGGACGGGAGAGCACCGTCGTCGCGTCGAGGTGGGCGAAGGTGGTGGCCGGGGCCGGGTCGGTCAGGTCGTCCGCGGGGACGTAGATCGCCTGCATCGAGGTGATCGAGTGACCACGGGTCGAGGTGATGCGCTCCTGGAGCTGGCCCATCTCGTCCGCGAGGTTGGGCTGGTAGCCCACCGCGGACGGCATGCGGCCGAGCAGGGTCGACACCTCGGAACCGGCCTGGGTGAAGCGGAAGATGTTGTCGATGAAGAACAGCACGTCCTGCTTCTGCACATCGCGGAAGTACTCCGCCATGGTCAGACCGGCCAGGGCCACGCGCAGACGGGTGCCCGGGGGCTCGTCCATCTGGCCGAAGACCAGCGCGGTCTTGTCCAGCACGCCGGACTCGGTCATCTCGTCGATGAGGTCGTTGCCCTCACGGGTGCGCTCACCGACGCCGGCGAAGACGGAAACGCCCTCGTGCAGCTTGGCCACACGCATGATCATTTCCTGGATCAGCACGGTCTTGCCGACACCGGCGCCACCGAACAGACCGATCTTGCCGCCTCGTACGTACGGGGTGAGAAGGTCGACGACCTTCAGGCCCGTCTCGAACATCTCGGTCTTCGACTCGAGCTGGTCGAAGGCCGGGGCCTTGCGGTGGATCGGCCAGCGCTCGCCCTCGAACTGCTCGTCGGAGTTCAGCACCTCGCCGAGGGTGTTGAACACCTTGCCCTTGGTGAAGTCGCCGACCGGGACGGTGATGCCCGTGCCGGTGTCGGTCACCGGGGCCTGGCGGACCAGACCGTCGGTGGGCTGCATCGAGATCGTACGGACCAGTCCGTCACCCAGGTGCTGGGCGACCTCCAGCGTCAGGATCTTCTTCTTGCCGGCCTCGGCCGGGTCGGCCACCTCGACGTGGAGGGCGTTGTAGATCTCCGGCATGGCGTCGACGGGGAACTCCACGTCGACGACCGGGCCGATCACCCGGGCGACGCGGCCCGTGGCAACGGCCGTCTCAACTGTCGTCGTCATTACTTGTCACTCCCCGCGGTCGCGTCGGCCAGGGCGCTCGCGCCACCGACGATCTCGCTGATTTCCTGGGTGATGTCGGCCTGGCGGGCCGCGTTGGCAAGCCGGGTGAGGTTCTCGATGAGATCCCCGGCGTTGTCGGTCGCCGACTTCATCGCGCGGCGCGTGGCGGCGTGCTTGGAGGCAGCCGACTGGAGCAGCGCGTTGTAGATACGGCTCTCGACGTAGCGCGGCAGCAGGGCGTCGAGGACGTCCTCCGCCGACGGCTCGAAGTCGTACAGCGGAAGGATCTCGCCCTTGGTGGGCGACTCCTCCGCCACTTCCTTCAGGCTGAGCGGCAGCAGGCGGCTGTCGACCGCCGTCTGCGTCATCATCGAGACGAACTCGGTGTAGACGATGTGGAGTTCGTCCACGCCGCCGTCCGCCGTCTCCTTCTCGATGGCCTCGATCAACGGGGCCGCGACCTTCTTCGCGTCCCCGTACGAGGGCGCGTCGGTGAAGCCGGTCCACTGCTCCGAGATCTTGCGCTCACGGAAGTTGTAGTGGGCGACACCGCGGCGGCCGACGATGTATACGTCGACCTCCTTGCCCTCGCGCTCGAGACGGGCGGTCAGCTGCTCCGCCGCCTTGATGGCATTGGAGTTGAAGGCGCCGGCCAGGCCGCGGTCGCTCGTGAGGAGCAGTACCGCGGCGCGGGTCGGGTTCTCCGCCTCCGTGGTCAGCGGGTGCTTGGTGTTCGAGCCGGTGCCGACCGCCGTGACCGCGCGCGTGAGCTCGGTCGCGTACGGCGTGGAGGCCGCCACCTTGCGCTGCGCCTTGACGACGCGCGAGGCGGCGATCATCTCCATCGCCTTGGTGATCTTCTTGGTCGCGGTGACGGATTTGATGCGACGCTTGTAGACCCGGAGCTGGGCTCCCATGAGTCAGGTCCCTTCCGTCGTCACTTGCCCGCAGCGGCAGGGGTGTCCTCGCCGAGCAGCTTGCCGTCCGAGGTCTCGAACTGCTTCTTGAACTCCGCGACGGCGTCACTCATGGCCGTGATCGTGTCGTCCGACATCTTGCCGCCCTCCTTGATGGAGGTGAGCAGGCCCTGCTCCTTGCGGTGCAGGTACTCCAGCAGCTCCTTCTCGAAGCGGCGGATGTCGGCGACCGGCACCTCGTCCATCCTGCCGGTGGTGCCGGCCCAGATGGAGACGACCTGGTCCTCGGTGGCCATCGGCTGGTACTGCGGCTGCTTGAGCAGCTCGACCATGCGCTGACCGCGCTCCAGCTGTGCCTTCGACGCGGCGTCCAGGTCGGAACCGAAGGCGGCGAAGGCCTCCAGCTCACGGAACTGGGCAAGGTCGACGCGGAGCCGGCCGGAGACCTGGCGGATCGCCCTGTGCTGGGCGGAGCCACCGACTCGGGAGACGGAGATACCGACGTTCAGCGCGGGACGCTGACCGGCGTTGAACAGGTCCGACTCCAGGAAGCACTGGCCGTCGGTGATGGAGATGACGTTGGTCGGGATGAACGCCGAGACGTCGTTGGCCTTCGTCTCGACGATCGGCAGACCGGTCATCGAGCCCGCGCCCATGTCGTCGGACAGCTTCGCGCAGCGCTCCAGCAGACGGGAGTGCAGGTAGAAGACGTCACCGGGGTAGGCCTCACGCCCCGGCGGACGGCGCAGCAGCAGGGACACGGCGCGGTAGGCGTCGGCCTGCTTCGAGAGGTCGTCGAAGACGATGAGGACGTGCTTGCCCTCGTACATCCACTGCTGGCCGATGGCCGAACCGGTGTACGGCGCAAGGTACTTGAAGCCGGCCGGGTCGGACGCCGGGGCGGCGACGATGGTCGTGTACTCCAGGGCGCCGGCCTCTTCGAGGGCACCACGCACGGAGGCGATGGTCGAGCCCTTCTGACCGATGGCGACGTAGATGCAGCGGACCTGCTTCTTCGGGTCGCCCGTGCGCCAGTTGTCGCGCTGGTTGATGATCGTGTCGACGGCCAGCGCGGTCTTGCCGGTCTGCCGGTCACCGATGATCAGCTGACGCTGGCCACGGCCGATCGGGGTCATCGTGTCGACGGCCTTGTAGCCGGTCTCCATCGGCTCGTGCACCGACTTACGGACCATGACGCCCGGAGCCTGCAGCTCCAGAGCGCGGCGCCCTGACGTCTCGATCTCGCCGAGGCCGTCGATCGGGGCACCGAGCGGGTCGACGACGCGGCCGAGGTAGCCCTCGCCCACGGCGACCGACAGGACCTCGCCGGTACGGCTGACCGGCTGGCCCTCCTCGATGCCGTTGAACTCACCGAGGACAACGCAGCCGATCTCGCGCTCTTCGAGGTTGAGCGCGAGGCCGAGGGTGCCGTCCTCGAACTTCAGCAGTTCGTTGGCCATGGCCGAGGGCAGGCCCTCGACCTTCGCGATGCCGTCGCCGGCAAGGGTGACCGTACCGACCTCCTCGCGCGAGGCCGCGTCCGGCTTGTACGCCTGGACAAAGTTCTCCAGCGCGTCCCGGATCTCCTCCGGCCGGATCGTGAGCTCCGCCATCTGGGTTCCCTGCTCTCCTTGTTGGGCCCGAAGTTTCAACTTGGGGGTCTGGGGGCGACCCCCAGGAATCCTCTGCACGGCCCAACCAGGGCCGTAGTACTGCCTGTCTTCGTACGTGCGTGTATTGGTACGTGTATTGAGTTGCTGTCAGCCCGCCATGCGGCGAGTGGCGTCCTCGAGCCGGTCCGCGATGGAGCCGTTGATGACCTCGTCGCCCACCTGCACCCGGATCCCTCCGACGACCTCGGGGTCGACGTCGAGATTGAGGTGCATCGGACGCCCGTAGAGCTTCGCGAGGGCGGCACCCAGGCGCTGCTTCTGCGGGTCGCTCAGCGGGACCGCCGAGGTGACGACGGCGACCATGCGGTCTCGGCGCTCGGCAGCGAGCTTGGACAGGGACTCGAGTCCCGCCTCCAGGCTACGTCCACGCGGCGCGGTCACAAGGCGCGTGACCAACCGCTCGGTTCCGGTCTTGGCCCGGCCGCCGAGGAGGCTGCGCAGCAGCTCGGTCTTGGCGGCGGTGCCGGCGGCGCGGTTCGTCAGCGCGGCACGCAGCTCGGTGCTGGAGGAGACGATCCGGCCGAACCGGAACAACTCGTCCTCCACCTCGTCGAGCGTGCCCGCCTGCTGGGCCGCGGTGAGGTCGGCCGTGTTGGCCAGCTCCTCGATCGCGTCCACCAGGTTGCGCGGCTGCGACCAGCGGGAACGCACCATGCCGGACACCAGGTCGACGGTGGTCCCGCCGACCTGGCCGCCGAACAGCCGGCCGGCCAGCTCGGCCTTCGCCTCGCCGGGCTGCGCCGGGTCGGTGAGGACCCGACGCAGGCTGATCTCGCGGTCGAGCAGCGCGGTGACGGCGGCCAGCTCGTCGGCGAGCGCGAGCGCGTCCACGGACGTGTTGTCCGTCAGCGCGTCGAGACGCTCACGTGCGGCAGCGGTTGCCTCGCGGCTCGCTCCGTGCGCTGTCATCGAGCCGCCTCGGCCTTCTCCTCGAGCTCGTCGAGGAAGCGGTCGATGGTGCGGCTCTGCCGGGCGTGGTCCTCGAGGGACTCGCCTACGAGCTTGCCGGCCAGGTCGGTGGCGAGCTTGCCCACGTCCTGGCGCAGCGCGGACGAGGCGGCCTTGCGGTCGGCCTCGATCTGCGTGTGACCGGCGGCGATGATCTCCTCACGCTGCCGCTGGCCTTCCGCGCGCATCTCGGCGATGAGCGTGGCGCCCTGCTCCTGCGCCTCCTGGCGCAGCCGCGCGGCCTCGTGCCGGGCCTCGGCGAGCTGAGCCTTGTACTGCTCCAGCACGCTCTGGGCCTCGGTCTTCATGGCGTCGGCCTCTTCGATGCCGCCTTCGATCGCCGCGCGGCGCTCTTCCAGAACCTTGTTGATGTTCGGGAGGAGCTTCTTCCAGAAGAAGAAGAACACGATGGCGAAGGCGATGGTGCCGACGAGCAGCTCGGGACCGGGAGGCATGAGCGGGTTCTGCTCACTCTCGGTCGCCAGCTGTACGAGATTGGCGATCACATCAGTGCCTTTCGTCGAAACGTGTCGGTGAGCAAAAAATTACTGACCGAACACGAACGGCATGACGATGCCGATGAGGGCGAGCGCCTCGCAGAAGGCGAAGCCGAGGATCTGGTTGGCACGGATCAGGCCGGCCGCCTCGGGCTGGCGGGCGAGGGCCTGGGTGCCGTTACCGAAGATGATGCCGACGCCGATGCCGGGGCCGATGGCGGAGAGGCCGTAGCCGATGGAGCCGAGCGAACCGGAGACAGCGGCGAGGGTCTCAGTGGCAGCCATGCTGATTCTTCCTTCTCTTTCATGGACCGGCGGGGGTTGGCCACCGGACGTTCTATGGGACTTGCGGGGGCGGGACAGGCTCAGTGGTGCTCGGCCAGAGCGCCCTGGATGTACGTGCAGGCGAGGAGTACGAAGACGTATGCCTGGACGGCCTGCACGAAAAGCTCGAAACCGATCATGGCGATGGTCATCACGAAGGAGACACCGGCCGCAGGGATCATCCAGCTGTTCAGCAGGTACCAGGAAGCGACCGTGAACATGACCAGCATCAGGTGCCCGGCGAACATGTTGGCGAACAGTCGCACCGCGTGCGTGAACGGCCGGACGAGCAGGTTCGAGAAGAACTCGATGACCATCACGAGCGGCAGCACCGGGCCGAGTGACTTGTCGTAGCCGGTGATGTTCTTGAAGAACCCGACGAAGCCGTGCCGCTTGAAGGTCAGCGAAACCCAGGTGACGTACACGATCGCGGCGAGGACCGCCGGGAACGCGATGATCGACGACACCGGGAACTGCGCGAGCGGGATCACGGACCAGATGTTCATGATCCAGATGAAGAAGAACAACGAGACCATCAGGGGGACGTACTTCTCGCCCTCCTTCTTGCCGAGGGTCTCGTACACGATGCCGCGGCGGACGAAGTCGTACCCGGCCTCGCCGATCATCTGCAGCTTGCCCGGAACCACCTTGGCCTTGCCGAAGGCCGCGTAGAAGAAACTGATGACAAGCCCCGTGGTGATGAGGGCGAGCAGCATCACCTTGTTGAACTCGAACCCGCCGACCTCGGCGATCGGCTTGAAGAGGAACGAGTGCAGGCCCGGAGCCGGGAAGCCGCAGCCGTTGTCGGACATGATCCGACAGCTCCAGTCAAAGGCGAGCTGGGTCTGGTCAGCACTCACCACGGGCTCCTTCGGCGTGACGCATAGGTACGGCAACCTCGTTGTGTCGGCGCGGCGCGCAGCCGCGGTTCGGCACTGGACTGGTGTTACGAATGTGGGGGCGGCTGTGGGGCATTGAGCCTCGCGCTAGAGCAGGCGTCAGCTCAGATGCCCGCGCCCGCGATGCCGCAGTTGGCACCGGACGATAGCAGGGTCTCGCTTGAGGCTTTATACCGGCCCTACCTCTCACGACGACGACCCGGACTTCTCGTTCTTCTCGTCCTTTGCGGCTTCCGGATCGACGTAGAAAATCTTGGCTTTCATGTGTGCACGCGCCTGCGCCGCCATCCATACAACGGTGGCCACGACGAGGCCGATCGCGAAGGTCTGCGGATCGAAGGCAGTGGTGTCCTTGAACAGGCCCACGAAGATCAGGAGCAACAGAAGCTGAGCCACGTACAGCATCAGGCCCATGGCTTGGAAGAGGTGCGGAAGCGATTTGGCAGTGCGCTGCAGAACGTACAGACCGATTCCCATGAAGAGGATCGCCAGCAGTGTGCCGACAACGGCACCCAACGCCCCCTTGCCCCCCGCAACCACCCCACTGACGACGGCGGCAATAGCACCGACGCCAGCCGTGGGTACGGCGGCCTGAAGGAGAATCCGGGCGTCATTGGACGGCATGGCGGCAGCTCCGCTTACTAAAGGGGGCAGGGTGTCGTCATGGACGAGCGTAGTCCCGGGTGGGGAGGGAACCTCACGCCAATGGGCCGTCGCACTGCGGCCCTTCGGCTCATCCCCGAGCTTCGTGAACCGTATCACAAACTATTTGATGAGGTCTTTACCTGGTTGGTGTGCTCGGCGTCACACATGAGAGTGAACCCGCCCGTCTGTGCACGCACGCCGCCGAGTTTGTCTGGTATAGGGGCAGTTTGCGAAATCGTCAGCGAGACGATCCGGCCTTACGCCCGTCAAGGGCGTGCGGACGATGGCCGACAGCCGTCGCTCCGTTGACCCCCGAGACGCCCGCGGTGACCGGTGTGCGACGTTCCTCGCCAGTCCCACCGGCCTCCCCGGCCTCACCGAGCGCGCTGCCGGTCGAGGCGCCGGCGGCACCCGCGTACGCGACCGCAGGCGCCCCCTGCACGGCCTCCACCGTCTCCCCCTCGGCCATCGGCCCGCGGCGGCGGTAGCGCGGCGGTACGAAGCGCTCGGCCCAGGCCGGTGTACGCGGCGTGAAGCGCGGCAGCAGAAGCAGCAGCAGGCCGATCGCGCTGAGGAACACGATGCCGAGCACGATCCACATGGACGCCGAGTTCACCGAGTACGCGAGGGCGCCAAAGGCGATCAGGGCCGACCAGAAGTACATGATGAGCACGGCCCTGCTGTGCGAGTGCCCGATCTCCAGCAGGCGGTGGTGCAGATGCCCGCGGTCGGCGGCGAACGGGGACTGGCCGCGCCAGGTGCGCCGCACGATGGCGAGCACCAGGTCGGCGGCCGGTACGGCGATGATCGTCAGCGGCAGCAGCAGCGGGATGTAGACCGGCACCGTCTGGTGCACGGCCTCCTTCTCCGACCCGGCGAACAGGTTCATCGCGTCGGGGTCGACCTGCCCGGTGATGGAGATGGCACCGGCCGCGAGCACCAGGCCGATGAGCATCGAGCCCGAGTCGCCCATGAAGATGCGCGCCGGGTGCATGTTGTGCGGCAGGAAGCCGATGCACATGCCCATGAGGATCGCGGAGAACAGGGTCGCGGGGGCCGCGGACTCGAGCCCGTACCCGTACCAGATGCGGTACGCGTACATGAAGAACGCCGCGGAGGCGATGCACACCATGCCTGCCGCGAGGCCGTCCAAACCATCGACGAAGTTCACGGCGTTGATGGTGACGACGACGAGCGCGACGGTCAGCAGCGTGCCCTGCCACTGGGTCAGCGAGACCGAGCCGACGCCCGGCACCGGCAGCCACAGGATCGTCAGACCCTGCATCACCATGACGCCGGCGGCGATCATCTGGCCGCCGAGCTTGATCAGGGCGTCGATCTCGAACTTGTCGTCCAGGACGCCGATCAGCCAGATCAGCGCGGCCCCGGAGAGCAGGGCGCGCGGCTCGTTCGAGTTCTCGAAGACCTCGCTGAGGTTGGTCAGATGGTCGGCGACCAGCAGGCCCGCGCACAGCCCGAAGAACATCGCGATGCCGCCGAGCCGGGGCGTGGGTTCCCGGTGCACGTCACGTGCCCGGATCTCCGGCATGGCTCCTGCCACGATCGCGAACTTCCGCACCGGCCCGGTCAGCAGGTACGTCACCGCGGCCGTGACGAGGAGCGTCAGGAGGTATTCACGCACAGGCATTCCCCACAGGTCTCGCTGGCCATCTCAGCCCCACACCCTAGCTTTCGGCGCATACGGTTGGGAGCTTCCGGGTAGAGCAGATGGTTGCACGCGATGCTGTGTACGGGTTCGCGCCTACCCACCTCTAGTCCGGATACGGCGGAAATCTTCCGGTCAGATCCCGCACTTCTTCACGCACCAGGCGCCCGGCCGGTTCCTCACGCAGCGCCCGGCCGAGCAGTACGGCGATCCTGGCCATCTCGGCCTCACCCATGCCCTGCGTAGTCACGGCGGCCGTACCCAGACGCAGTCCGCGCACGTCAGGGTGGGGCAGCGCACAGGTGTCGAGGACCAGGCCGGCGGCGGCAAGCCGACCGCGGGCGGTGCGGCCGTCCACGCCGAGCGGGGCGGGGTCGAGGGTCAGCAGGTGGGTGTCGGTGCCGCCCGTGGTGACGGCGAGGCCCTCGGCGGTCAGTCCCGCCGCGAGTGCCCGGGCGTTGGCGACCACCTGATGGGCGTACGCCGTGAAGGCCGGCGTCGCCGCCTCGCCGAACGCGACGGCCTTGGCGGCGATGGTGTGCATCTGGGCGCCGCCCTGGGTGAACGGGAACACCGCCCGGTCCACCCGCTCGGCCAACTCCGCGCCGCACAGCAGCATTCCGCCGCGCGGGCCGCGCAGCACCTTGTGCGTGGTGGCGCAGACGACGTCGGCGTACGGCAGGGGGCTGGGCGCCGCTCCCCCGGCGACGAGGCCGATGGGGTGGGCGGCGTCGGCGATGAGATAGGCGCCCACCTCGTCCGCCACGGCCCTGAAGGCGGCGTAGTCGATGTGCCGCGGGTAGGAGATGGAGCCGCACACGATGGCTTTCGGGCGGTGGGTACGGGCGAGCGCGTGCACCTGCTCGTAGTCGATGAGCCCGCTCTCCGGGTCGACTCCGTAGCCGACGAAGTCGAACCAGCGGCCGGAGAAGTTGGCGGGCGAGCCGTGGGTGAGGTGGCCGCCGTGCGGGAGGCCAAGAGCGAGGACGGTATCTCCAGGCCTCAGCAGGGCGGCGTATGCGGCAAGTACGGCCGAACTCCCGGAGTGGGACTGCACGTTGGCGTGTTCGGCGCCGAAGAGGGTCTTGGCGCGCTCGACGGCGAGGCGTTCGGCGACGTCGACGAGTTCGCAGCCGCCGTGGTGGCGGGCGCCGGGGTAGCCCTCGGCGTACTTGTTCGCGAGCGGTGAGCCGAGGGCGGCCAGCACGGCGGGCGAGGTGAAGTTCTCGGCAGCTATCAGCTGAAGCGTCGTCGACTGCCGGTCCAGTTCCCCGATGAGGAGCTCGGCCAGCTCGGGATCCTGCCGCGCGAGCACATCGGCAGGCAGCAGGTCGTCAAGCGTGTGTGCGACCACCATGGTGGACTCCGGACCGGCAACCCCCTGCGGGGCAGCCTGAAATCGGCGGAAACTAAATCCAATGTAGAACCAGGCCCACTCCTGCGCCCGCTGTTGCGTCCGACCAGGTACCCCCGCCGACGATCAGGTACGAGCCGGCACACCCGTCAGCGCCGTCACCACCGGATCGATAGCCTGCTGAATCTCGTCCCCCACCGAGCGGAAAAACGTCAACGGCGCCCCATACGGGTCGTACACCTCGTCCGCCTCGACCGTCGGGGCCAGCAGCCACCCGCGTAGAGCTGCCGCGGCTCGGACCAGGGCTCTTGCGCGGGCGACCACTCCGTCCTCCAGGGGAGGCAGGGTTGCCGGGTCTATCGCCTTCACCAGGCGGGTGAACTCCTTGAGGGTGAAGGTGCGCAGGCCCGCCGAGTGGCCCATGGAGATGACCTGGGCCCGGTGGTCTCGGGTGGCCGTCAGGACCAGGTCTGCTCGGATGACGTGGTCGTCCAGCAGTTCCCGGCCCACGAAGCCGGAGGCGTCCGCGCCGAAGTCGGCGAGGACCGCTTCCGCGTTGGCCTCCATGGGGGCGCCCTCGTGCCCCCAGGTGCCGGCGCTCTCCACGATCAGACCGCCCCCCAGCGGATCGCCGAGGCGGTCCGCCAGGGCATGGCGGGTCAGCCGCTCGGTGATCGGCGAGCGGCATACGTTGCCGGTGCTGACGTGGAGGATGCGGAAGGTGTCCCGGGGTAGCCCTGTGAAGGTCCCCGTATCGTCCCCGTTGCCTATGCCACGCCCCGCGTCAGGGGCCGTCAATTCGCCACCTCGAGGTCGGGTACCACCTTGCGCAGCTCCTCCGCCGACAGCGCGCCCGCGCGCAGGAGGACCGGCACCTTGCCCGTGACGTCGACGATCGAGGAGGGGACGTTGCCGGGCGTGGGCCCGCCGTCCAGGTACACCGAGACGGAGTCGCCGAGCATCTCCTGCGCGGCGTCACAGTCCTCCGGCGCCGGATGGCCGGTCAGATTCGCCGAGGACACGGCCATGGGACCGACCTCCGTCAGCAGCTCGATCGCCACCGGGTGCAGCGGCATGCGCACGGCGACGGTGCCACGGGTGTCCCCCAAGTCCCACTGGAGGGACGGCTGGTGCTTGGCGACCAGGGTCAGCGCGCCCGGCCAGAACGCGTCGACGAGCTCCCACGCCATCTCGGAGAAGTCGGTGACCAGTCCGTGCAGCGTGTTCGGGGAGCCGATGAGGACGGGCGTGGGCATGTTGCGCCCACGGCCCTTGGCCTGCAGCAGATCGGACACGGCCTCCGAGCTGAACGCGTCGGCGCCGATGCCGTACACGGTGTCCGTGGGCAGCACCACGAGTTCGCCCCGGCGTACGGCGGACGCGGCCTCGCGCAGCCCCGTAGAGCGGTCGGTCGCGTCGTTGGTGTCGTATCGCCGTGCCATTTAGGGAGCCTCCTCGTACACGTACTGCTGGCTTGAAGTCTTCGAACAAGGCGCGCCGAACGCAATGCCGCGCGCCGACTTCACGGCATCGCCCTGCGGGCCGTGGCGAACCGCGGCCGGTTGTTGAGGTCGGGGTGGTCGGCGGCGTCGGCCCAGCCCCGCTCCTCGGTGAAGATCCACGGCACCTGCCCGCCCTGGGTGTCGGCGTGCTCGATGACGACGACGCCGCCCGGCCGCAGCAGCCGGTGGGCGGTGCGCTCCAGGCCGCGGATCAGGTCGAGCCCGTCCTCACCCGAGAACAGGGCGAGTTGAGGATCGTAGTCCCGCGCCTCGGGCTGTACGTACTCCCATTCCGTCAGCGGGATGTACGGCGGGTTGGAGATGACGAGGTCCACCTGCCCGTCGAGGTCGGGGAAGGCGTACAGGGCGTCGCCCTGGCGCAGCTCGACCCTGGATCCCTCGACGTTCTTACGGGCCCACTGGAGCGCGTCCTCGGACAGCTCCACGGCGTGCACGCGGGAGCGCGGCACCTCCTGCGCCAGGGCCAGCGCGATCGCCCCGGAACCCGTGCACAGATCGACGATGAGCGGTTCGACGACGTCCATCGCGCGTACGGCGTCTATGGCCCAGCCGACGACGGACTCGGTCTCCGGGCGCGGCACGAACACCCCTGGCCCGACCTGGAGTTCGGTGTACCGGAAGAAGGCCCGCCCGGTGATGTGCTGGAGCGGCTCGCGGGCCTCGCGGCGGGCGATGACCTCCCAGTAGCGGGCGTCGAAGTCGGCGTCCTTGACCGAGTGCAGCTGGCCCCGCTTCACGCCGTGCACGTAGGCGGCGAGCTCCTCCGCGTCATTGCGCGGCGAGGGCACGCCGGCATCGGCGAGCCGCTGGGTGGCCTGGGCCACTTCCGCGAGCAGCACGCTGCGGGGGTTCGGGGGTCGCCCCCCAAAATGTTGCTGCACGCTGGTCCTCCGGGCTGAGCTGTTGTCCTGTCGCTACGAGGCTCTGGGCGGCCGTTACGCGGCGGCGAGCTTCGCGGCCGAGTCCGCGTCCACGCAGGCCTGGATCACCGCGTCGAGGTCGCCGTCGAGCACCTGGTCCAAGTTGTACGCCTTGAAGCCGACGCGGTGGTCCGAGAGGCGGTTCTCCGGATAGTTGTACGTTCGGATCTTCTCGGAGCGGTCGACGGTACGGACCTGGCTGCGCCGGGCGTCGGCCGCCTCCTTCTCCGCTTCCTCCTGCGCCGCCGCGAGAAGCCTGGAGCGCAGGATACGCATCGCCTGCTCCTTGTTCTGCAACTGGCTCTTCTCGTTCTGGCAGGAGGCGACGACTCCGGTGGGAACGTGCGTGATGCGCACCGCGGAGTCGGTGGTGTTGACGGACTGGCCGCCGGGACCCGAGGAGCGGTAGACGTCGATCCGCAGGTCGTTGGGGTTGATCTCGACGTCGATGTCCTCGGCCTCCGGGGTCACGAGGACACCGGCCGCGGAGGTGTGGATCCGGCCCTGGGACTCGGTCGCGGGCACCCGCTGCACCCGGTGCACCCCGCCCTCGTACTTCAGCCGCGCCCAGACGCCCTGACCGGGCTCGGTGGCGCCCTGGCCGCCCTTGGTCTTCACCGCGACCTGGACGTCCTTGTAGCCGCCGAGCTCGGACTCGGTGACGTCGATGATCTCGGTCTTCCAGCCGACGCGCTCCGCGTACCGCAGATACATGCGCAGCAGGTCGCCCGCGAACAGCGCGGACTCGTCGCCTCCGGCGCCGGCCTTGATCTCGAGGATGACGTCCTTGTCGTCGCTGGGGTCGCGCGGGACGAGCAGCAGCCGCAGCCTCTCGGTGAGCTCCTCGCGGTGCTTCTCCAGCTCCTTGACCTCGGCCGCGAACTCCGGGTCGTCGGCGCCCAGTTCACGGGCCGTCTCGATGTCGTCGCCGGTCTGCTTCCAGGAGCGGTACGTCGCGATGATCGGGGTCAGCTCGTGGTAGCGCTTGTTGAGCTTGCGCGCGTTCGCCTGGTCCGCGTGCACCGACGGGTCGGCGAGCTTCTTCTCAAGATCGGCGTGCTCGCCGATCAGTTCCTCGACCGCCTCGAACATCTCCGGCTCCAATGACGTACGAAATTTAGGGGCTGCACCATCGCAAAGCGCCGGTCCCGAAGCCCCTTGCGGGGACAACGAGGACCGGCGCTGTGAGGTCGCTACTTCTTGGCAGCGGCAGCCTTGCCGAAGCGGGCCTCGAAGCGGGCCACACGGCCACCGGTGTCGAGGATCTTCTGCTTGCCCGTGTAGAACGGGTGGCACTCGGAGCAGACCTCGGCACGGATGTTGCCGCTGGAGATCGTGCTGCGGGTGGTGAACGACGCGCCGCAGGTGCAGCTGACCTGCGTCTCGACGTACTCGGGGTGGATGTCGCGCTTCAAGGTGTCTCCTAGTTTCGGGAGGGCACCGGGTCGCTGCCGCGGGGTGCGGAGCGTGAACCGGGGCCGACGTACCAGTCTGCCATCGACTGGCGTCATCCCCCAAAACAGGGGGCGGGGCGCTTCTATTCCAGGCTGGCATCCAGCAGCCTGTCTGGGGGCACCTCCCAGCGGTAGTTGGGGGAGTTTGAGGACGAGGCCGTTCAGGACGATGGGGGTTTGGGGGGCGCAGCCCCCAGCGGGGTACAGGGTCGGAGCCCCTGG
>NZ_JAAKZX010000529.1 GCF_011045025.1 Streptomyces ureilyticus
CCGACGAGGAGGCACTTCGCGCGGTGGGCTCCCACCTGGGCGCGCTGGCCGGAGCAGATCTCGCGGCGCGGGTGCGGATCGGGAACGTGCCCGCCGCGCACAATCGGCGGGCCGAGCGGAAGAAGGCCTTGACCGCACAGTCGTCCTCCCGCTGGGCGGGATCGATCACCCGCACCAGCGAGGACCAGTACCAGCTGGCCCGGCGGGCACTGAACGCCCGCATCGGCTGCCTGCGCCGGGCGATCGCCACGATCATCTCCCGCCTCGCCGTCACACCCGGCACCCGCGAGCAGCGCGGGCGCAGGTGGGTGCGCGGGTACGCCGATGACAGCGAGCGGCGGGCCAAGCAGCAGCGGCTGCAGATCCTGCAGGGCCAGCTGCGCCGGGCGGTGCGGGAGCGGAACAGTGGCCGGGTGCGGGTCACCCGGGGCGGACGCCGGCTGCTCAACGCCCGCCACCACCTCTACGACGCTGCCACCGCCGAAAAGCCGCTGACCGCAGCCGACTGGCAGGCCCAGCTGGAGGGGTGGGACG
>NZ_JAAKZX010000530.1 GCF_011045025.1 Streptomyces ureilyticus
TCCCTGGTCAGAGGCTGTCCGGAGTGTCGATGGGCGCCTCGATCCCTTGCTGTTTGTGATACCGAACGAAGGTCGAGGCGTCGAGCGCGCGGGAGGATGGAGAGCGACCAGGATCTACATCCGTGGCGGACCTCAGTTCCTCACGATGCGCCACCGGTTGTCGGCGGTGCCGTCGTCCGAGTCCTGGACGGCGAACGCGCCGAGAGCGGTGGAGTCGTTCGCGATGGCGAGCAGTTCTCAGGCCGCAACCGGACCAGCTCGTCCGCGGCATCCGCCGGCGCGCCGGCCGGCGCTGGACGGCCGTCGGCGTCACGCACCCAGGTCCGCAGCGTCTCGGGGTTGACGTTCAGATCGGCCGCGACGTCCCTGAACGTCCGTCTGCCGGCCGAAGCCCGCCACAACGCGATCGCGTCGGACCGGAACTCCGGACTGTACTTCGAGGGCCGTGCCATGTGGATCTACACCTTCCTGGACCATCAAGATCCATTGTCAGGCGTGTCCACACCACGGGAGTCACCTCA
>NZ_JAAKZX010000531.1 GCF_011045025.1 Streptomyces ureilyticus
CATTGAACTCGCCCAGCAACCGCTCCCGCTCACCGGCAACCAGCACATCGACCACAGCAACCCGCTGAGCCGGATCGGCGACCATCGCTTCGGCCAGTCGGCACAACCGGTCCAGCATCTGCCGTGCGGTGTCCACGTCGAACAGATCGGTATCGTGCCCGAGCCGAAGACGCATCTTCTTTCCCGGCAGCAGACAGAGGCCCAGCGGATAGTGCGGAATGCCGTATTCATCGGCACTGGTAATCGAGAGATCCGTGCGGTCGTAAATACTGTCGGCGTTGGACGGGTAGTTCTCGAACACGTAGAGGGTGTCGAAGAGTTCACCCTGGCCGGCGGCACGCTGGATGTCGCTCAAGCCCAGGTACTGGTGGTCGCTGAGGCGAGACTGCTCCTCCTGCACCCGGGCCATCAACTCGGTCAGCGACTGCGACGGATCGAGCCGGACCCTGACCGGAACCGTGTTGATCAGCAGACCGACCATCTGCTCGATACCGGGAATCTCCGCAGGCC
>NZ_JAAKZX010000532.1 GCF_011045025.1 Streptomyces ureilyticus
CCCGGGTGCAGGAGGAGCAGTCCCGGCTCAGTGATCACCAGTATCTGGGCCTGACCGACATTCAGGGCCTGGTCGGCGAGGGTGAACTCTTCGACACCCTCTACGTGTTCGAGAACTACCCCATCGGCGTTGAGGGCGACGACGTCCCCGGCGGGCTGACGATCATCGGGGGCGAAGGCCGCGACGACGTGCATTACCCGGTGAGTCTGGTGGTGCTGCCTGGGGAGACGCTTCGGCTGGACCTCGGGCACGACACCGATCTGTTCGACGAAGCCGCTGCGCAGCGGATGGTGGAGCGGTTGTGCCACGTGGTCGAGGCGATGGTCTCCGACGCCGATCAGCGCATCGGCGACATCGACATCCTCCAGCCGGAAGAGCGCACCCGGCTGCTGGCCGAGTACAACGACACTGGCCTGCCCGTTCCGCAGGCCACGGTGCCTGAGTTGTTCCAGGCGCAGGCGGCGCTGACTCCGCACGCGATCGCGGTCACCGACGGCAACACATCTGTCTCGTATGGCAACA
>NZ_JAAKZX010000053.1 GCF_011045025.1 Streptomyces ureilyticus
GCTTGCCGAACTGACGAGGGCTCAGCCCGGTGAACGGGGCTATCCAGGACGGCTCCGACGCCGTGATCACACCAGACACGACAAGATCATCTCACCCGTGACCAGCACTTACGGGACAGCCCTTAGCCGTTCTGGCTGCGGCAGCGGATCGAGTCGGTCAACTGGACTCTCAAGGGCCAGCTCGGCCTCGCCGACCACGGCGCGCGCGTGCTGTCGGGCTTGTGGGCCCGCGTGGTCCAGCGACTCCTCGCCCTCAACGCGGCGATCTGGCATAACTGGACCACGGGAGCAGCCCGGAAGCGCAGCCTCATCGCCTACGACCACGTCAAGCCGCTGACCAGCACGCAATAGCACATCAATCATCTGGGAAGCTGAGATCGTCCGGCTCGTCCTTGCGGGCAGGCCGGACGATGGTGATCCCCCATTCGGCGAGTTCCGCCGCGAAGTCCGCCCCGGCGAAGCCCTTGTCGCATACGTCCAAGGTGCCCGGCCAGGGGCGGTTCTTGGGCTCGGCGAACATCAGCAGCGCTGCCTCGCGCTCCTTGACGAGCTTGGGGTTGACCAGCCCGAACCCGGTCACCGCCCCGTCCGGGGCGCATAGCAGCATCAGCTCGGCACCCCAGTAGAAGCGGTGGTGGGACTTGTCGAAGCCGTAGCCGGCCCATCCGGCCAGATCCGAGCGGTGCGCGGTCTGGCGGGATGCGCCGCACGGCACGGGGGTGCCGTCCATCAGCCGTAGCAGCTCCGCCGTGGACGGGGTGCGCGCGGCCAGCCTCCGCAGGGCTGCCTCCATCAGCTCCCCGGCCGCCCGCAGTCGGCGGTTGTACTCGCTCTGTGACAGCAGGTGGGGGAAGAGGTGCCCGACCAGGGCGGGGGCGGCGCGCAGCCAATGCCGCTCGTTGTTGAACCGCAACAGCACCTGGGCGACGACCAGGCAGACCAACTCGGCGTCGGTCACCTCTGCCGGGCGTCCGGGTCCGGGCTGCGGCCGGATCTGCCGTGCGGGCAGGATCCGGTCCGTCAACTCCACGTACAGTGCGATGAGGAGAGTGTCCAGGTCGGTGTCCACGACGACCCTCACACTGCGGTGGCGGTGCGGTGCAGCGTGAACCAGAAGGTCGGGACCGGATTCGTGCCGGGCGTCACGTCGGTCAGCTGCCACCCGGCGAACCTGGCGCGGAGTTCGTCCGCGGTAACGCCGGAGATCGGGTCGTCGAACGCCTCGGGGCCGTACCCGAACATCAGCAGCTGCGCTCCCGGGGCGGCGCGCGTCGTGAGGCCGGCGGCGTAGGCGTCGCGGCGGTGCGGCGGAATGCCGCAGTAGCAGCTCAGGTCGAAGAACAGGTCGTACGGGCCGGGCACGCCCACCTCGTCGAGCCGGGTGGCGTCCCCGCACAGCACCGTGACGTCCACCCCCGCCGCGTCGGCCTTCTTCCGGGCCTGCCGGACCGCGCGGTCGATCAGGTCGACGGCCGCCACCCGCCAGCCGTGCCGGGCCAGGTACACCGCGTTGGTCCCGGTGCCGCAGCCGAGTTCGAGGACGTGACCGGGCGTCAGCGCGCCGGGCCCCTCCACCAGGTCCACCAGCTCGGGCGGTGTGATGCCGCTGTCCCACGGCGGCTTGCCGTCCCGGTAGTAGTCCTCCAACGAGCGGCGTACGGCCGCCTCTTGGTCGAGTTCCGCAGTCGTCCGCGTCTCGCGCATCGCTACCCCTCAAGAATTTAGAGTTCGACTCTAGTGGCTGACTCTAGAGATAGACTCCCGGTATGGCTGCGGTCAAGGGATCCGACAAGCGCCCCGACAAGCGGGCCGAGCGCTCGCGGCGCACCCGCGAGAAGGTCGTCGCGGCGGCGCGGGACCTGTTCGTCGCGCAGGGGTATGGGGCGACGAGCCTTCAGGAGGTCGCGGACCGCGCGGGCGTGGCCGTCCAGACCGTGTACTTCGTGTTCCGCAACAAGCGCGCGCTGTTCAAGGACGTCGTCGACACGTCCATCGCCGGCGACGCCGAACCGGTCGCCACGATGGACCGAGACTGGTTCCGCAGCGCGTGCGCCGAGCCCACCGCGGCCGGACAACTGCGCACCCACGTGCGGGGCGTGCGCGAGATCCTCGGCCGGGTCGCCCCGATCATGCCGCTGATCGCGGCCGCCGCGGCCACCGACCCGGAGATCGCCGCGCAGTGGCCCACCGGCCCGGACCCGCGCTACACCGTCCAGTACGCCGCCGCCAAGGCGCTGACCTCCAAACCCGACGCCCGCGCCGACGTCGACGTCACCCGCGCTGCCGACCTGCTGTACGGTCTGCTCAGCCCCGAGCTGTACCTGGTCTTCGTCCGCGACCGCGGCTGGTCCCCCGACGCCTGGGAGGAGTGGGCCTGTGCGGCGCTGACCGCCGGCCTCTGCGCCGACCGCGAGTAAGGCTCAGCAGACCGGAAAGCGCATCAATCATCTCTAGTGGCTATGACTGACCACGTCACGATGGCGCTGCGTAACAGCGGATGGCCACCGTCTGGTGCGGACTCCACTGCTGCTCGACCGTGGCCATCAGCTCCCAGCCCAGCCGCTCATACAAGGCTGCCGCCGCGGTATCGGATGCGACGACGTCGAGCACCGGATGCAGGCCACGACGCCGCGCTTCCCCCACTGCTTGGCCGATCAGCAGCGCACCGATCCGATGTCCCCTCGCCTGCGGGGCAACGAACAGCCTGCTGACCACGGCGGTCATACCCCGCGTCGCCCCGTTCCGCTCGCTCCACAACATCGGGGCCAGATCGCCTTCGCCGCCTTGCGACAAACTGACATGCCCCACCAGGCCGCCTTCGAGTTCGGCAACCCAGGAGCCCAGCAGGGGACCGCGTGACAGCCACTCGCCGGGCTGATCCGGCCAGTTCACCGGATAGCCGTCGCGCGCATGGACCTCCGCGAGGACCCGCACGCACTCCTCAACATCGCCATCAGCCCTCTGCCGGACCCAGCGGCTCGGCCTCTCGTCCGGCACCCCGGAGCTCTCGATGTCCACTCCGGCATAGAAACACAGGCCACAGAGTCACAACCAGCCACTCTCGATACAGGCCCCAGCCCGCTCCTGCGGCGCAGAGGTTGCCAGCACCGAGTGAGGGCCCGGATGCACCGTGCCGATGCCGTCGCCTGCCTGACCGCTGGCCCCCTGGACCTGGCCGGGCCTGGCTGGGCGCTGCTCGCGCTCGGCGTCCTGCTGTGGGGCACCGGCCCTCAGACAGCGGGAGGACGCGGAGCAGCCGCAGACTCCCCTCGACGAGGCGCTCGTACGGGTCCGGCAGTTCGCTGTGCAGCTGCGCGGTGGCACTGCCCGCGTGTTGGAGAAGCCGCGCCGTACGGGCGGTCGCCTCAATGATCGCGGGAATCGCCGGCGCCCCGGCTGGGGTGCTGCTGGTGGCCGGGACCGGCGCTGCGGTCCCGGCCGGGGCCGGACTGCTATGGACGTCAAAGTCCTCGGACTCAACCTGGATCAGCTGAGGTTCCCGGATCTGCGCACCATCTCCGAGACCCGGATCTGCGCCGGATTCGGGGTGCCGCCCGTCCTGGTCGGCGCCAAGGCGGGCCTCGATCGCTCCACCTTCGCGAACTACGCGGAGGCACGCCGCTCGTTCTGGGAAGAGACGATCATGCCGGACCAGAGGCTGATCGGCGACGTGATCGTACGTCTGCTGCCCGAGGTGAACGACTCCACGTTCGTCGTGCCGCGCCGGGTCACACAGGGTGGGGCCGTCCAGCTCGAAGCTGAGCATGACGGCACAGCGTGCCCCGCCCGGCCAGCGGGGCGGCGGTTGTTGGTGCATGGGCGGTTCCGGTCGCGTGCGTTCGGGTGCGGGGTGGGCTTCAGCTCTTGCGGGGCCGTGGCTCGGTCGGGTCGAGCAACTGGCCGCGCAGGACGGTGAGTTGGTGGGAGGTCTCGACGGCCCGGTGCTCGTCCAGTGAGGCGAGGGCCAGGACGAGGGTGTCCATGACGACAGTGCCGGTCAGGGACTCGGCGGTGATGCCGGTGGGGGTGTGGGGGGCGCTGATCACCACGTCGGCGCGGTCGGCGAGGGGGCTGGTGGGTTCGTCGGTGACGAGCAAGACGCTCGCGCCGACGGCCCGTGCCCGCTCGGTGAGGACGGTGAACTCCCGCAGCAGTCTGCCGGGCTGGAGGATCACCACGGCGTCGCCGCGGCCGAGGTCCAGCAGCTCGTCGGCCATGGTGAAGCCGGTGGCGCCGACGAAGCGGGCCCGGCGGCCGGCCCGGCGCAGCTTCAACACCAGGTGGCGGGCGGCGAGTTCGGAGGCGCCGACGCCGTATGCGACCACCTCGCGCGCGTCGGCCAGGATCTGGACCGCCTGCTTGAGTACGTCCGTCTCCAGCAGCCGTCGGCACTGTTCGAGCCGCTCCGCGGCCTCGTCGAAGACGCGGTCCTTGATCTGTTCCAGGTCGTGGCCGACATGGGCGATGCGCTGCTTGAGCCGCTCCTCGGGGGCGGTCGCGGAGGTGAAGTCGGCGGCGAGTTCCCGCTTGAGCGCGGGCAGTCCGGTGTAGCCGAGGCGTTGCAGGGCCCGTACGACCGTGGCGTTGCTGGTGCCGCTCGCCGTGCCCAGTTCCTGCGCGCTGGCGAACAGCAGGTGCTCCGGCGGCGTACTCGCCAGGTACTGGGCCACCACGCGCTCGGAGGCGGACAACTCCCCCCACAGGTCGCGAATCGTGGCGTGGAGTCGTGTCGCTGCGGTTACGTCTTCTGTTTCGCTCATTACAGCTATTGACTTCCTCGTAGCGTCCATTACTAACCTGGTGCCATCATTCCAGAAGCTCCGGATCCTGAAACGCACATTACAGGCCGCTGTGGGTCCGGGCCCTGGATCACTCGCGTCGCAGAGCACAGTCCCAGAGCGACAGTCCGAGAGCGTCAGTCGCAGAGCACAGGAGAGGCATGACAGCCAGCGCCATCCCGATCGTCGAGATCTCCGGTACGCCCGTCGAGCGCGGCCGTCAGTACGGCGAAGCCGTGCGCGGCAGACTCGGCGCCGCGCTCGCCTACTACCAGGAAGCCTTCGGCCAGTCGTCGGGGCTCACCTGGGAGCAGGTCACCGCGCGGGCCGAGCGCTGGCTGGAGCCGGTGCGCGCGTACGCCCCCGATCTCGTCGAGGAGATGAGCGGGATCGCCGAGGGCGCCGGGGTCGGCCTCCTGGACGTGCTCGCACTGAACGCCCGGGGCGAGATCATCTACGACGAGACCTTCGCCAGGATGCGCGGCCAGGACGACTCCACGGACGACACCGTGGAGGAGAAGGGAACGGCCGACGGCTGCACCTCCTTCGCCGTCACGGGCGAGGCCAGCGGCGACGGGCACGTCTACTGCGGACAGAACTGGGACTGGCGGGCGGGCACCGCCGACACCCTCGTCATGCTGCGGATCGTCCAGCCCTCGCGGCCCACCGTGATCATGCAGGTCGAGGCAGGACAGATCGGCCGCCAGGGCGCCAACTCCGCGGGCATCGCCCTCAACGCCAACGGTCTCGGCGGCCGTTTCGACGACGCCGTGGGCCTCCCCCAGACCGTGATCCGCCGCCGCGTACTGGACAGCGAGTCGATCAGCGAGGCGGTCGAGGTGCTGTGCCGCACCCGCGGCCATATCGCCAGCAACGCCCTGCTGACCTGCCGCGAAGGCTTCGCCGTCGACCTGGAGACCACCCCCGGCGCGCACGGCTGGCTGTATCCGGCCGACGGCCTGCTCGTGCACGGCAACCACTACCAGGCCGGCGTGCCCGTCCAGCTCGCCGCCAACTACCGCCCCGCGTCCTCCGATTCACTGATCCGCGTACCCCGCGCCGAGGCCGGGCTGCGCCAACTGCGCACGGCCACGGCGCCCGACGACTCCCGCAAGCTGATCCGCCAGGCGATGTCCGACCACCTCGGTCACCCCGAGGGCCTGTGCACCCACCCCGATCCGCGCCAGTCGGAGGTCAAGCGGTGGACGACGCTGCTGTCCTCCTGCGTGGACCTGACCACCGGTGACTACTACGTGACCCCGGGCACCCCCTGCGACCACGAGTACCAGTACCTGCCCTGGAACCTCTACGACGGCCCGCACGCACCGAACTGACGCACCCTCAACCCCGCGACACAGAACGCCCCCCATCGCGCTGACGCCTCCTCACCCCTCGAACCATCAGGAAGAGCCTGCTATGAGAACCAAGCTCTGTACCACCACAGCCGGCCTCGCGGGAGCTCTGCTGTTCACCGCGGGATGCTCCGGCGCCTCCACCGGGACGGGCGGCGCGACCGCCGACGCCGCCGAGCTCAAGCTCAAGCTCACCAACACCACCGCCAAGGCGTCCGGCGAGGCCGCCTCGGTGAACTGGCTGGTGGAGCAGGAGCCCGGTTCGCTGGATCTGGACCGGCAGGGCACCACCAGCGGACGGACGGTGCTGGCCAACGTCTGCGAGCGGCTCTTCCAGCTCCAGCCCGACCTCACCACCGAGCCGCAGCTCGCGTCGAAGGCCGAGTACACCGACGACAAGACGCTCGTCCTCACCCTCCGCGACGGCGTCACCTTCCACAACGGCTCCCCCATGACGGCCGACGACGTGGTGTGGAGCCTGAAGCGGCACGCGCAGCCGGAGATGTCGGAGTCGGACGAGTACGAGGACGTCGACAAGATCACCAAGACCGGCGCATCCGAGGTCACCGTCACCTTCAAGGAGCCGAGCGCCCTGTTCTTGAAGGCGCTGGCCGGTGACGCCGGGATCATCATGGACCGCGAGACGGTGGAGAAGCAGGGCGACGACTACGGCACCCCTGGTCAGGCGGACGCCTGCACGGGGCCGTACCGGCTGAAGAGCTGGGACTCCGGATCGTCGATGACGATCGAGCGGTATGAGGATTACTGGGACGACAGCAGCCCGGCGCTGACGAAGAACGTCGCCTTCCGCTGGGCGACCGGCAGCGCGCTGGTCAACGCCGTCTCCACCGGCGCCGCCGACGGCTCGTATCTGACCGCGACGGGTCCGGCCGCCGTACTGGCCGAGAAGAAGGGCGTACGCGCCTACTACGGGCAGAGCACCACGGCCTGGTCGCTGAGTCCCACCGAGGGCGGCGCGTTGAAGGACGCCCGGCTGCGCAAGGCGCTGTCGCTGGCGCTGGACCGTGAGGGCATCGCCAAGTCCGGGTTCAGCGGGCTCGCCACGCCCTGGGCGACGCCCGTCGGCCCCGGCGCGTGGGGCTACGAGAAGGCCGCGTTCCAGAAGGCGCAGACGGACCTGGAGAAGTCGACCGCGTACACGGCGTCGCCGTCGTCCGACGACATCGACGAGGCCAAGAAGCTGGTCGAGGAGGCCGGGGCGCCCGCGCAGCCGATCGTCGTGGCCAGTGACGGCGGTGAGAGCCAGACGGTCATCACCAACGCGGTGCGCGGCGCGGCCCAGAAGATCGGTCTCGAGGTGCGGGTGAAGACGGTGCCGCCGAGTCAGTACGACGAGTTCTTCGCCGACCCGAAGGCGCGGGAGGGCTTCGATCTGATCGCGGTCGACTGGTACATCTCCAAGGCCGACCCGGTGGGCTTCTACGACAACGGCATGTCCGGCAACGCCAACAACTGGCTCGGCTACTCGGACACCGGCTACGACGCCCTCGTCAAGAAGGCCCAGCAGACGATCGACGACAAGGAGCGGGCGAGGCTCGTCATCGAGGCGCAGTCGAAGTTCGCCGACGCCGCCGTGTGGATTCCTCTCGTGCAGGTGCCGTCGGTGCTGGTGCTCGGCGAGAAGTACACAGGTCCGCCCGCGTCCATGGTCTCCCTGTACTACCCCTGGGCCGCCGACCTCGGAACGAAGGGCTGACGCCATGCTGCGCGGACTGCCGCGGCGGATCGCCGGCCTGCTCGCGACGCTGCTCGCCGCCTCGTTCGTCATCTTCTCCGCCGTCTACGCGGCACCGGGCGACCCCGCCGTCCTCCTCTCCGGCAGCAGGCAGGAGCTCACTCCCGAGAAGCTCGCTGCGGTCCGCGCCGAGTACCACCTCGACGAGCCGCTCGTCGTCCAGTACGGGCGGTGGCTGTGGGAGAGCGCGCAGGGCGACCTGGGCCGGTCGTTCCAGTACCGCGACCAGGTGGCGGACCTGATCGCAGCGCGACTGCCGACCACTCTCGAACTCGTCGCCTACGCCACGGTGTTCTTCGTGGTCCTGGGCGTCGGCTCCGGGGTGCTGGCGGCGCTGCGCCGCGGCTGGGTGGACTCGGCCGTCGTCGGGGGCACCACGCTCGCCGCGTCCATCCCCTCGTTCGTCGCCGCGATCGCGCTGGTGTCGCTCTTCGGGGTGCAGCTGGGCTGGTTCCCGGTGACCGGCCAGGGCGAGGGATTCGCCGGCCGGCTGCACCACCTGACGCTCCCGGCCTTCGCGCTGGCGCTGGGGGCGCTCGCGGTGATCAGCCGGGTGACACGGCAGGCGATGGCCGAGGCGTACGCCTCCGATCATGTGGAGGCCGCCCGCGCCGCCGGTCTGACGGAGCGTGAGATCGTCGTGCGGCATGTGCTGCGCAACGCGCTCGGCCCGATCGTCACCATGTGCGGTCTCGTCATGGCGGGCATGCTCGCCGGGACGGTGGTCGTCGAGACCGCCTTCGGCCTCAGCGGCGTCGGCTCGCTGCTGGTGAGCGCGATCACCACGCACGACTTCCCCGTCACGCAGGCGGTGCTGCTGCTGATGGTCATCGGCTATGTCGTCGTCACGACGCTGGTCGACCTCGTCCATCCGCTGATCGACCCCAGGGTCTCGCTCGCAGGGAAGGCCGCATGACGACTCTGACAGCCGGGGCACTCCTCCCGGTCAAAGTACGGGCCCGGCGGCCGGTACCGGTGATGCTGGCAGGCGGCTTCCTCGCTCTGGTCGTGGTGGCGGCCGTGTTCGCACCCCTGCTCGCGCCGTACGCGCCCGACGCCGTCGACCTGTCCGCCTCGCTCGCCGGGACGAGCCCCGAGCACCTGCTGGGCACCGACGCCTCGGGACAGGATCTACTCTCCCGGGTGCTGTACGGAGCCCGGTCGAGCCTGCTCGCTCCCCTGGCGCTGCTCGCGCTGGCCGCGCTGCTCGGCATCACCATGGGCACGGTCGCGGCCTGGTACGGCGGCTGGGTGGACACCTTGCTGTCGCGCGTGACCGACGTGATGTACGCCTTCCCGGGCCTGCTGTTCGTCGTCCTGGTGATCGCGGTGTTCGGCGACGGTCTCACCACCTCGGTCGTCGCCGTGGGGCTCGCGTACGCGCCCACCATCGCCCGGTACACCCGCAGTCTCGCCCTGTCCGAGCGGTCCAAGCCCTACATCGACGCCTATCGGGTCCAGGGCATGGGCGGGGCGCGGATCTGCGTACGTCATCTCGTGCCCAATCTGTCCGGTGCGCTCGTCGGCTACCTCGTGGTGCTGTTCGGCGAGGGACTGATGAGCCTGGCCACGCTCAGCTATCTGGGCTTCGGCGCCGGATCGCCCAGCATCGACTGGGGATTGATGGTGCAGGAGGGCCAGGACGCGGTGGTGCAGGGAGCGCTGCTGCCGGCTCTCGTACCGGGCACGGCCATCGCCGCCGTGGTGGTGGCCTTCAACATCGTCGGGGTCTGGGTCTCGGACCGGCTGGGCCAAGGAAGGTAACCGTCCATGCTGCTGGACATCGAGAATCTCACCCTCCGGCTGCTGCCCTCCGGGGCCGCCGCCCGGCCCCTGCTCGCCGAGGTGTCGCTGACCGTCGGCCGGGGCGAAGTGGTCGGCCTGGTCGGCGAGTCGGGCTCCGGGAAGTCGACCACGGCGCGGGCCGTGCTGGGCATGCTGCCCGAGGGCGCGCAGGCCTCAGGGTCCGTACGAGTGGACGGCGAGGACGTACTCGCCATGGATCCCGACCGCCTGCGCGCGCACCGGTCCCGTACGGTCTCCATGGTCTTCCAGGACCCCCGCTCGGCGATGAACCCGGTCCGCCGGATAGGCGACTTCCTCACCGAACCGCTCGTACGGGTCCTGGGGCTGCCCAAGCGCAAGGCGGCGGCGAAGGCCGTGGAGCTGCTGGCCGCCGTGGGCCTGCCCGATCCGGAGCGCCGGATGCGGCAGCGCCCGCACGAGCTGTCCGGCGGCATGCTGCAACGGGTCGTGATCGCCGCCGCGCTCGCCACCGACCCCGGCCTCCTGCTCGCCGACGAGGCGACGAGCGCGCTGGACGCGACCACCCAGGCGGAGGTGCTGGCCCTGCTGCGTGGCATCCAGGAGGAGCGGCGGCAGGCCGGCAGCGGCCTCGGAACGCTGTTCATCACCCACGATCTGCCGCTCGCCGCCGCCTACTGCGACCGCGTGTACGTGATGTACGCGGGCCGCGTGGTGGAACACCAGCCCGCCCGCGGCCTGTTCGCCGACCCCCGGCATCCCTACACCCGCGGCCTGCTGGACTGCTCGCCCGCGCTGGGCGACGAGCGCGAACTGCGCCCCATCCCCGGCCGCCCACCGTCACTGTCCGACACCTTCACCGGCTGCCCGTTCGCTCCGCGCTGCCCGCGCGCCGAGGAGGAGTGCGAGAGCTGGACGCCGGTGACGATCCCGTTCGGCGGCGACAGCGGACCGGCGGACGGCGGGTCGGCAGCCTGCCGCCGTCTGGAACTCGTAGCGAGGAGCACCGCATGACCAAGGCCGAACCCGCACTCGCCGTACGCGGCCTGTGCAAGAGCTATCCGCTCCCGGGCGGCGGCCGTACGGCGGCCGTGGACGACGTCTCGTTCTCCGTGGCGGCCGGCGGCTCACTGGGCGTCGTCGGCGAGTCCGGCTCCGGAAAGACCACGGTGGCCCGGATGCTGGTGGGCCTCGTACGGCCGGACGCGGGAACGATCGCCGTGAACGGGCGGGAGCGGACACCCGGGGAACGCGGCGGAAAGCTGCCCGGGCTGAGGCGGCCGGGCGGGGGCAGGGCGGCACGTCTGCGCCGCGCCCGCGAGATCCAGATCGTCTTCCAGGATCCGTATGTCTCCCTGGACCCCCGCCTGACGGCACGTCAGTGCCTGCACGGCGCATTGCGACTGCACGGCCGGTACCAGGGTGAGGCCGCCGCGACGCGGGTCGGCGAACTGCTCGACCAGGTGGGCCTGGGCAAGCGGGAGGCCGATGCCCGGCCACGCGGGCTGTCGGGTGGGCAGCGTCAGCGGCTGGCCATCGCCCGTGCGCTGGCCGTGGATCCCCAGGTGCTGGTTCTGGACGAGGCGGTGGCGGCGCTGGACGTGTCGATTCAGGCGCAGATCCTGCGGCTCCTCGCCGATATCCGCCGGGGGACCGGGGTGGCCCTGGTGTTCGTCAGCCACGACCTGGCCGTCGTACGGCACATCACCGACGACACGCTGGTGATGCGCCGCGGCCGCACGGTCGAGACCGGCCCGACGGCCCGTGTGCTGGACGCCCCGAAGGACCCGTACACCCGGCTCCTGCTCTCCTCGGTACCGCGCGAGGGCTGGGACCCCGCCGAGACGGTTCGGCTGCGCGGCGAACTCGCCGGAGCGTCGCGGGCGGACTGATGTCCCGTCGAATGCATCGAACGCGCCATCAGGGGCGTGGAAGTGGGCGCGGAAGTGGCGCAATCGAACATTGCGGCCCTGGCGCCCAAGGAAGAATCTGGAGGATGCGGGAGCGCTCCCATACCGGAATACACCACCTCGGAAAGAATCGGAAAGAAGGAGACCCGTGTCTACTTGTCATGATCGCATCAAATTGGCCCGGCCTCGGGTGACGCTCACCCTGAGCCTGCTCACCGCGGCCCTGCTCTGCCTGATCCCCTGGAGCGGCACCGCCGTCGCCCACGGCTCCGTCATCGACCCGGCCTCCCGCAACTACGGCTGCTGGGACCGCTGGGGCGACGACTTCCAGAACCCGGACATGGCGCAGGAAGACCCGATGTGCTGGCAGGCCTGGCAGGACAATCCGAACGCCATGTGGAACTGGAACGGCCTGTACCGCAACGGCTCCGCCGGCGACTTCCAGGCGCACGTCCCCGACGGGCAACTGTGCAGCGGCGGCCGGACCGAAGGCGGCCGCTACAACTCCCTGGACACCGTGGGCGCCTGGCAGACCACGGACATCGGCAGCGACTTCACCGTCAAGCTGTACGACCAGGCCAGCCATGGCGCGGACTACTTCCTGGTCTACGTCACCCGCCAGGGCTTCGACCCGACCACCCAGCCGCTGACCTGGAACGACCTCCAACTGGTCGCCCGGACCGGCGAGTACGGCCCGAGCCAGAACTACTCGATCGACGTGAGCACCTCGGGCCTCACCGGCCGCCACGTCGTCTACACGATCTGGCAGGCCTCGCACATGGACCAGACGTACTTCCTGTGCAGCGACGTCAACTTCCGCTGACACATCCCGCACCGCCGTCCCGCCGGACGAACCGGACGCACCGCGTCCGGCAGGACACCGGTCCAGCGCGAGCTTCACCGTTCAAGCGCATAAGCTCGACAGATGGCCAAGTACTTCGACGTGCACCCCGACAATCCCCAGCAGCGCACCATCGGCCAGGTGGCCGAGAGCATCCGCTCAGGTGCCCTGGTCGTCTATCCGACGGACTCCTGTTTCGCGCTGGGCTGCCAGCTGGGCAGCCGTGACGGCATCGACCGGATCCGGTCCATCCGGCAGCTCGACGACCGGCACCACTTCACGCTCGTCTGCCAGAACTTCGCGCAGCTGGGCCAGTTCGTGCATATCGACAAGGACGTGTTCCGCGCCATCAAGGCCTCCACGCCCGGCAGTTACACCTTCATCCTCCCCGCGACGAAGGACGTGCCGCGCAGGATGCTGCACCCGAAGAAGAAGACGGTCGGCGTCCGCATCCCCGATCACACCGTCGCCCAGGCCCTGCTCGCCGAGCTGGGTGAGCCGCTGCTCTCCAGCACCTTGCTGCTGCCGGACGAGGAGGAGCCCATGACCGTGGGCTGGGAGATCAAGGAGCGTCTCGACCACGTCGTGGACGCGGTGGTCGACTCCGGGGACTGTGGTACCGAACCGACCACGGTCATCGACTTCTCGGGCGGCGAGGCCGAGATCGTACGCAAGGGAGCGGGCGACACCGCGCGCTTCGAGTGACGCGCCGCCCGACGGGGACGCGGGGCTTCCACGCCGGACGGCACGAGAGGTTTGCGGGCCCACGCCTGCCGGAATTGTGATCTTTGTCTGTTTAGCATACGGCGATGACACCTCCCGGCCGTCACAGCTCACCGCTCCGGTACGCGCCTTCCCGGCACGACCCCCAACTGCTCAGCGCCGCCCGGTACTTCGGGCGGCGCTGACTGCTCAACCTCACCGCCGCGGCGGCCGTCCTGGCCTTCGCCACTCATCTGCCCACCCCGGGCGCGGCGGGCCGCCGAGCTCGATGCGGCGCGGATCTCCGAGGATCCCTTCACTCTCGGAGTCGCCTCCGGAGACCCGCTGCCCGACTCCGTACCGCTGTGGACCCGGCTCGCGCCCGCGCCGTACGAGCCGGGCGGCGGACTGGCCGGGCAGCGGGTCGAAGTCCAATGGGAGGTGGCCGACGACGAGTTCTTCCTGCAGAGCGTCCGGCGCGGCACCGCCTGGGCCCATCCCGAGTACAACCACACGGTGCACGCCGAGGTCGGCGGCCTCTTGCCTGGCCGGGAGTACTACTACCGCTTCCGGACCGGCAGCTGGATCAGCGAGACGGGCCGTACCCGGACCGCGCCCGCCGCCACCGCCGCCGCCGCCCCGTCGCTCACCTTCGCCGCGGTCTCCTGCCAGGCCTACCATGACGGCTACTTCACGGCGCACCGGCATCTCGCCGAGGACGACGTCGACGTGGTCTTCCATCTCGGTGACTATCTGTACGAGTACGCGGTCAACTCGGCGGGCGGCGCCCGCCAATACACCGACCGCCAGGTGCCCGAGCTGTTCAACCGCGAGGCCAGGACCCTCGAGGAGTACCGGCTGCGGTACGCCCTCTACAAGAGCGACCCGGATCTGCGCGCGGTGCATGCGGCGCATCCCTTCGTCGTCACCTGGGACGACCACGAGACCGAGAACAACTGCGCCGACGCCGTCGACGAGGAGGGCAATCCGCCCGAGGAGTTCCCGCTGCGCCGCGCCGCCGCCTACCGGGCGTACTGGGAGAACCAGCCGCTGCGCGGCGCCCAGTTGCCGCAGGGGCCCGACCTCCGGCTCTTCCGCCGGCTCCAGTGGGGCACGCTCGCCCAGTTCGACGTGCTCGACACCCGGCAGTACCGCTCCGACCAGGCGTACGGCGATATGCCGCACGTCCCGGGACCCGAGTCGGACGACCCGGCGCGCACCATCACCGGGGCGGCGCAGGAGCGCTGGCTGATCGACGGCTGGCGGGCCTCGTACGCCCTGTGGAACGTGCTGCCGCAGCAGGTGCGCTTCTCGCAGCACAAGCTCGATCCGACCCCGGAGGCGCTGGTGTCCATGGACACCTGGGACGGCTACCGCGCCTCCCGCGAGCGGGTGCTGGCCGGGGCGAAGTCGGCCGGGATCCAGAACCTGATGGTCCTCGCGGGTGACGCCCATGTGGGCTACGCCTTCGACATCAAGGAGGTCTTCGACGAGCCGGCCTCCAGGACCCTGGGCACGGAGTTCGTCACCACGTCCGTCTCCAGCGGCAGGGACGGCGCGGAAAGGCCCCTCACCTGGGACACATACACCAAGGCCAACCCGCATCTGAAGTTCTACGACGGGCGGCGCGGCTATGTGCGGGTCGAGCTCGGACATGAGGCGGCGAGGGCCGACTTCCGGACCGTGTCCGCCGTGACGACGCCCGGTGCGCCCATCGCGACGGCCGCGTCCTTCGTGACCGAGGCGGGCCGTCCGGGACTCGAGCCCGCGTGAATCCGGTGCCGGAGGGTCCGGGTGCGGCCCGTACTCCCGTTCCCTGATCGGCTGAAGGAGCGAGCACTAGCACATTTTTTGCGCCGATTGCGGCAAAACCTACGGATTCGAGATCTTTTACCCGTCGAACCCGAGGAGAACCTGATGGTCCATCGATCCGCCGGAGAAGGCTGCGCGGCCCTCGCCGTGCTCGGCGCACTCGTGCTGACGGGGCCGCCCGCGGCCGTGGCGGCCGATCCCCCCGTACCGACGACCGCGACCTCCGCCGCCGAGACGCTGGGCGCGCACAATCCGTCGGCCGAGGTCCTGCGCGCGCTGCGGCGCGATCTGGGCCTGACCGAGACGCAGGCCAGAACGCGGCTGGTGAACGAGGCGGAGGCCGGCATGCGCGCCGGCCGGCTCCAGAACGCCCTGGGCGCGAGCTTCGCGGGCGCCTGGCTGCGGGGAGCGACCTCCGCCAACCTCACCGTCGCCACCACCGACGTCGCGGACATCCCCCTCATCGAGGCCGGCGGCGCCAACGCCGCGCTCGCCGAGCACGGACTGGACGAACTCAGAGCCGTCAAGGCGAAGTTGGATGCCGCCGCGGACCGTGCCGACGGCGTCGGCACACCGGTCCGGTACGTCAACATCCGGGCGAACCAGGTGACGGTGCAGGCGACCCGCCGGTCCGCCGGGAAGGCGCTGATCGCGGCTTCCGGGGTCGACCGGAAGCTCGTGCGCGTCAAGGTGTCGGCGAACCAGCCGCATGCGCTGTACGACCTCCAGGGCGGCGACGCGTTTCACAACCTCGACCAGCAGGCCCGCTGCTCCGTCGGATTCTCCGTCACCTCGGGCCAGCAGCAGGGCTTCGCCACCGCGGGCCACTGCGGGAGACCGGGCGAAAGGACCGCCGGCTACAACAGGGTCGACCAGGGAACCTTCAGCGCCTCCAGGTTCCCGGGCCGCGACATGGCCTGGGTGCGGGTCAACAACGACTGGACGGCGACCCCCAACGTCAAGGCCGGGTCAGGTAACACCGTCCAGGTCAGCGGCTCGGTGCAGGCTCTCGTGGGCGCCGCGGTCTGCCGGTCCGGCTCCACCAGCGGCTGGCACTGCGGAAGGATCGAGCAGCACGACACCAGCGTCAGCTACAACGAGGGCACCGTCGACGGCGTGACCGAGACGTCGGTGTGCGCCGAGCCGGGCGACTCCGGCGGCCCCTACGTCGCCGGCGCCCAGGCGCAGGGCGTCCTCTCCGGCGGCTCCGGCGACTGCACGACCGGCGGGACGACCTACTACCAGCCGATCAACCCGCTGCTCGAGGCGTACGGACTCGTCCTGACGACCAGTACGAGCGGCTCGGGCACTCCGGGCGGCGCCCCGGAGGAGCCGGCGCGTGCCTGGGCCCCGGGCCAGGTCTACCGCGTCGGGAGCACGGTGACCTACGGCGGCATCACCTACGAGTGCCTTCAGTCGCATCAGGCGCAGACGGCGTGGCAGCCCACGAGCACTCCGGCTCTGTGGCAGCGCCGCTGACGGCTGATCAGTTCCGTGCGGCGCGAGGAGGTGGGCCTCGCGCCGCGCTACGGCGGCCGGGCCTATCCCTGTCGGGAGTCGCGTGCGACGCCCCGGGCCCACAGCACGAGGGGGATCTGGAGGGGCAGGCGGCCGAAGGCCGCGTTCCTGAGGGTGGTGGGGCGGTCCCGCCAGTCGAGCGCCATCTGCACATTGGCCGGGAACACCCCGACGAAGAACGCCGCCGTGGCGCGGGCCGCGGCCTGTCGTGTGCGGGGATGTGCGAGTCCGGCCGCCAGGGCGAGTTCGGCGGCGCCGCTGGCGTAGGTCCACGTCCGGGGGAACCCCGGCAGCATGCGGGGGATGGTCGCGTCGTACGGCTTCGGCGCGACGAAGTGCGTCACGCCGGCGGTGGCGAGGAGACCGGCGAGTATGAGCGGGGAGCGTCGGGAAGGGGCCATCGTGCCTCCGTAGTCGTGGATACGGCGCCACGCTACGGGAGAGCAGGCGCCGCCGCGCACCCGCCTGTGGCGTCAAGTCCCTTGTTCCATCAGGCGGTTGAGTCCCGGCACACCACGCCTCCGCCGACCCGGGAAGCCGGGTCGGCGGAGGTCACCGCGGCGCTTGTCGTCCGTCGTCCGTCGCCTGCCGTCTGTCGTCGGCTAGGCGACGACGCCGGACTTCGCGATCTTGATCGGCACCCTGGTCGCGCCGGAGCGGGAGCCCTGGGCCTCGACGGCCTTGACGACGTCCATGCCCTCGATGACCTCGCCGAAGACGACGTGCTTGCCGTCCAGCCAGTCCGTGATGATCGTTGTGATGAAGAACTGCGAGCCGTTGGAGTTCGGACCGGCGTTGGCCATGGACAGCAGTCCGGGCTTGGTGTGCTTCAGCTGGAAGTTCTCGTCGGCGAACTTCTCGCCGTAGATGCTCTTGCCGCCGGTGCCGTCGCCGCGGGTGAAGTCGCCGCCCTGGAGCATGAAGTCGGGGATGACCCGGTGGAAGCCCGAGCCCTCGTATCCGTAGCCGTGCTCGCCCGTGGCCAACTCACGGAAGTTGCGCGCGGTCTTGGGGACCACGTCGTCGTACAGCTTGAAGACGATCCGGCCGGCGGGCTCGTCGTTGATGGTGATGTCGAAGTACACGTTGCTCATGGCTTCATCCAAACACCTTCACCCGCCGCCGCACACTTCGGGCCCCGTTCCCGGGGCCCGGCCGTGTCGCGTCAGGAGGTGCCGAGGGCCGTACGCAGGGTGCTGACCGCCTGGGCGATGGCGGCCTCCGCCGCGTGGGTCTCGCGCAGGGCGTTGAGCATCACGAAGTCGTGGATGATGCCCTGGTAGCGGACCGCGGTGACCGGGACGCCGGCCTTGCGGAGCTTGTTGGCGTAGGCCTCGCCCTCGTCGCGCAGCACGTCGGCCTCGGCGGTGATGACCAACGCCGGGGGCAGACCGGCGAGTTGCGCGGTGGCGGCGCGCAGCGGTGATGCGGTGATCTCGGCGCGCTGAGCCTCGTCGGTCGTGTACTGGTCCCAGAACCACTGCATGGCGTCGCGGCGCAGGAAGTAGCCCTCGGCGAACTGACGGTAGGAGCCGGTGTCGAAAGCGGCGTCGGTGACCGGGTAGAAGAGGACCTGCTGGACCAGGGGCACGTCGCCGCGCTCCTTGGCCATCAGCGTCAGCGCGGCTGCCATGTTGCCGCCCACCGAGTCGCCGGCGACCGCGATGCGGGTGGCGTCGAGGGAGTGGCCGGCGCCGTCACTGACGATCCACTGGGCGACGGTGTAGTTCTGCTCGACGGCGACGGGGTAGCGGGCCTCGGGCGAGAGGTCGTACTCGGGGAAGACCACCGCGGCGCCGGTACCGACGGCGAGTTCGCGCACCAGGCGGTCGTGGGTGTGGGCGTTGCCGAAGACCCAGCCGGCGCCGTGGATGTACACGATCACCGGGAGGACGCCCTGCGCTCCCGCGGGCCGCACGATGCGTACGCGGACCTGGCCGGTGGGGCCGCCCGGCACGACGACCCACTCCTCGTCGACGGCGGGCTTGACGGCCTCGCCCGACTGCACCTCGTCGACGGCCTTGCGGCCGTCGGCCGGACCCAGGTCGAACAGGTACGGCGGGTTCGCGGTCGCCTCCGCGAAGGACAGGGCGGCGGGCTCGAGGACCGGGCGGGGGGCGGCGTGCTCAGTCATGGCGGTCTCCTCGGATCGGATGCCGCGGACACACTCCGGGGCGGTCTGCGCTGGGGAGCGGCGGCACGATGAGACAGTAGCGCGCCATTTAGTCGTGCGCAACTTATTAGTGGTCGATACAATCGAGAGGACGTGAAAGATAAGGTGGGCGTCCTCGCGCAGAGCACAGGAACCTCATGCCGGGACACACGACCAGAGGAAGGCAGCGAAACCATGACCGCAACCGGGGCAGAACCGAGGCAGGAGGGCTCCCTGCTCCTCGACGACCAGCTCTGCTTCGCCCTCTACGCGGCCTCGCGGGCGGTCACGGCACGCTATCGGCCACTGCTGGACGAGCTCGGGCTCACCTACCCGCAGTACCTGGTCATGCTCGTGCTCTGGGAACAGGACTCGGTGTCCGTACGCGACCTGGGAACCGCGCTCCAGCTGGAATCCAGCACCCTCTCCCCCCTCCTCAAGCGCCTGGAGGCGCACGGCCTGCTCCGCCGCGAGCGCCGCGCGGAGGACGAGCGTTCCGTCGCCATTCGTCTCACCGAGACCGGCGCGCGCCTGCGGGAACGGGCCCGTACCGTGCCCGTGGCCATCGGCGACGCCATGGGCCTGACCCGCGAACAGGACGCCACGGCCAAGCAGTTGCTCCGCCTGCTCACCGCCAACGTCTCCGAGGACTGACATCCGCGGGTACCGGCTCGCCGGTCCCTCAAATGGCGGCCCCTGGTTGACAGGCAGAGGATGGAGTGACGGCCCGCGAGAGTGCCGGCCGCGGCCAGAGCGGAGGAAAGCACGATGATCGAGATCAAGACGGTCGAAAAGCCGGATGAGCGGCGTGATTTCCCCAGGGGCCACCTCGAAGCCGTCCACCTCACCGGGCTGGACTTCGCCGTGGCGACCTTCGAGCCCGGCTGGCGCTGGTCCGAGTCCGTGGCTCCGATCGCGGGGACCGAGAGCTGCCAGGTCCATCACAACGGCTATGTCGTCCAGGGACGGCTCCGCGTCCGCATGGACGACGGCGCCGAGAGCGAGGTCGGCCCCGGCGATGTCTTCGTGGTCCCGCCCGGGCATGACGCCTGGGTCGTGGGGGACGAAGCCGTGATCGCGTACGACTTCGCCGGTGGTATGGCTCAGGAGTACGCGAAGGCGAAGGGCTGACTGCGCGCGCGACGCAGGTCGCGGATCAGTCGCGTACGAGGTGGATTACTGACTTCGGCGTTATAGCGTCTGGGGCTTTGCCGGGTCTGGTGACAGGGTTCGTCGTGGCTGGTAGCCCGGAAGTATGCGGTATCCAGACGGGGGCGGGCTGACCGCCGATCAGCGCACGCGCCGCGAAGAGGTACGCCTGCGGGCCGCTGACCTCTTCGATGAGGACGTGAAAGTACCGTGCATCGCCCGGGAGTTACGGGTGAGCGAGAAGTCGGTCTACCAGTGGCGCCGCGCCTGGGAGGCCGGCGGGCGGGAAGCGCTGTGCTCCAAGGGGCCCCCGGGCTACGACTGCCGGCTCGGCCCCCGCCTGCAGGCTGAACTCGCCGCCTGGCTGGAAGAAGGGCCGGCCTCGCACGGCTGGACGGACGACCAGGTGTGGACCGCCGCTCGGGTACGCACGCTGATCGGGCGGAAGTTCCACATCTCCTACAGCGTCTCCGTGTCACCCGGCTGCTGCACCGGATGGGCTTCAGCGTGCAGATGCCCGCCCGGCCCGCCGCCGAACGTGACGAGGACGCCATCACCGCATGGCGGGAGGTGACCTGGCAGGAGGTAAAACCCTCCGGGCGGCGACCGGCGCGTTCGTCTGCTTCGAGGACGAAGCGGGCGTGACCGGCCGTCCGCCCAAGGGCCGCACCTGGGGCCGGCGCGGCATCACCCCGACGGTGCGCGTTTCCGGCCGTGGCCGTGGACGGCTGTCGGTGGCCGGGCTGCTGTGCTACCGGCCCGGCCTGCCCGCCCGCCTGTGCTACCGGCTGCGCCGGCATACCGGCCGCAAGGGCGAGCGCCGCTCGCTCGGCGAGAGGGACTACATCCGTCTGCTGGATGGCGCCCACCACCTGCTGAAGGCCCCGCTGATCGTGGTGTGGGACCGGCTGAGCACCCACATCTCCAAGGCGATGCAGACGCTCGTGGCCGAGCGGGACTGGCTGTCAGTGGTCCTGCTGCCCGGGTATGCGCCCGACCTCAATCCAGTCGAGGGCATGTGGGCACATATCAAAAGGAGCCTGGCCAACCTGGCCGCCCGCACCCTCGGCGAGCTGGAGACTCTGCTCCGCAGACGGCTCAAGACGCTGCAGTACCGGCACCGCGTCCTCGGCGGATTCCTCGCCGGGACGGGCCTCACTCTCGACAGACCGGACCGACCCTGAAAACGCCGAAGTCAGTAACCCACGGACAGCCGAAGCGTCGAGCTCCGGGCTACGCCCAGGTCACTCCTCACTGTCAGCCGTGGAATGTTGTGGTCTCCCTCAGCGTGGCACGCTCAGTGATGATGTGGTTTACCGGTGCGGCGTCGTCGGCGTATCCGAACGAGATCCCGACGAGCAGTTTTCCTGTGGTGACGCCGAGTTCGGCGCGTACCTCGTCGGCGTAGAAGCTCAGCAGTCCCTGCGGGCAGCTGGCCACGCCATACGCGGTCATCGCCAGAAGTAGCGTCTGCATGTAGGCGCCGACGTCGGCAGCCAGCCGCGCGTTGTCCTGTTCGGCGACGAAGAGGAACGCGACATGCGGTGCACCGTAGAACCCCAGGCTCTTGGCGTCATATGCCGCGCGCGCCGCATGGTCGTCAAAGCCGATGCCCAGTGTCCCGTAGAGCTGGCCGCCGAAGGCGACCCGCCGCTCCTGCTGCACCGGCGAGTAAAGGTCATCGCTGTACGGGAAGTCGACCGACACGCGCCGTGCGGCGTGGGCCTCCTGAAGGGACGCCGCCAGACGGTCGCGCGACGCGCCACTGACGACCTCCACCCGCCACGGCTGCGCGTTGGAGTTGGACGGCGCCGCTCCAGCCAGCGAGAACATCGTGTGCATCGTTTCTTTGGGCACGGGCTCGGGCCGGAAAGCCCGCGTCGCACGTCGGGCACGGATCAGCTTCTCCGCGTAGCTGCTCAGCTCGGTGTGGTCGGACCAACTCATGGGACTCCTCATCGATGTAAACGTGTCCGTTTACTTGAGGTGAGATAGTAGCCCCGCGCCCCGAGTAAAGTAAACGCGACCGTATGCTTCCTTCATGGGCACGATGGGTGACACGACGCGGCGAGGAGGGCGAGGCGCAAGGGAACGCATCCTGGCAGCCGCCGCCCGACTGTTCGCGGATCAAGGGATCGCTGGGACCGGCATGGAGCAGGTCGCAGAGGCGGCACCGGTGTCCAAGCGGACCCTCTACGCCCACTTCCGCTCCAGGGACGAACTGGCGATTGCCTACCTGCAGGCGCTGGCCTCGTCGGGGAACACCATGGAGGGTGTGCTGATCCGTGAGGACCTCAGCCCTCGCGAGCGGATTCTTCGCTTGTTCGATCAACCCACCCCGGACACGCCTTCGGTGCGAGGGTGCCCCTTCATCGACGCAGCGGCAGAGTTCCCCGATCCGAAGAATCCGATCCACGCCTACGCCCGCGAACAGAAGCTCCGGATGGTGCAGTTGGTCACCGATCTGGTGACGGAACTGGGCTGCAGTGAACCCGCCGCACTCGCCGAGCAACTGGTGACCCTCGCGGACGGAGCAGCCAGCCGTGCCATGGTGCTGAACCAGGCGGACTACGGCCAGCACGCGCGCGCGGCCGCGAAGACCCTGTTGGAACAGGCACTCACGCCTCCCTCAAGACGCTGACTTGCCAACGAAGACGAACGCCGCCTGCGGCCAAAGCCAGGCCAGGTGCGTAGGGCTCCGTGGCGGCCGCTTCCTGCTCCGACTACGTCATTCGGGATCAACCACCGCGTCCGCCTCGGCCGCGACGACTACGTCCGCGTCGGTACTGTCGACTACTCAGACCCTAAAACGCCGAAATCAGTAGTCACGTACGTCTCTGGCCATCACGTTACGCAGGCGGATGCAGGGGATTACGTACGTCCCTGGCCGTCGCGTTGCGCAGGCGGATGCCGCTGAACCCCAGCGTGCTGGTGGTCACGGCGTCCCAGAACGACCAGAGGTTGTCGAGTACGCGCAGCTGGATTCCGGCGTCCCGGTGGAGCCGGAGCAAGTCGCCGACCGGCTCGGGCGGGCCGAGCGGTTCGACGGGCTCGCTCGCCACGACGGCGTGCGGTACCGGTTCGCCGAACGGCCGGAAGGCGTCGGCGGAGAACCGGTAGGCGAACAGCCGAACGCTCAGGAACCGTTCCATCCAGCCGTACTCGATGGCGTGCACGCGCTCGCCGCCGCCCGGACCGAGGATGCGTTCCCGGTCGGCCGCCGAGGTGCCCGGCACGGTCCAGGCCATGGCCCGCGGACACTGCCGGGGAAACCAGTAGTCCGGCGCCCGGCCGTGGTCGACGGCCCACACGTAGGCCTCCGGCCGCTGGGCGGTGGCGGCGACGTGCGGACGGAACACGGTGATCGTCGGGTCTTCCGAGAAGTGCAGTACCTCTCCAGGTTGTGGGCGCATGCCCCGGTTCTACCGCAGCGCCACCGCCCGGAGACGGCGTCGCCTCACTCGTTGGGGGCGGCCGCGCTGATGTCGCCCAGCGCGGACTCCGGGTCGCGCTCGATGGCGAGGTCGCCCAGAGCGACGATGCCCACGGGGGTCTTGCCCTCGACGACGGGAAGCCGGCGCAGGGAGTGTTCGCGCATCAACTGGACGGCGCGGCGCACCTCGTCGTCAGGGGTGACGGTGACGAGGTCCGGGCTGCACGCGGACTGCACGGTCGTGTCGGCGGGGTTCTTGTCCTCGGCGAGGACGCGCACCACGAGGTCCCGGTCGGTGACCAGGCCGCGCAGTTCGTCCCCCTCGGCGACCAGCACCGCGCCGATGTCCTCGTCACGCATCCGGTGCGCGACCTCGCTGACCGCGGTGCGCGTGCCCACCGCGACGGGGGCACTCGTCATGATCTCGCGGACTTTCTGAGCCATCACTGTCCTCCGATGAACGGGCGGCGACCTCCCCAGCCGCCGCTGGACCGTCCCAGTACCCGCAGGATGTGGCTCCAAGCACGCTCCCGTGCCATGTCATCGGCCGGTTTCCGCGTCGGAGCGGGCGCGCCAGCCGTGCCGGCGTCGTACGGAGATGACGATCACCGGTCCGCCTGGGGGCCGTTGACGATACTGGGCGTATTTCTGCGCCAGCAGTTCGATCGCGGCGGCGTACTCGTCCTGCGCGTCCTTGCACTCGTCCTGCGCGTCCGTTTCCGATGCGTCCGGCGGTACGACCCGGGCGGTGCCGTCCACCCGCACCCACCACAGCTGGTCCCAGTCCTCGTCGTACGCGTCCACCAGCAGGCAGACCTCCGGGTGGACGGCGATGTTGTCCAGGCGCTTCACGCGGCCCGGCCGTTTCGGCTTCCAGTCGATGGCGGTGACGATCTCGTCGCCGCGCAGGGCGAACACGAGCGGCACCAGGTGCGGTCGCCCCTCGGCGTCCGAGGTCGCCAGTCGTGCCACTCGGGCCTCGCCGAACCTCCGCCGCGCCTCGGCCTCGTCCATGACCGGCATGAGGATCCTCCGTCCGCCTGTGTCTGCATCTGTCCGCGTCGGTGTCCGTCCATGGTCGCGCGGTTTCCGGTTCTGTCCGAGCCGGGGGCACGTCCGACGCGGGAACGGGGCGGCCTTAAGGTCGAGGTGGACGTACCTGACCTGAGGAGAAGCACCGCTCGTGCCCGACGCACCGATCTACGACCAACTGATCTCCGAACGCGGCGACATTCCGCTCCAGGTCCGCAGCGAGGCTCGCCGGCTCCAGAGCGAACTCGGCTGGATCGCCGAGGCGGAACCCTCGCCCGCCGGCCGGCCACCCCGCTCCCCCACTGCTCCGGCCCCGGTTCCGGCTCCCAACTCCCGTCCTCAGCCGCCCGGTTCACAGTCCGGCCAGGGGGCTGGTTCGCAGCCAGGTTCACAGCCCGGTCCGGGGTCTGGTTCGCAGTCGGGTTCCCAGCCCGATTCGCAGCAGGGCTGGTTCGCCTGACGGGGGTCCGGCACCGGCTTCAGCACCTGGGTACGCCCTGGGCGTCAGACGGTGGGTGTCAGACGCGCAGCCACTCCGTCACCACGACCTCCTCGTCGGTCCGCAGTCGCAGGGCGAACGGGCCGGTGAGGACCCCTTCGCAGAGGAAGCGGCCCATCTCGTCGGCCGTCACCGTGGTGGCCGCCGCCGGCTGCGCGGTGCCCAGGATCTCGATGCGGGCAGGCTGCGGCGGCAGCAGCTGGCCCGTCATCCCCTCGACGGTCACCTCTACGTCGACGGTGAGGGCGGACGTGCTGAAGGTCAGCATCCTGGGCACGTCCGCGCCCCGGACCGGGGCGGCGTCGACGACCGAGTCGAACGTCAACTCGGCGAGCTCTGCGTCCATATCGCGAAGGGCGTGCAGGGCGTAGGCCTCGACGGCGATATGCCGCAGTTCGGCGGGCACCGGGTCCAGGATGGCGGCGGCCTGGCGCAGCGCATCCTCGAGTGCGTCGTCAGCGGCGGCTTCATCGAAGCCGTCGAAGGTGTCGTTGCCCTCGTTGTCGTTCACAGCACCCCCCGGGCGACAAGACGCGCGCGCAGGCGGCGCAGGCAGCGCTGGCGCAGGGGGCCGATGCTGCCCACGGCGATGCCCAGCGCGGCGGCCACCTCCTGGTAGCTGGGCGGCGGGGAGGCCATCAGCACGCGGAGCAACTCCCGGCAGCGGTCGCCCAGTTCCTCGAACTCCTGCCACATCCGGCGGATGCGTTCCGCCTCCGCGGCGGCTTCCTCGGACTCGATCAGCGTCTGTTCGGGCGTACGGTCCTCACTGATCCGGTCGAGCACCCGGGCATCGTCCGTGGGAGTCAGCCGCCGGGTGCTCTTGATGACCTTCAGGCACTCGTGCCGCGCGGTGCTCGCGAGCCAGGAGCCGGCCTTGTGCGGTTCGCGGATCCGCCCGAGGTGCTGGGCGAAGCGGAACCAGGCCGTCTGGTACACCTCGTGCCCGTCGGCGTCGGAGAGCCGGTGGGCGCGTACGACGGACCACACCAGCGGGCTCAACCCGTCCACCAGCGCTTTCCAGGCCGCCGCGTCCCCGTCGGCGGCGGACTGGACGAGCGCACCGACAGCATCACGATCCACGGCCTCACCCCTCGTATACGGCAAGTCATCGTACGCCGCGGAGTGGGAGATTCCGACCGTGATCCGGGACAAGGGCACCGTGCCCGAGCAGGAGGTCATGCCGTCGCGGAGGGGGTGGCGACCGGGACGGGACTCCAGGTCGGCGGGCGCAACGCGGGCACCATGGCGCCGCGTACCTCCGCGTGGTCGCGGTTCGCCGACAGCAGTTGCCGCCGGGCGGCCCGGGGGTCGTTCTCCTTGTGGGCCGTCATATGGGCGGCGATCATCGCGGCGGTCACCGGGGTGGCGAACGAGGTTCCGCTCCACTGCGCGAGCCCCTCGAACATGACCTGCTCCGGCTTGGCGGGCGTCGGTTGCTGCTCCTCGCTCAACACGCCGATGTGCTGGGGGTGTTGGCACGTACAAGCGTAGACGAAGCCGTGCCGACAGGCGTCGAAGGTGGAGTGCTGGTACACGTACGGAACAGGGGCGTCGAAGCCGGTGAGCGAACTGGTCAGCCGCTCCCCCGGCGCGTAGATCTTCACCCAGGGGCCGTGGTTGCTGAAGCAGGCGCCGAACTCGCCGTCGCCGCGCAGCGCCCCGACCGACAGCACCACGTCCTCGTAGCCGGGGACGTCGGCGTAGGCGGCGGGCCAGAAGGGGGTGGCGCTGGCGTTGTTGCCTGCCGCCGCGACCAGGAGCGTACGGGGCTGGTCGCGCAGTTCCTCCATGAAGCGCTCCAGGCCGAGCAGGCCGTCGGTACTGCCGTTCGACGTGCCGGCGGAGAGGCTGATGAGGTCGGGCCAGCCGTCCTGGTCGACGGCCTCGAAGAGCTTGTCGCCGAACTCGGACTCCAGGATGGCGCCGACGTCGCCGAGGGTCCCCCGTACCGTGATGTCGGTGTTGGGCGCGACCGCCGCGACGAGGCCCGCGATGAACGTGCCGTGGCCGACGTACTGCTTGAGGAAGCCCTGCTCGTCGGTCTCGGCGAGCGCCCCGTCGCCCTGGGTGTGCGCCAGGAGGGGGTACGACCGGTAGTCGCGCATCAGTCCGGTGTCGATCACCAGGACGCCGACGGCGGTCTCCGGGACGTACGCGATTTCCGCCGGCGCCGGGTTGGCGGTGACGGTGGGCCGGCCGGGCACGGGTTCATCGCCGGGGCAGGCGTTGACCGCGATCGTCACGACGTGGTTGCGGCTCACCAGGCGGCGTTCGGCCCGGCCCTCCGCCTCGCGCATGGCCCGCAACGCCCCCGCGACGGCGCGGTCGCCCGATCCCGATCGGATGCCTGGTGCCGGGTCGCCCACCTGGATACGGGTGATGCCCGACCGGTTCGTCTCCGGACCGGCCCTGCGGACGGCGTCCGCGGTCAGGCCCGGGATGTCCGCGGACCGTGCCCGCAGGGTGTCCTCGACGATCCGTGCGTCCTCGCCGTCACGGGCCAGGACGACCCCCTGCTCGTAGAAGAACTCGGCGGAGTCGTCCGGCCCCATCACCAGGGGGACGTCCGGCATCGCGCGCCGGACCTGGTCGAACTGCTCCTGGAATCGCTGTGGTGCCATGGCGTGTCCCTCCCCGTTGGTCAACGCGTCGTCAATCAGAGCCTTGCGATGGGTGATTGATACAGCAGCGGTGATGAACGATCGGCAGCGGCGACGGCCGAATCGGCGTCACACCTGTCTGCCGCACTGCCCGCGCCCCTAGCATCCTTTGAGTGACAGGTGGAAGCGACCCGATTTTCGAGCTGCTCCCGATGGTGTTCGCCCGCCCGGGCGACGCGCTGGCGAGAGCTGAGGCGGTGCTCGACAGCGATCCCTCGCCGTTGCACGGCTCTGTCGCCCATCACGTGATCGGTATGTGGCAGCGGGACTTCGGTGATCTGCGGGTCGCGCTGCGACATCTGCGGCGGGCACGTGATCTCGCGGCACGGTCGGGTTCGGCCGACCGGGAGGCGGATGTCCTCGGCACGCTCGGGGTGGCGCTGGTCCATGACGGTCGTACGCGGCAGGGGCTGGCCGCGCTCGAGCGGGGCGTGGCGCGGGGTACGGGGCATACCCGCGCCCGGGTCCTGTACCGGCGGGCGTATGTGTGGTGGGTGCTGGGGCACCATCGTGAGGCGCTGGACGATGTGCGCCGGGCGACGCCCGTGCTGCGCCAGGTCGGCGATGTGATCTGGACGGCGCGCGCCCTCACGCTGCGGGCCACCGTGCATCTGGCGCTGGGTGCGGTGGAGCGGGCGGAGGCCGACTTCACGGCGGCGGAGCGGCTGTGGGACACCACCGGCCAGGAGCACGACAAGGCCGATGTCGTGGAGAGCCGGGCGCTGGCCGCTTTCCGCTCTGGCGACATTCCCGCGGCGCTGCGGCTGTTCGACGAGGCCGAGGAGCGGTACGCGAAGCTCGGCACCCCGCAGTTCGTGTTCCACATCCGGCGCTGCGAGGTGCTGATGGCGGCCGGGCTCGCGCCCGAGGCGCTGGCGGAGGCCGACACGGCGGTCCGGGTGCTCGACCGTATCGGCGGGCAGACCACCCGCAAGGCGGAGCTGCTGCTGGCCGCGGCCCGTGCCGCCCGGCTCGCGGACGATCCGCACACCGCGATGGCCCGGGCGGCCGATGCCGTACGCCTCTTCGCGGGCCAGCAGCGCGCCTGGTGGGAGACGCACGCCCAACTGGTGCTGATCGAGGCGCGGTTGGCGGCCGGGCGTGCCTCGGGGCGGATGGTCGCCGATGCCGCGGCCGTGGCCGGGCGGCTGGCGGACTGCGGCTCGCCGGCCGCGCCCGAGGCGTCACTGCTCGCGGGGCGGATCGCGCTGCGCCTGGGCCGGCGGGCCGAGGCCGAGCGGCATCTGAGTGTGGCCGCGCGCAGCCGGCGCAGCGGGCCGCCGCTGGCGCGGATGACGGGCTGGGCCGCGCAGGCGCTGCGGGCCGAGGCCGCCGGTTCCAGCCGCGGCGTACTGGAGGCCTGCCGGCGTGGGCTCGATGTGCTCGACGACCACCGGATGACGCTCGGTGCCTCCGAGTTGCGCGCCCGGGCGAGCGCGCAGGGCGCCGAGCTCGCCGCGATGGCGCAGCGGGCCAGCCTGGTCTCCGGTGGGCCGCGGCGGCTGCTGGTGTGGAGCGAGCGCTGGCGGGCCACGGTGCTGTCGGCTCCGCCCACGCGCCCGCCCGCCGATCCGGCCCTGCTGCGGAATCTCACCGCCTTCCGGGAGATCGCCGCCCGGGCGGAGGAGGCCCGTGTCGACGGGCGTCCGGTGCCGACACTGGAACGTGAACAGCGGCGGCTGGAGCGGGAGATACGGTCCCGGACGCTGCGGATGCGCGGTGAAGTGCCGGGCGACGGGCATCGGTTCGATCCCGGGAGGCTGCTGGAGCGGCTGGGCGGCGGACAGTTGGTGGAGATCGCCGAGCTCGGCGGCCGGGTTCAGGTACTGCTCTGTGGCGAGGGCCGCGTACGGCGTTTTGAGGGCGGGGCGCTCGCGGATGCGCTGGCCGAGGCCGAGCATGTGCAGGCCGGGCTGCGGCGGCTTGCCCATCCCGGGGCGGAGGGTCGGCTGCCGGTGGTGGAGGCCGCGGGGCGGCGGCTGGAGGAACTGCTGCTGGGCGCGGCCGTCCCCCACTTGGGCCCAGGACCGCTCGTTGTGGTGCCGCCGGCCAGGCTGCACCGTGTGCCCTGGGCGCTGTTGCCCTCGCTTCGCGAGCGTGTGGTGAGTGTTTCGCCGTCGGCGAGCAGTTGGCTGCGGGCCGTGGAGACCGAGCCGCCGCCGGACGGAGGGCATGTGCTGGTCCGCGGTCCCGGCCTCGCGACCGGCGGTGCGGAGGTGCCCGAACTCGCCGGCCGCTACGGCGACACGACCGTGCTGGAGGGTGACGAGGCGCGGGTGCCGCGTGTGCTGGACTCGCTCGACGGCGCTGTGCTCGCGCATATCGCCGCGCACGGTACGTTCCGCGCGGACAGCCCTCTTTTCTCCTCGTTGCGGATGGCCGACGGCCCGCTCATCGTGCACGACTTCGAACGCCTCCGCCGCAGTCCGTACCGCATCATCCTGTCCAGCTGCGAAACCGCCCGCCTCGCCTCTGTTGGCGCCGATGAGGTACTCGGCCTGGTCACGGCCCTGCTTCCGCTGGGCACGGCGGGCGTCGTGGCGAGCGGTGTCCCGGTCAACGACGCCACGGTGGTGCCGTTGATGCTGGCCCTGCACAAGGGCCTGAGCTCCGGCCTCTCCTTGGCCGAGGCTCTGCGTGACGCGCGCGCCGCGCTGCCGGGTGACGCGGTGCATCAGGCGACCGGGTGGGCGTTCACGGCGTTCGGAGCAGCCTGAAGCACATCGCGCGGGCTTGCGCGGGCGGGCAGTTGGGGCGCTCGGCCTGCGGATCGGAGCGCACTGCGTCACGCCGACCGTGCGTCCGGCATTGCCCCTCCCTCCGGGTCGTCTACGAGCCGGGGCAGGGAGCCGCGGTCGGTCGCGCCGAGTCGGGTGTAGGCGCTGTGGAGGTGGTTGCCGACCGTGCGGATCGACAGGGTCAGCTGCTCCGCTATCTCGCGGTTGCTTAAGCCGGCGGCGGCGAGGGTGACGATCTGCCGTTGGCGGGCCGTGAGCTCGCCCAGGACCAGGCCGGACAGTGCCGGGGTGCGGGCTCCCTGGCAACGCCGGGCCAGAGTGACGGCGCGCGTACGCGACATGCGGGCGGCACGCGGGTCGTCGTGCGCCGACGCGGCCTGCGCGTGTGCTTCGGCGGCGAAGAGCAGGAAGCCGCGCTGTTCGAGGCGTTCGGCGGCTCGGTCCAGGGCCGGGCCGTCACCGCGGGCGAGGGCGTCCGCGTGCGGGGACAGAAGGGCCGCGGGTTCGCCGGGAAGCTGGGCCAACCGGTCCGCGACCAGGGCGGGTTCGCCCAGGCGCACCGCGTCGTACAGGGCGTAGGCGTCGTAGAGGGCGCTGGTGTCGTCGAGGGCGCAGACGTCGTCCCCCGTGAGGGACTCCAGTGCTCCGGCGATGTCACCTCGGGCGGCCCTCAGCCAGGTGTCCGCCCGGCCGGACGTTGGACGCGCCGCCAGTATGTCGCGCGCGGCCGCCGTCGTCGTGTTGCCCAACTGCGCCTCCGCCAAGGCCAGTTCGGCACGGCAGCCCAGGTCGTCCGGAACCGCCCGCATGCCTTCCCGCGCCCACGCCACGGCCTCGCGCAGCTCCCCGCGCAGCCGTGCGTACCGGGCGCGTACCACCGCGTACCCGGCGGGGACCGCGCTGTCCGGGCCCGCGCCCTCCCCGGCCAGCCAGTCCCCGATCGGCGTCGGCACGTCCCGTACGTCTGCCTGCTTGATCCGCCGCGCCAGAGTGGCGCCCTCCGAATCGAGGGCCGGGCCGCACCGGGACGGTGTACGGGCCAGTCGCCTGGCGCGCAGTTGTCCGGCCTCGGAGCGGAGTACCGGGCCGTGGAGAGGGTGTGCGAGGCGGACCGAGGAGTGGCCGTCTATGGCCACCAGTCCTTGCGCTTCGAGGAGTTCGAGGACCCGTAGGTCCAGCTCGGCGACGTCGAGTGGCAGTGGTTCGCTGAAGGCGAGCCGTTCGAGGACCGCCCGTTCGTCCGGGTGGGTCCTCTCCAGGGCCTGCGCGGTCCGTTCGCGAAGGGTCGCGGTCACCGGTACCGGGCCCCGCCAGGCCCACGCGTCGGGCCCCCGGGTCAGCGGTCCGCGCTCGCGCAGCGCGCCGAGCAAGGCGCGCAGTAGTCGCAGATCTCCTTGGCACAGCCGGTGCAGCCGGTTCACGGTGAGCGGCTCCGCCGCGGCGCCGGCGCCCGCTGTCACGAGCTGTGCCAGGTCCTCACGCGGAAGCGGCGCGAGGGCGAGGCGCGGCAGCAGCTCTCCGGTCCACAGCCGGGAGATCGCGCCGGGGACCGGTTCGCCGTCCGCCGCCACGACGATCAGACGCGTACGCCCGTGCACGGCCAGCTGGTGGACCAGCGCGGCCGACGCGTCGTCCAGCAGATGCGCGTCGTCGACGATCAACAGGCGGACGTTCGCGAGGAGTTGGACGGCACGGTGCAGGGAGACCGTCTCCGGCAGCAGGTGCGCGAACGCGGCGAAGGGCAGCTGCCGGGTCCCCGGCGTCCCCGTCACCTTCGCGCAGCCGGTGTCGCGGACGGCCTCGGTGACGAGCCGGGTCTTGCCGCAGCCCGCGGGGCCCGTCACCACGATGCCGCGCCGTCCGGCGGACAGTGACCTGCGGATCAAGTCCAGTTCGGCTTCGCGTCCGGTGAACGGCCAGGGCAGTTCCAGGGTCTTCGCGTCCCGTTCGTAAGTCATCACGTACAACAAGAGCCGGGCTACTCATCCCTGATACAGGGTGACTTGAGTAGCCCTCGACTCAGGCGCCGGGCAGGCGGCAGGCGGCATCCTGTGCGCAGACCGCAGGCCATGTTCCGGCACCCGGGGGAGCGGTCGAGGACGTCGCCTTCATGGGGGAGGGCGACGTCCTCGACCACGCCCGTCCGTGGAGCCGGCCGCCACGCCTCTCAGCGGCTCAGCCGGTCGAAGCGGAAGGGCGCGAGGGCCTCGGGCCGTCGGCCGGTGCGGATGTACTCGGCGAGCCGGCGCCCGGTGGCGGGGCCGAGCGTGACGCCGAGCATGCCGTGGCCGGTGGCCGCGAAGGCGTTGTGGTGGCCGGGGACGCGGTCGATGACCGGGAGCCCGTCGGGGAGGAACGGCCGCCCGCCGACCCAGGGGTCGCGGATCAGGCCGACCAGGTCGTCCGGGTCGTCGAACCAGCGGCCCAGGTAGTGCCGGCTGGCGAGGGCGACGGCGACGATACGGCGCCAGTCGAGCCGGTTGTTGTTGCCGCTCAGCTCCATCGTGCCGCCGATCCGCGTGGTGCCGCCGATCGGTGAGGCGACGGCCCTGCGCTCGCCGAAGTACAGCGTGTGCCGGGGCGCCCGGTCCAGCTCCACCGAGAAGCTGTAGCCCTTGCCCGCCTGGAGCGGCAGCGGCTGTCCCAGTGAGCGCAGCAGGTGCGGCGAGCGCATCCCGGCCGCGACGACGACGGCCGCACAGGGAATCTCGCCCTGCGTGGTCCGCAGCGCGGCGATGCGCCCCGCGGTCGACCGGAACCCGGTGGCCTCCGCGTTCTCGTGGACCTTGACCCCCGCGTCGGCCAGCGCCTCCCCCAGCCCCTGGGCGAACGCCTCCGGATCGACCACGCCTTCCCCCTCGACGAGGTACGCGGCGCGCACCCCGGGCGACAGCGCGTCGTCCAGCAGATGTGCCTCGGGTCCGGTGGTGACGTCGTCGGGCATCGGGTAGCGGCCGTCCGCCATCTGCCGCTGGACCGCGAGATGGTGGCGGGCCTCGGTCGGCGACAGGAAGGCGTGCACCATGCCGGGCCGGGTCAGCGTCGTGGCGACGCCGTTCTCGCGCAGACCGTCGAAGAGGTCGAAGGTGTCTCGGTTCAGCTCGGCGATCGCCGCGTAACCGCGCCGGAAGGCGGCCGGTGTGCTGCTGCGCCAGAACCGCCACAGCCACCGTACGAACGCCGGATCCGGCAGGGGCCGCAGATAGAGCGGCGAGTCGGGCTGTCCCAGCGAACGCAGGGCGTAGCGCACCACTCCGGGCGCCGGGACGGGTGTGGAGTGGCTGAGGCAGACCCATCCCGCGTTGCCCCGGGAGGCCCCGGAGCCCAGTCCCCGCCGCTCGACGACCTCCACCGGAAGACCGGCCGCGGCCAGGTAGTACGCCGTGCACAGTCCGACCACGCCGCCCCCGACGACCACGACGGGGCTGTCGCCGAGCGGGCCCGCCGTGCCGGGTGCACCGGTCATGACGTGGGTCCGTACGAGGCGAGGAACTCCCGGGTCCGGGCGCGGGCCGGGTTGTCGATGACGTCCTCGGGCCTGCCCTCCTCCACGATCCGGCCGCCGTCGACGAAGACGACGTGGTCGGACACCTCGCGGGCGAACGGCAGTTCATGGGTGACCAGCAGCATCGTCATGCCGTCCGCGGCGAGTTCCCGCATCACGCTGAGCACCTCGCGGGTGGCCTCGGGGTCCAGGGAGGACGTGGGTTCGTCGAAGAGCAGTACCTCCGGCTTGAGGGCGAGGGCCCGCGCGATGGCGACGCGCTGCTGCTCACCGCCGGAGAGCTGCTCGGGCTGGGCGAGGCCGCGGTGGGCCACCCCGACCCGGCGCAGCAGCGTGACGGCCCGCTCCAGCGCCTCCTGTTCGGGGACGCCCGCCTTGCGCTGCGCCAGGACGACGTTCTCCACGGCGGTGAGATGAGGGAACAGGTTGAACCGCTGGAAGACCATGCCGACCGTACGACGCAGCCGGGGCAGGTCGCGGCAGACCATCTTGCCGCCGTTGTGCACCACTTCACCGGCGACCTCGACCGTGCCGCCGTCCGGCCTTTCGAGGAGGTTGACGCAGCGCATCAGGGTCGTCTTGCCGCCGCCGCTCTGTCCGATGACGCTGACGATCCGGCCGCGGTCGACCTCCAGGTTCACGTTGTCGAGGACGAGACGGCCGTCGAAGGACTTGCTGAGGCCCTGGATTCGTACGACGGCCTCGGTGGTGGCGGCCGGTGCGACGGTCTTCGCTGTGGTGACGGGCTCGGTCATACCGTCGCCTCCTTCCGGTCGGCCTTGCGGTCGGTGCCGGCCGAGAGGTCGGCCGCGAGCAGTGCGCGGGCGGCCCGCATCCGGCGCCGCCGCCACGGGGACAGGGGGACGCCCGCGCGTACCTTCCGCTCCAGCAGCAGGAGGAGCTGGGAGAGCGGGTAGCAGAGGGCGAAGTAGATGGCCGAGATGACCAGGTACACCTCCAGCGCGCGGAAGGTGGACGAGGTGATCAGCCGCCCCTCTGACATCAGTTCGGCGGCGGAGATGGTGACCAGCAGCGAGGTGGACTTCAGCAGGTCGACGAGGAAGGTGTTGGTGCCGGGCAGTGCCTGCCGGACGGCCTGCGGCAGGATCACCTGGCCGAAGATGCCTGCCCTGCCGATCCCCAGCGCCTCCCCCGCCTCCGTCTGTCCGGCGTGCACCCCGCTGATCGCGGAGCGGAAGATCTCGGACAGGTAGGCGGCGTAGAAGACGATGAGGCTGACGCAGCCGGCCGTGAACACGTCCAGCTTGAGCCCGGCCGAGGCCAGTCCGAAGTAGGCCAGGAAGATGATGGCCAGGAGCGGGATGTTCTTGAAGACCTCGGTGTAGACGGCGGCGACGGCGCGCGCGGCCCACACCTTGCTCAGCCTGAGCAGAGCCACCGCCAGGCCGAGCAGTACGGCGCCGACGAAGCTCACAACGGTGTAGGAGATGGTGCGCCAGAGTGCGTCGACGAGGTCGGACTGGTAGTCGGACCAAGGGACTTGGAAGAGACCGGACATGTCAGCCCCTCACTTCGCGATGGACGGGGGCGTCCAGTCGTCGGGCCGGTCCACACCTTGGCGCGCGGGGGCGACAGCGGCGTCGGGCGTGAGGAACTGCTCCGGGTCGCCGCCGTACTTCTCGACGAGCTTCTCCATCTCGCCGTTCTCGTACATGGCGTCGATCTGCTCGGAGATCGCCTGTTCCAGCTTGGTGGCCTTCTTGGGGAGGTAGAAGCCGGTCTGGTACGGCTGGAAGTACTCGTACGCGGGCTTCGCCTTCACCTGCTCGGCGGTCGGCGGCGTCATGTACTGGGTCTCGATCTTCAGCTCCGGCCGTTCCTTCTGCGCCGCGATGATGATCAGCGGGTCGAGGAAGCCGACGTCGACGCGGCCCGCGCCGAGGTCGTCGAAGACGCCGTTGGCGTCGGGGTAGGCGTGCAGCTTGGCGTCGGGCACGGCCTGGATCGACTTGACCCAGACATAGCCCTCGACGGTGCCCAGTTCCAGGCCTTTCAGGTCGTCGACCGTCTTGTACGTCTTGCCGTTTCTGACGGCCATCGCCGGGGGCGAGTAGTACGGCGGATCGGTGAACAGCCCCTGCTTCTGCCGCTCTTCGGACCAGGCGACGCCGCCGATGGTGATGTCCACCCGGCGGGACTGCACTCCGGCGAGCATGCCGGCGAAGTCCGTCACCTCGGGCTCGACCTTCAAGCCCAGCTTGTCCGCCGCGTAGTTGAGGATGTCGCCGTCCAGCCCGACGATCTTGTCGCCCTGGACGCTGGTGTAGGGGGCGTACGGCTGGACGGCCACCTTGAGCACGCCCGGCGTGAGGGTGCCGAGCGCGGCGGTCTTCGCGGACACGTTGGCCGGTTCGTCGTCGCTGTCCGAGCCGCAGGCTGCGGTGGCCGAAAGCAGGAGTGTCGCGGACAAAGCGGCGACGAGTGAGCGCACACGGGTCATCGGCATGGCCTTCCCATTTGGCACTGAAGGGTCCGCCGTTCACCTCGCTGTGCCCCGGCGGGGGGTGTGACAGGGCCCATACGCTATGGACCGGCTCGCGGTACGTCACCGGTCACTTCGTCTGAACTTATGGCCGAAATCGCTCGATGCACTGTACGGTGCGTCCAATCCGGGCAGCGGCCCCGCGGCGGGAGGAGCCTTGATGCTGAGCCCGTCACTCGCGCAGGAGATCGCCGGGGACACCTCCGCGGTCATCGGCTTCAACGTGCTGATCACCGACGCGGAGGGCACGGTCATCGGCAGCGGCGACCGAAGCCGGGTCGGCAGCTTTCACGAGGCGTCCGTCGAGGTGATCCGTACGAAGGAGCCCGCCACGCACAACGCCTCGCAGGCTCTCCAACTGCGGGGAGTACGCCCCGGAGTCACCCTGCCGCTGGTCACGGACGGGCAGGCGGTGGGCACGGTCGGGATCACGGGTACGCCCGCCCAGGTACGCCGCTTCGGACTCCTGGTGAAACGCCAGACGGAGATTCTGCTGCGGGAGTCGGTGATGCTGCGCTCCCGGCTGCTCGCCGAGCGGGCGGCCGAGAAACTGCTCGCCGACATCGCCTCGTACGACCCTCATGTCGTGGAAGGCGAGTTCCTGCTGTTCCGGGCCGCCGAGCTGGGTTTCGACCTGCGGCTTCGGCGGGTGGCGGTGGCGTTCGAGGTGACCGTGCCCGATGCGGGCGCCCGCCGCCAGGGGGCGCCGACGCGGGACATGGCGCTGATCCGCTCGGAACTGCTCCGCACGGTGCGCGAGGTCTTCGCCGACCCCCAGGACATCGTCGCCACCACGGCGCCCGGCTGGATCGGCGTACTGCACCGGCTGCCGGCCCGCCGTCCGCTGACGTCGCTGGTCGGCGACTGCCGCCGGGTCACCGACGTCATCGCCGCCCAGGACGGCCTCGCCGCCCGCGCCGGAATCGGCGAACCCGCCTCGTCGGTCGGCGACTTGCACGACTCGTACCAGGACGCCTGCGACGCGCTCCGCCTCGGTGCCCGAGTGGCGGGAGACTCCCCCGTCCACCTGATCACCGACCTCCGCGTCCACCAGGTCCTGGCCGCAGTGGGCCAGCCCGCCCGCAACCGCCTGCTGGCCCTCACCGCCGCGGACCTGCGCACCCAGCCGGACTGGCCGGTACTCCGCGACACGATCACCGCCTGGTGCGAGAGCGGCTTCAACCTCGTACGGGCCTCGGCGGCCCTGCACATCCACCGCAACACCGTTGTCTACCGCATGAACAAGATCGAGCAGATCACCGGTCGTCCGCTGCGTGAGCACCGGACGACCATGGCTTTGTACCTGGCGTGCCTGGCCGACCAGTTGGGCAGCGGAGTACACCGTGCAGGCGATTCCTAGGTCCGCAGCTCGGCGAGGCGATCGAGGTCGTCCTGGACCGACTCCCGCTCCTGCGCGCCTATTTGGGCCACGACCGCGTCGGCCTCGGCGAGTGCGGATGCCGCAGTCTCTCCGTCACTCAGGCGCCCGGCGACATCCACACGCAGTACGAGGAGGCGCAACCGCTGCACGGGCGTGGGGCGCTCGTCCTCGAGACCCAACACCCGGTCGATGACCTTCGCGGCGGCAGCCGGATCCTCCTTCGAGTCCGCGAGGAGTGACGCGTGATGCAGGGCCCGCGCGAAGGTCTCCTTGGGCGCGGGCCGGTGGTGCTGGTCCTCACTTGTCGGCTGCCCGATCCGGATGCAGTTGCCGCCCGGGTCGGTCATGAGGAACTGCCGCATGCCGTACGACATGTCCTTCAGCGCCCCGATGCGCGGCAGCCCGCGGGTCGGGATCTTCCCGTACGCCGCCTTGAGTCCGGTCCGGAAGGACTCGTGCAGCCCGTCGACGTCATCGGTCAGTACGTAGCACGTGCTGTACGACTCGGTCGGCTCGTACCGCTTCAGGCCGAAGAACTGCAGCTCGATGCCGCCGCGCTCGACGACCGCGTACGGATTGGGGCTCGTCTGCTGGAAGGTCACCTCGAATCCGAGGGCGGTGTAGAAGTCGAGAACGGGCTGGATGGTCCGGCACGGCAGGATCGGAATGGTCTTCTCAGCCATACCCACCACTCTAGTCAAAGTTGAATAGAAGTGGGGAGATTATCTCGGTGCATTGATGACGCAGTTGATCGCGGAGGCGACGTCTTCAGCGACATGGGTGGGCCGGTACGAGTCCTGGGTCCACGGTCGGCCGCCCGACACCCACACGCTGCGCAGACCGAGCAGGTTCGCGCCCGCGATGTCGGCGTGCGGTGAATCTCCGATCATCCAAGCGCCGACGAGGGATCCTTCGACGCCGGCCGCCGCCGCTCTGAAGATCTCCGGCCCGGGTTTTTTGTACCCGACTTCCTCGGAGACGGCCCAGCCGTGGACGAGTTGGTCGAGTCCGGTGTTGCGGATCTTCGCTTCTTGCTGCCTGGTACGGCCGTTTGTGACGATGACACAGGTCCAGCCGTCGGCCAGCGCCATCCCCAGGGCCTCGCGTGAGGACTTCGTCAGCACGACGCGGTCCGCGGCGCCGTTGTCGAGCAGGGCGCGGATGGCGGCGCCGGGTACCAAAGTCCCGTATCGGTCGGCCATGGCCGCCGCGACGTCCTGTCGGGCGGTATAGCCGCCGGCGTCGAGGGTCATCACCCACGTGAGATCGGAATCAGGCAGGTCGTGATCGGCCAGGAATACCTGGACAGCGAGACGGAAGGCCGCATCACGGTCGACCAGAGTGTTGTCGAGGTCGAGCATCAGCAGCGGCATGATCGGCAGTAGATCACGAGAGCGCCCGTCATTCATCTGGAATCCTCCGTGGATACCCCGCCTTCGGGCCGGGGAGGAAACGGACTCCTGCGGAGCAGGGCAGGGAAGAACCGTATCGCCCTCCTGGGCGGGTCGGCGTCCGTCACCAGTCACCAGTCACCAGTCACCAGTCACCAGCAGGTAGTCACAAGATGTTGTGCTAGTTTGTGAGACATGCCCACTCACGTGAAGCGGGCCTTCAAGTACCGCTTCTATCCGACCGATGCGCAGGCAGCCGAGCTGTCGCGCACCTTCGGATGCGTGCGCAAGGTCTACAACATGGCCCTCGCCGCCCGCACCGAGGCCTGGGCCAGGCAGGAACGGGTCAACTACAACCAGACCTCGGCCCTGCTGACGGCATGGAAGAAGACCGAGGAACTGGCCTACCTCAACGAGGTCTCCTCCGTCCCGCTGCAGCAGGCACTGCGACACCTGCAGAACGCCTTCACGAACTTCTTCGCCAAACGCGCCAAGTACCCCCGCTTCAAGGCGAAGAAGACCTCCCGCGCGAGCGCGGAGTACACCTCCTCCGCCTTCCGGTTCCGCGACGGCCGGCTGACACTGGCGAAGATGGCCGACCCGCTGGACATCGTCTGGTCGCGCCCCCTGCCCGAGGGGGCGGTGCCGACCACAGTGACCGTCAGCCGGGACAGCGCCGGACGCTGGTTCGTCTCCCTGCTGTGCGAGGACCCGCGCGTGAAGCCGCTCGCGGCCACCGATACGGCCGTGGGTATCGATGTCGGCCTGGACCACCTGCTGACCCTCTCCACCGGAGAGAAGATCGCCAACCCCCGGCACGAGCGCCGCGACCGCGAGCGCCTGGCCAAGGCCCAGCGGGAGCTGTCCCGCAAGGCCAAGGGCGAGGGCGCCAACCGGCGCAAGGCCCGCCAGAAGGTCGCCAAGATCCACGCCCGGATCGCCGACCGCAGGCGCGATGTGCTGCACAAGCTGACCACTCGACTCGTGCGTGAAAACCAAGCGCTCGTGATCGAGGACCTGACCGTACGCACCATGGTCAAGAACAGGAGCCTGGCCCGCTCCATCAGTGATGCCGCGTGGGCCCAGTTCCGGAGCATGCTGGAGTACAAGGCCGACTGGTACGGGCGGGAAGTCATCGCGGTGGACCGCTTCTTCCCCTCCTCCAAGCTGTGCTCCGCCTGCGGCAGCCTCGCTGAGGCGATGCCGCTGGGCGTCCGTACCTGGACGTGCGGCAGTTGCGGCACGGCCCATGACCGGGACGTGAACGCGGCGAACAACCTTCTGGCCGCCGGGCTGGCGGTGTCTGTCTGTGGAGCCGGTGTAAGACCTCAACGGAGAACTCCGGGCGGGCAGTCGGCGATGAAGCAGAAAACCCCACGGCGCGAGCCGTAGGAATCCCCCTCGTTCACGAGGGGGAGGAAGTCAAGCCTGCTTCTCCTGCCGGAAAAGCACGAGGTGCTCGTGATAGAGCACGCCGCCGCGGATGTCGCCCGTCGCCGTGAACCCGGTGTCGTCGACGTAGTCCAGGTGGCTGCCGGTCACCGTGTACCGGCCGGTGTACGCGCTGCGCCGGTCGCCGCGGGCTTCGTCGTAGCGGCCGTCGGGGCGCAGCTCCTGGCGTATGTGACCGTCCGCGGTCACCCACATCCCGACCACGTCGACGCTGTCGTCGTCAGCGGTCCTGGCCATGGCGAACTCCTCTCGTCCGTCGGTGCGGTTCTGTCCTGCGCCACCGAGTCTGGGCAGGTCGGCGACCATCAACCAGGACGAGTGCTGCCTGGGTGCGGCACACCCAGGCAGCACGCCGATCCGCCGCCTAGCCTGAGGCCATGGCTGACAACCACTTGGGAGACTTCCTTCGCGCGCGGCGGGCGGGCCTGCAGCCGGAGGACGTCGGCATGGCGAGCTACGGGGTCCGGCGCGTCACCGGACTACGCCGTGAGGAGGTCGCCGTCCTCGCCGGGGTGAACGCCGACTACTACACCCGCCTGGAACAGGGCCGCGAACGCCACCCCTCCCCCCAAGTGCTGGACGCCCTCAGCCGCGCACTGCGCCTCGATACGGACGCTCGCGCCCACCTGTTCCGGCTGGCCGGGACCATCTCGAGCGACCAGCCGTCCGTCCACGCCCCCGACAGGGTCGGTCCGGCGCTGCGCCAGCTGATGGACGGATACCCGAACACTCCGGCGTTCGTGATCAACCCGACGCTGGACATCATCGCCGCGAACGCCCTGACCGACGCCCTGTACTCCCCCTTCGAGCCGGCGGACAACCTGGCCCGGATGGCGTTCCTCGATCCCGCGCATCGCACCTTCTACCCGGACTGGAACGCGACAGCCCAGGCCACCGTGGCCAATCTGCGCCAGGCAGCAGGACTCGACCCGGACAACCCCCGGCTACGCGAACTCGTCCGCACCCTCACCGAGCACAGCGCGGACTTCACCCGCCTGTGGAACGCCCACACCGTGCGCGGCAAGACCCAGGACGCCAAGCATTTCCTCCACCCGGACGTCGGCCAACTCACCCTCACGTACCAGGCGTTCGACGTACGCGATGCTCCAGGCCAACAACTCGTCATCTACCACGCCGAACCAGGCAGCCCCAGTGCCCAGGCCCTGGACCTCCTCGGCTCCCTCCACGCCACCCGCCACCAGGCGGAGCACCGTCGCCACGGCTAGGCACGGGCGGCGCTGACGAACCGTCATGACCCAGTTATGGCCCGGTTCCCCGCCAAAGGCACCACCGTGTAGAAGAGCCGCTTCCAGGCCCCGGACCTGGTCAGGGCCAGTCCCAGCGGCTCCAGGCAGGAACTCAGCCTGTCGAGCCGGGCACGCAGGGCCGCACGGTTCAGGGGTTGTTCGGCGGTGCCGAGCAATCGGCTCAGGTCGTGGCAGCACCACGGCTGTCGATCGGTGAGCAGCAGACGCAGGAGCAGTCTCTGCGAGCCGTGGTGGGGAAGCATCGAGGCCGGCGGGGAAACCTGCGCGTGGGGTACGGGCGTCGCCGAGGCCAGCGAGCGCCGTTCTGTCGCCAGTCGTACGGCCAGTTCCTGGATCGGCATGTTCCGGGTCAGGACATTGTCGGCTCCCGCGTCGAGGAGGTCGGCGGCATCGGTGCCTTCGGGCACGAGCGCTATGACGGGCGCCAGTCGGCGCAGCAGTCCGACGCGATGTTCCAGGCCGGGTCTCCACCGCTCGTCCGGTACGTCGAGGATCGCGAGCGACCGCGGTTCGGTCAGCAGCTCTTCGTAGGCGCGGTGCGATCCCCACGGGTGGACGAGCGGAGGGAGTAATCGTGCCCCGCGCAGGGCGCGCAGAAGAGGTCCGCTGCGGGATCGGTCGAGAGAAACGATGACGTAGGTCATGCTGCTGTTCACTCAGCGGGCGAGGAGGTATCGGAGTGCCTTGGTGATGTCGGTCGCACCACTGAAGGCAACGTTGTCAACAGGTCGGCGCTCATGGTCCGAGTTCAGGGTGGTCAGTGTCATGGTGCGCCCCTTCGGTCGGCTGCGGGACGCGTCCGCCAGTCCACGGACACGTAGAGCCTGCCATGTTCGAGTCGACATACGGTCAGCATTCGATCAACGTGTCCGGAAGTGGCGCACCTGTTACGGGGCCCTGCGGACTCCACGGCCGACTGGCCCGTACGGAAGGGGCGTTCACTGCTGACCGGAGTGGACCCCGGTCAGCAGCGAACAACGGGTCAGGGGCGCCGTGTTCCGGCGTTACCTCCCGGGACACTCCTTCCAGGCCAGGTGATAGATGGTGCTGATGTCACCGTCGGTGGAGTCCATGGTCATGAAGCTCGTGCTGCCGGGCGCGGAGGTTCCCGCGTTGACCCGCAGTTCCGTGTTGATGTTGAAGTTGCGCTGAACACCGCAGGGCGCCCAGACCAGTTGGGCCCAGTCGGTGGTGTCGGTCGCCTGCCAGTTGTCGTTGTAGGGGCCTCTGAAGGGATGGGTTCTGGACTCCGTGTTCGGCGATCCCTGGAAGTAGTACGAGGCCTTCTGGGTGCTGCTCGCGCCCGGCTGGAGCGAGGCGAAGCCTCTGTAGTCGGCGCTCGCGACCGCATAGGTGAAGCCCTGCGGTACGTGGACGATGAGGTTGAGCTGGCAGTTCTTGCGGAACGCGGTGGGACTGGCGCCGCCGCCCACCTGGGCGAGGTAGTCGCTGTACGTCACCGTGAAGGCGGTGTTGTCCTGCGAGACGGCGACGGCGGCCGTCCCCTGGGGGCAACCCGACCCGTTGACCGTGGCGACCTCGATCACGATCTTGTCCGGGGGCGGGTCGGCGATCGCGGAGGAGCCCTGCGGCGCGGGGAGCGCCGAGGCGAACAGCGCGGTGACCGCGCCGCTCAGAAGCAGTCCACCAGTCATTTTCTTCCAATCCGGTGCTTCGGTGGTCCGGGCGGTGCGGGCAGGTGCCGGCGCCGCCGGGTTGGGGGGTGCGGTGTCCGCCTGCGCGGAGACTGTCGCTGACCAGGTGCGTCGGATGGAGCGAGGGCGTACGCATGCGCCCGCGATGGCATGCCAGTCATGCGCATGCCAAATACGGAGGCACACTCGCGACCTCGTGAAGGAAATGTGAAGGCCGCGAGCCATCGCGCATCATATGGGGCTGCATCCCGGCCGACTAGGGCGATCTCCGGCCATTCACGACAGGGGCGGCCGGGCGGGCCGACAGCCCCCGGCCCAGGTTCGTTTGCTGCACGCATCTTGACGCGTTCAGCATGGGCGATCTCATAATGCTCGCGTCCACATATCTAAACGAAGTTTCTTCTTGTGGACGCAGCTCGAACAGCACGGAGGATCAGTGACCGGTCCAGGCTTATTACGAACCCGCTCGACGGTCCGTCCTCGACGGGGGCGGGTGACGGGTGCGTTCATGTCCGTATGCGTGCTGCTCGTCGTCTCCGGGTGTTCGGTGGCGGGTGCCGACCCCATCGGTGAGGGCCCGGACATCTTGCGCGTCGTCCTGTCCGAGGAGCCGCCGACCCTCGAGCCCTGCGATGCCTCGCTCACCGCGACGGGCCGGGTGACGCGGGCCAACATCACGGAGGCGCTCACCGAGCGCGAGCCGTCCACGGGGCGGCTGGAACAGGCGCTGGCCACCAAGTGGACCCGTACGTCGCCCACTTCGTGGACCTTCACGCTCCGCGAGGGCGTCACCTTCCATGACGGCACACCGTTCACGGCGGAGGCGGCGGCGTTCTCGATCAAGCGCGCCACAGACTCGGACATCGACTGCAATGTCGACGGCTACATCTTCACCGACAGCGAGGTCACCGCAACTCCCGTCAATGACACGACGCTTGAGGTCAAGACGGCGAAGCCGGACCCGATCCTCCCGCTGCGCCTGTCCTTCGTCGAGATCGTGCCGACGACCACCAACCCCAGTGCCAGGGTGCGCGAGCCGGTGGGCACGGGCCCGTACCGGGTCGACGAATGGAGCCAGGGCCGCTTCCTTCGCCTGAAGCGCTACCCCGGCTACTGGGGCAAGGCCCCCGAGTACGCCGCGGCGAAGTACGTATGGCGGGCGGAGGGCAGCGTACGCGCGGCCATGGTCACCAATGACGAGGCGGATGTCGCGATCGGGCTCGCTCCCGAGGACGGGGCGGGCGACCGGGCGGTGGAGTTCGCCACCAACGAGGTCTCGTTCCTGCGGATGGACGCCGACAAGCCACCGCTCGACGACCTCCGGATCCGCCGCGCCATCAACTACGCCATCGACCGCGAGGGCCTGGTCACGGCGGTCTTCGCGGGCCGGCCGAGCGGCCAGCTCGTCGCGAAGGGCGTCACGGGACACAACCCGCGCGTACGGCCCTGGCCGTACGACCCGGAGCGCGCGAAGAAACTCGTGGCCGAGGCCCGCGCCGACGGAGTCCCGACGAACCGGACCATCACGATCATCGGCCGCAACGCCATCTACCCCAAGGCGGCAGAGGCGATGGAGGTCGTACAGGACGGCCTGCTCAAGGCCGGGCTGAAGGTCGAGATCAAGATGCTCGACGTCAACGCCTGGCTGGAGTACCTGTTGCGGCCCTTCCCCAAGGGCATCGGCCCCACCCTCCTCCAGGCGCAACACGGCAACCAGGCGGGGGACGCCGCGTTCACGATGGGGCAGATCTACGGCAGCAAGGGCGCGCAGAGCAGTTACGGCACTCCTGAACTGGACGCGTTGATCGACCAGGCCCAGCTCGCCGGGGGCGAGGCGCGGCAGAAGGCGTTCGCGGACACCTTCGCGTACCAGAACGACGAGGTCGTACGGGACGCCGTCATGGCCAACATGACCGGCATCATGGCCCTTTCCCCGAACGTCCGTTACGAGCCCGACTCGGCCACGAATGACGAGATGCGGCTCGCCGACATGCACCGTACGGACTGAGGGAGGAGCGGGCCGATGTTCACCATGCTGCGCCGTCGCGCGGTCTCCAGCGTGATCCCCCTGCTGGTCGTGGTTCTCGGGGTGTTCTTCCTCGCTCGCCTCACCGGGGACCCCGCCAATCTGTACCTGCCGCTCAGCGCGACACCCGAGATGCGGGCCGAGTTCGCCGCCCGCAACGGTCTCGACGACCCGCTGCTCGCCCAGTTCGGTGACTACCTCGGCCAGGTCGTCCACCTGGACTTCGGTGAATCGCTGCGCACCGCTCAACCGGCGGGTGAGGCGGTGCTGCGGGCCTTCCCCGCCACGCTTCAGCTGGCCGGCTGGACGATGCTGCTCGCCATCCTGGGCGCCGTGCTGATCGGCAGCATGGCGGCGTACCGCCCCAACTCGGCGACCGACCGGTTCGCGAGTTTCCTGTCCTCCACGGCCGCAAGCGTTCCCGACTTCTGGTTCGCCATCATGGGCGTCCTGGTGTTCGCGGTGACACTCGGCTGGCTGCCCACCTCCGGCACGAGCGGCGCGGCGGCGTGGGTGCTGCCCGTGGTGACGCTGCTGATCCGCCCGTTCGGGGTGCTGGTGCAGGTGGTACGCGGCGCCATGGTCTCCGCTCTGTCCGCCCCGTACGTCAAGGTGGCGCGCAGCAAGGGGGCGAGTGAGTCGAGGGTGGTCTTCGGGCACGCCCTGCGCAACGCGGCGGCACCGGCGCTCACCGTCGCGGGTGACCTCGCTGTCGGACTGGTCAACGGGGCCGTCGTCGTCGAGACGATCTTCGGCTGGCCCGGCATCGGCAAGCTCATGATCGACTCGGTGCTTCAGCGTGACTTCGCGGTCCTGCAAGCCGCGGTACTGCTCACCGCTCTGGTGATCTTCGCGCTCAACATCCTGGTGGACATCTGTCACGCGCTCCTCGACCCGCGGGTCCGGCAGCAGGCGGCGGCGTGAGTCAAGGAGGTGACATGCTCCCGAAGGACGACGTGCTCCGGCAGGACGCGGACAAAGGTACCGACGACAGTGCGGACAAGGGTGTGGAGAGCGGCCCGGGTTCCGGGACCGACCGGGCAGGGTTACGGGGAAAATGGCCCGCTCTGCTGCTCCAGGACCGGTTCGCCTTCGCGGCGGCCATAGTCCTGCTGCTGGTCGCACTGTGCGCCGTACTGGGCCCGCTCCTCATCGGCGACCTGGCGACGCGTCAGAACCTGCGCGACCCCGGCCGACCGCCTTTCAGCCTCGACGACGGCTGGGCGTACGTACTCGGCAGCGACTCTCTCGGCCGCCCTGTCGCCGCGCGGCTGATCGCCGCCGCCGGGACGACCTTGTCCGTGGCCGTACCCGCCGTCCTGGTTTCCCTCGTCGTCGGCTCGGTGTGGGGCATGTGGGCGGGCTTTCACGGGGGTTGGCGCGAGAACGTGTCCCTGCGGATCGCCGATGTGATCCTCAGCTTCCCCTCGCTGCTGCTGGCCGTGGTCGTGCTGTACGTGTTCTCGCCGAGCGCCGCGAACATCGTTCTCGTCCTGGCCGTCGCCCGGATCCCCGTATACCTGCGGACCGCACGCGCCGAGGCCGCCGAACTGCGCAGCCGGCTGTTCATCGACGCGGCCCGCACCTTCGGCACCAGCGGCTGGGCCACCATCCGGCGCCATGTCGCTCCTTCCGTGCTGCCCACGCTGCTCACCGTCGCCGCCCTCGACTTCTGCTTCGTGATGCTGACCGAGTCCTCGCTGAGTTTTCTGGGGATCGGCATCCAGCCGCCGGACGTGAGCTGGGGTCTGATGGTGGCTCAGGGCCGCCAGGAGTTGCAGAGCTCCTGGTGGATCGCGGTCTTCCCCGGCCTGGCCATCGTCATCACGACGGTGTCGGCAACCGTCCTCGCCGCCTGGGCCCGGCTCTCGACCGACCCGGGGCAGCGCTGGCGGCAAGGGCTGCGGCGCGGCGGTCGGCGTCCGGGGCGCCGTCGTCCGTCGACCGGGGGTACGAGCGCGCTCCGCGGTACGGCGACCGCCACTCCGGGGACGACGGCCGAACCGGCACCCAGCCCCGAAGTGACCAGGGCCGAACCCACCACCTCCGTGCCGCCCTCAACGCGCCCAGCCACCCTGGCCGTTGACGACCTGTCGGTCGACATTCGCACCCCCGCCGGTCCCCTCCCCGTCGTTCACGGCGTCAGCTTCGACGTGCGCTCCGGCGAAACACTGGCCCTGCTGGGCGAGTCCGGATGCGGCAAGAGCATGACCGCGCACGCTGTCGCGGGCCTGCTCGATCCTGCTGCCGAAGTCGTGGGTGGGCAGGCGCGGTTGGAGGGTGAGGACCAGCTCACGCTGGGCCCGCGGGCGCGGCGTCGGCTGGCCGGGCCCGGTCTCGCCATCGTCTTCCAGGACGCGCTGAGCGCGCTCAACCCTGTACACACGGTCGGCGCGCAGCTCGCGGAGCCGTTCCGTATCCACGAGCGGATGTCGCGGCGCGCCGCGCGGGCCAAGGCTGTTGAGCTGATGGAACGCGTGGGCATCCCCGAGGCGCGGTCACGCGTGGACGCGTATCCGCACCAGTTCTCCGGAGGTATGCGCCAGCGACTGCTGATCGCGATGGCGGTCGCGCTGCGGCCGAAGGTGCTGCTCGCCGACGAGCCCACGACGGCGCTGGACGTCACCGTACAGGCCCAGATCATGGACCTCCTCCGGGAGTTGCGGAGCGAACAGCAGATGGCGCTGGTCCTCATCACTCACGACCTCGGGCTCGTCGCCGGGCACGCGGACCGGGTGGCCGTCATGTACGCGGGTACGGTGGTGGAGACGGGGCCGGTGTCCGAGGTGTTCGCCAAGCCCAACCACCCGTACACCCGGGGCCTGTTGGAGTCGGTGCCGGCCGAGCAGCACAAGGGCTCCCGGCTGAGCTCCATTCCCGGCGGCCCGCCCGACCCACGCGCCGTGCCCTCCGGCTGCGCCTTCCGTACGCGCTGCCCGATGGCCCGCGACGTGTGCGCCACCCATCGGCCGACGCTGGCCGGTACCGGAGCCGACCGAGCTGCCGCCTGCCACTTCGGGAAGGAGCTGGCCGATGCCTGAGTCTGGGATACCCGAGTCCGGGATACCTGAGTCGGGGACAACTGAGTCCGGGACCCTGCTGGAAGCCATCGGCCTGGCCAAGAGCTTCGCCGTGCCGCGCACCGCGAAGGGCAGCACCAGACTGCGCGCGGTCGACGGGGTGGACCTCAGCCTCGGGCGCGGCGAAACCCTCGGCCTCGTCGGCGAGTCCGGCTGCGGCAAGTCCACGCTGGCCAGGATTCTGCTGATGCTGGAACGTCCCGACGAGGGCACCGTACGGTTCGAGGGCGTGGACCCGTTTACGTTGTCGGGTGCGAAGCTGCTCGCCTGGCGCCGCAAGGTGCAGATGGTCTTCCAGGACCCGTTCGGCTCGCTCAACCCCCGCCTGTGCGCGGCGGATCTGATCGGCGAGCCCTGGCGCACCCACCGCGACCTCGTGCCCGCCGCGAAGCGCGCGGCGCGGGTCGGTGAGCTGCTGGAGATGGTCGGGCTGCGGGCGTCCGACGCGCGCCGCTACCCACAGGAGTTCTCCGGAGGGCAACGGCAGCGGATCGGGATCGCCCGCGCCCTGGCCCTGGAGCCCGAGGTCATCGTCTGCGACGAGCCCGTCTCCGCGCTGGACCTGTCGGTACAGGCGCAGGTGCTCAATCTCCTGGGCGATCTGCGGGACGAGCTGGGGCTGTCGTACGTGTTCATCTCGCACGACCTGTCGGTGGTGCGGCACGTCGCCGACCGCGTTGCCGTGATGTACCTGGGGAAGATCGTGGAATCCGGCCCGGCGGAGGAAGTCTTCGAGCAGCCGCGCCACCCGTACACCGCGGCGCTGCTGTCCGCGGCCCCGTCCCTGGCGGCCGGCGGCAGGGCGAAGAGGCAACGCATCCTGCTCAGCGGCGAGATCCCGTCACCGGCCGACCCACCGTCGGGCTGCCGCTTCAGGACCCGGTGCTGGCGCGCGGAGGACGTATGCGCCGAAGCCGTCCCGGCGCCGGAGCTCGCGGCACCGGGCCATACGGCGGCCTGCCGCTTCCCGCTGGACGAGGCGTCCGCGCTCACGGGAGATCACCGGGCGAGCGCCTCCTGAGCCAGGATGCCGGTCCGGCCCACCGAAGACCGGTCCGGAATCCGGCCCACCGAAGACCGGCGCGACCGACTGGCAAGTGCGCCAACTCGCCCCGTACGCCCGCTCGTTCACCCGCCACGTCATTGGTATGGACCTGCCCATGATCACCGGTTAGGCTCTGCCCCGGCACGCACCGAGAGCGCTCTCACCGTTCTGCTGTTCCACCCCCACCTTGCTGGAACAACGAAGGGCTACTGCCTTGAGACGCACCATAGCCATGCGTACCGGCCTGGCCACACTCCTCCTACTCGGCACCTGGGCCGGCGCGGGCGCTCTGCCCGCCTCCGCCACCGACGCCACCCCTGGCACCGACACCACCCGGTCC
>NZ_JAAKZX010000054.1 GCF_011045025.1 Streptomyces ureilyticus
GCCCCCGCCGTACGTACAGCAGCCGGTGCCGAACACCGTGCCGACGCACCATGCGCCGTACCCGCCGTACGGACAGCCGGGCACCTGGCACCCCCAGCCGCAGTTCCCGCCACGCCCGCTCCCGCCCAAGAAGAACAACGTCGGCAAATGGATCGGCACCTGCGTCGCAGTGGTTGCCGGCCTGGTATGGCTCGGCGGCTGTGTGTCGGTCCTGAAGGACATAGGTGATTCGTCGGACGGCTCCTCGAGCAGTTCCAGCTCGAGTTCCAGCAACCCCTCACCGCTCCCGGACCCCAAGCCGGCCACCTTCAAGGACATCAACATCCCCGCCGGCTACTACATCCGGTTCGCGGACTCGCCGCCCAAGCCGCTCGATGACGACTCCTACGACGACTGGGACCTCTCCTACGACTCTGACGGCGCGGACACGAAGTCGCTGAACAGCAGCGGCAACAAGATGGTCCTGCTGAACAACGCCCAGAAGGGCTCCCTCAAGACCTGCCGGAACGAGACCCGGTACGCGGATCAGGTCACGCTCGGCCAGCTCTCCCAGGGTTCCCAGCTCTGCGTTCACACCCTGTCCGGACACATCGCCCTGGTCACCTTCGAGGGTTCCGCCCCGGCGACCGATCCCAGCGACTTCGTCACGGTGGACATGACTGTGTGGCGCAATGCCGAGGAGCCCACCGACGACGGCTACTGATCCTCGTCACGCCCGCTCACTCCGACAGTTCCCAGATCAGCACCTCCGCCTGGACTGACACGGCGACCAACTCCAGCCCCTTCTCGTCCTCGGCCCGCACCGCGTCCCCGGGCCCCAGCTCATGGGGCCCGACCCGGACGGCACCGCGTACGACGTGCAGATACGTGCGCGGCGCGTCAGGTACGGCCGTCCGCTCCCCCACCGCACCCAAACGCCGCACGTGCAGCATGGCGCCCGCCTCCGGGACGGCGTACGGCGTGGAGTCGGCGATGCCGTGAACGATCTCGTACGCGGGATCGCCGCCTGGCTCCAAGGGGGCCAGCCACATCTGAACGAAGGTCAGAGGCGCGGACCCGTCGTTGCGCTCCACGTGCCGTACGCCGCCGGCCGAGCTGAGCCGCTGGACGTCGCCGGGGCGGACCACCGTCTCGTGCCCCACGGTGTCCCGGTGGGTCAGCTCGCCCTCGACCACCCAGGTCACGATCTCCGTGTGGCTGTGCGGGTGCTCGTCGAAACCCGCGCCGGGCGCGAGCCGCTCCTCGTTGCAGGCTATGACCGCGCCGAAACGGAGGTTGTCGGGGTCGTAGAAGGGGCCGAAGGAGAAGGCGTGCAGGGACTCGATCCCGGCCGCCGGGTCGCCTCCGCGGTAGCGCTCACCAGAGCGCCGTACGTCCATCACGGAGCCCACCGTAGACCCGCAGCGCCCGTCATCTGAGACCCGCCGCCGCACACTCCCGTCCGGATAAGGCAGTCTTGTCCCGTGCCCGAACCCGAATCCCACGCCACCAAAGCCGCTGCGCACGCCGCTCACGCGCACACCGCGACCCTGAAGCGGCTGGAGAAGTCGTCCGGCAGTCTCGCCGCGCAGGCCATCGCGCGCATGGACGAGACGCTGCCGTGGTACCGGGCGATGCCTCCGGAGAACCGGTCGTGGATCGGGCTCGTCGCCCAGGCCGGTATCGCCGCGTTCACCGAGTGGTTCCGGCATCCGGACGCCCCGCAGGCCATCTCCACCGACGTCTTCGGCACCGCCCCACGCGAGCTGACCAGGGCGATCACGCTGCGCCAGACCGTGGAGATGGTGCGTACGACCATCGAGGTCATGGAGTCCGCGATCGACGAGGTCGCGGCCCCCGGCGACGAGTCCATCCTGCGTGAGGCCCTCCTCGTGTACGCCCGCGAGATCGCCTTCGCCACCGCCCAGGTGTACGCACAGGCCGCCGAGGCACGCGGTGCCTGGGATGCCCGGCTGGAGTCACTGGTCGTCAACGCCGTGCTGTCCGGCGAGGCCGACGAGGGTGCCGTCAGCCGGGCCGCGGCGCTCGGCTGGAACTCGCCCGAGCATGTGTGCGTGGTGCTGGGCACGGCCCCCGACGGTGACAGCGAGCTGACCGTGGAGGCGATCCGGCGGGCCGCCCGGCACGCCAAGCTCCAGGTCCTCACCGGAGTCCTCGGCGACCGGCTCGTCGTCATCGCCGGTGGCAGTGACGATCCGCTGGGCGTCGCCAAGTCGCTGATCGGGCCGTATGCGGCGGGACCGGTCGTGGCGGGGCCCGTCGTGCCCGATCTGCTGGCCGCGACCCGGTCCGCGCAGGCCGCCGCCGCCGGACTCAAGGCGTGTTTTGCCTGGCAGGACGCCCCGCGGCCGGTGCTGGCGGACGATCTGCTGCCGGAGCGCGCGATCGCCGGCGACCCCGCGGCGCGCGAGCAGTTGGTGGAGGAGATCTACAGACCACTGGAGGAAGCCGGGTCCGCTCTCCTGGAGACTCTGAGCGTGTATCTGGAGCAGGCGAGCAGTCTGGAGGGCGCCGCGCGGATGCTCTTCGTTCACCCGAACACCGTGCGCTACCGGCTTCGACGTGTGACTGACGTCACCGGCTGGTCACCCTCCGATGTACGATCCGCCTTCACACTCCGGATCGCGCTGATCCTGGGGCGTCTGGCCGATGGAGATCCCCAGCTCTAGGCTTTTGTCGGGGCTCCACAAAACCCCTTGCTGTTCTTCGTCCCTGTCCCCACGGGCGGCGTCGGCCGTCCACAAGAGAGAGTGTGAGAGTGCTCGTACTCGTCGCTCCCGGCCAGGGCGCCCAGACGCCCGGCTTCCTGACCCCCTGGCTCGAACTCCCCGGCGCCGCCGACCGTCTCGGCACGTGGTCGGACGCCATCGGCCTCGACCTCGCCCACTACGGAACGCAGGCCGACGCGGACGCGATCCGCGACACGGCGGTGGCACAGCCGCTTCTCGTCGCGGCCGGACTCCTGTCGGCGTCCGCACTCGGCGAGGTGGCACTGAGTGCCGTCGCGGGCCACAGCGTCGGCGAGATCACAGCCGCCGCCTTCGCGGGCGTACTGGACGACACGGCCGCCCTGGAACTCGTACGCAAGCGCGGTCTGGCCATGGCCGAGGCCGCCGCGATCACCGAGACCGGCATGTCGGCGCTGCTCGGCGGTGACCCCGAGACGACGATCCCGCACCTGGAGAAGCTCGGCCTGACCCCGGCGAACGTGAACGGCGCGGGCCAGATCGTCGCCGCCGGCACCATGGAGGAGCTGGCCGCCCTGGAGGCCGACAAGCCGGAGGGCGTACGACGCGTCGTCGCGCTCAAGGTCGCGGGCGCCTTCCACACGCACCACATGGCCCCCGCGGTCGCGAGCCTGGAGCAGGCCGCGGCGGAGCTGGCCCCGGCCGACCCGAAGATCACGTACGTCTCGAACAAGGACGGCCAGGCCGTCGCCACCGGTGCCGAGGTGCTGTCCCGCCTGGTCGGGCAGGTCGCCAACCCGGTCCGCTGGGACCTGTGCATGGAGACCTTCAAGGAGCTGGGCGTGACCGCGCTCGTCGAGGTGTGCCCCGGCGGCACGCTGACCGGCCTCGCCAAGCGCGCCCTGCCCGGCGTGAAGACGCTGGCGCTCAAGACCCCTGACGACCTCGACGCTGCTCGCGAGCTCATCGCCGAGCACGCTGGCTGACAAGGAGCCCCGAGAGCATGTCGAAGATCAGGCCCAGCAAAGGCGCCCCGTACGCCCGGATCCTGGGCGTGGGCGGCTACCGTCCCACCCGGGTCGTGCCGAACGAGGTGATCCTCGAGACGATCGACTCCTCCGACGAGTGGATCCGCTCGCGCTCCGGCATCGAGACCCGTCACTGGGCCTCCGACGAGGAGACCGTCGCCGCGATGTCCATCGAGGCCTCCGGCAAGGCAATCGCCGACGCGGGGATCACCGCCGAGCAGATCGGCGCCGTGGTCGTCTCGACCGTTTCCCACTTCAGCCAGACCCCGGCCGTCGCCACCGAGATCGCCGACAAGCTCGGCACGAACAAGGCCGCCGCCTTCGACATCTCGGCGGGCTGCGCGGGCTTCGGCTACGGACTCACGCTCGCCAAGGGCATGATCGTCGAGGGTTCGGCGGAGTATGTACTCGTCATCGGCGTCGAGCGGCTTTCCGACCTCACCGACCTGGAAGACCGGGCGACGGCCTTCCTGTTCGGTGACGGCGCGGGCGCGGTCGTCGTCGGCCCCTCCCAGGAGCCGCACATCGGCCCGACCGTCTGGGGCTCCGAGGGCGACAAGGCGGACACGATCAAGCAGACCGTGCCCTGGGACCAGTACCGGATCGGCGATGTCTCCCAGCTTCCGCTCGACTCCAAGGGCGAGATCAAGTTCCCTGCGATCACGCAGGAGGGCCAGGCGGTGTTCCGCTGGGCCGTGTTCGAGATGGCGAAGGTCGCCAAGGAGGCGCTGGACGCTTCCGGACTTTCGCCGGACGATCTGGACGTCTTCATTCCCCACCAGGCCAACGAGCGGATCATCGACTCGATGGTGAAGACACTCAAACTGCCGGAGCACGTCACGGTCGCGCGTGATGTGCGCACCACCGGCAACACCTCGGCCGCCTCGATCCCGCTCGCGATGGAGCGGCTCCTGGCGACCGGCGAGGCGAAGAGCGGCGACACCGCGCTCGTCATCGGCTTCGGGGCGGGTCTCGTGTACGCCGCGACGGTCGTTACCCTCCCCTAGGCACCCCGTGCCAGGTCCCCACGGACCTGGTCCGCTGTAACACCTGCCGCTGGCGCGGCGGGCGCCACACCCTCTGGATATCTACGAAGGAGCGCCTCACATGGCCGCCACTCAGGAAGAGATCGTCGCCGGTCTCGCCGACATCGTGAACGAGATCGCCGGGATCCCGGTCGAGGACGTCCAGCTGGACAAGTCCTTCACCGACGACCTGGACGTCGACTCGCTGTCCATGGTCGAGGTCGTCGTCGCCGCCGAAGAGCGCTTCGACGTCAAGATCCCGGACGACGACGTCAAGAACCTCAAGACGGTCGGCGACGCCACCGAGTACATCCTCAAGCACCAGGGCTGAGCAGGCCGCTGAGCCCAGGGCGCTGGGGGTCCTTTCAAGAAGGACCCCCGAAGGCCCCGCCACCCGGCGGTGGCGCCGCTGATCCTCGTAAACGTTGGAGAAAGAATTCCCGTGAGCCCGACCAATCGCACCGTGGTCGTCACCGGTATCGGCGCAACCACACCGCTGGGTGGCGACGCAGCCTCGACCTGGGAGGGTCTGGTCGCCGGTCGTTCCGGTGTCAAGCCCCTGGAGCAGGAGTGGGCCGCCGAGCAGGCGGTCCGTATCGCGGCCCCGGTCGCCGTGGAGCCGGCCGAGGTCATCCCCCGGCCGCAGGCCCGCCGCCTCGACCGCTCGGCGCAGTTCGCGCTGATCGCGGCCAAGGAGGCCTGGGCGGACGCCGGTTACACCGAGAAGGCCGGCGAGGGCGCTGACGTCGACCCGAACCGCCTCGGCGCGGTCATCGCCTCCGGTATCGGCGGCGTCACCACGCTTCTCGACCAGTACGACGTACTGAAGGAGAAGGGCGTACGCCGCGTCTCCCCGCACACCGTTCCGATGCTGATGCCGAACGGCCCGTCCGCCAACGTGGGTCTCCTCGTGGGTGCCCGCGCCGGCGTGCACACCCCGGTGTCCGCCTGCGCGTCGGGCGCCGAGGCCATTGGCTACGGGATCGAGATGATCCGCACCGGCCGCGCCGACGTGGTCGTCGCCGGTGGCACGGAGGCGGCCATCCACCCGCTGCCCATCGCCGCGTTCGGCAACATGATGGCGATGTCCAAGAACAACGACGACCCGCAGGGTGCCTCGCGCCCCTACGACACGGCACGCGACGGCTTCGTCCTCGGTGAGGGCGCCGGCGTCATCGTGCTCGAGTCGGCGGAGCACGCCGCCCGGCGCGGTGCCCGCGTCTACGCGGAGGCCGTCGGCCAGGGCATCTCCGCCGACAGCCACGACATCGTGCAGCCGGAGCCCGAGGGCCTCGGCATCTCGCACGCACTGCAGAACCTGCTCGACACCACGGACCTCAACCCGGCCGAGATCGTGCATGTGAACGCGCACGCCACCTCGACCCCGGCCGGCGACGTCGCCGAACTGAAGGCGCTGCGCAAGGTCTTCGGTGACGACACCGACCACTTCGCGGTCTCCGGCACCAAGTCGATGACGGGTCACCTCCTCGGTGGCGCGGGCGGCGTGGAGTCGGTGGCGACGGTGCTCGCCCTGTACCACCGGGTGGCCCCGCCGACCATCAACATCGAGAACCTCGACCCGGAGGCCGAGGCCAACGCCGACGTCGTCCGCGGCGAGGCCCGCAAGCTCCCCGTCGAGGGCCGCATCGCCGCGCTGAACGACTCGTTCGGCTTCGGCGGACACAACGTGGTGCTGGCGTTCCGTACCGTCTAGTCCTCCTCCAGTCCGGCTGATTCCAGCCGGACCGAAGAGCGATTTCCGGTCGTACGCAGTGTGATGTGCGGCTACGTGATGAAGGGCCCCACCGGTTGGTGGGGCCCTTCATCACGTTGTGACCGCGTGTGCTTGACGTGTCCTTGAGCAGGCGTCAGACCACCTGGTGAAGCCAGCGCACCGGAGCGCCCTCGCCCGCGTACCGGAAGGGCTCCAGTTCGTCGTCCCAGGGCTTGCCGAGGAGCTTGGTGAGTTCGGACTCCAGTTCCGTCTCGCCGCTCTGGGCGCGGACGAGGGCGGCGCGCAGCCGGTCCTCGGGGATCAGGATGTCGCCGTGGATGCCGGTGACGGCATGGAAGATGCCCAGTTCGGGGGTGCAGCTGTAGCGCTCGCCCTCGGCGGTGGCGGACGGCTCGGCGGTGACCTCGAAGCGCAGCATCTGCCAGCCGCGCAGTGCCGAGGCCAGTTTGGAGGCGGCGCCGGCCTCGGCCTGCCAGGAGAGTTCGGATCTCCACGTGCCCGGCGCCGCGGGCTGCCGGATCCAGTCGAGGTTGACACGTGCACCGAGCACGCCCGCGACTGCCCATTCGACGTGTGGGCACAGCGCGCGCGGCGCGGAGTGCACGTAGAGAACTCCACGTGTCGTCACTGGGACCTCCGGGCAGAGCGTTGCATCTTGTGACTTTGCGGACCGATCTCGGTGGCAGGGCAGCCACGTGGCGAGGCTATCGTGCGAGGGCGCAAGGAGTGTGACGTACCGTCTGTCCCAGCACCCCGAAAACACTGAGGTTCACTCGGGGGGACGCCCGTACTACGGGTTGTCGTTGCACTGATAGCGAGGAGATCCGGGAATGCGTAGACGTGGCCACCGATCACGTGCTGTTGCCGTCACAGCGGCGGCGGCGCTTCTCGGCATCGTGGGGACGGCCGGCTGCGATGCGGTCGGCGGCAACGAAGCGGCCCCCACCGGCAGTACCTCGCGGTCGAAGCCGTCCACGGAAGCCACCACCTGGAACCTCAGCCCGAACTCGATCGCCGCGGTCGGCGACTCCATCACGCGGGCCTTCGACGCCTGCGAGGCGCTGTCCGACTGCCCCAAGGTCTCATGGGCGACCGGCAGCGACGCGAAGGTCGACAGCCTCGCGCTGCGGCTGCTCGGGAAGTCCGGGGCCGCGCAGCGGAGCTGGAACTATGCGAAGACCGGCGCCCAGATGGCCGAGCTGGACGACCAGCTGGCCCAGGCGGCGACGAAGAAGCCGGAGCTGGTGACGATGCTGGCCGGTGCCAATGACGCCTGCCAGCCGACGGTGGCCGCGATGACCTCGGTGCCGGAGTTCCGCGCCCAGTTCGAGGACGCGATGAACACGCTGCGCGAGACGTCGCCCAAGACCCAGGTGTTTGTGGCGAGCGTGCCCGATCTGAAGCGGCTGTGGTCGATCGGCCGGACCAACGAGGAGAGCAAGGAGATGTGGCAGCTGGGCATCTGCTCCTCGATGCTGGCGGAGCCGGACGACCTGGGGGCGGCTGCGTCGTCGCGGCGCGACAAGGTGCAGGACCGGGTCAAGGAGTACAACGCCGTACTGGAAGACGTGTGCGAGAAGGACAAGCTGTGCCGCTTCGACGGCGGGGCCGTCTACAAGTACCGCTTCGACGCAGCACAGTTGAGCACCGTGGACTGGTTCCACCCGAGTACGAGCGGCCAGAAACTACTGGCGGAGATGGCGTATCGCGTGGTGACGGCGCCGAAGCCGGACGACTTGAAACTGCCGACCGGCTCCGGCTGACGGACCCCGGCGCGCGAAGGGGCCCACCCGGGCCTCTCTGCTGCCCCTCTGCCGTCACACGTCGATCGTCGTCGTGACCCGAAGGTCCGCGATCGACCGCCCCGCCTCCACCGCGTACGAACCCTTCACGAACGCCCACGCGTCAGCGATCTCCTCCCAGATCTCGAAGGCCCGGCGCGGAAGTTCGACGCTGACCTCGACGGTCTCACCGGGCCCGGCCTCGACGCCCGCGAAGCCGGCGAGCCACCGCACCGGCCGCTCGGGGTCGGTCTCCATCGGCGCGAGGTAGACCTGGACGACCTCGCGGCCCGTGCGCGTACCGGAGTTGGTGACGCGGACGGTGGCCGTGCTGCCCTCGACCTTGACCGATTCGTACGTCCAGTCGGTGTAGCCGAGGCCGTGGCCGAAGGCGTACGAAGGGGTCCTGCCCTCCTTCTGCCAGGCGCGGTAGCCGATGAACACGCCCTCGGTGTACGGGAGTTCGCCGTCGACCGGGGTGACCTGGGTGACGGGGGCGTCCGTCAAAGAGCCCCAAGTGGTGGGCAGTCGGCCGCCCGGTTCGTACGCACCTGTGAGCACGTCCGCCAGCGCGGCGCCGCCCTCCTGGCCGGGGAACCAGTCGAGCAGGACGGCGGCGACCTCGTCTCGCCAGGGAAGTTCCACCGGGGAACCGGAGTTGACGACCACCACGGTGTTCGGGTTGGCGGCGGCGACCGCGCGGACGAGGTCGTCCTGGCGGCCGGGGAGGCGTAGGTCCGAGCGGTCGAAGCCCTCGGACTCGACGCGCTCGGTGGTGGCGACCACGACGACGGCCGTGTCGGCGTTCCGCGCCGCCTCGGCGGCCTCGGCGATCAGGTCGTCGGGGTCGTGCTGCGGATCCTGGTGGGCGAGGGCGAACATGACCGCCTTCATCGGGACGTCCCCCTCGGCCAGTTCGACGACGTATGTGAGGGAGACGTCGACCGGTTCGCCGGCGGTGAGTCCGGCCTCGGCTCGAGGCACGGGTGCGCCGAAGAAGGTGATGAAGGGGTCGTCCTTGGCGGGGCGCTGGACGTCGTCGAAGTACGTCGTGCCGTCGATGGTGAGCCGGAAGGCGCCGACGCCCTGGATGCCGAAGGTGTGCGTGCCGGGCTCACGCGGGGTGAAGCTGCCGGTCAACTCCACGGTGTGCAGCCGGTCGTAGGTGACGCCCTCGGGCAGGCCCGGACCCATCCACTTGATCTGGCCGCCGGGCGCGGATTCGGAGCCCAGGACGTTGCCGTCGGCATCCCGGCACACAGCGCGCAGCTTGAAGCCCTCGTCGAAGACGGAGAGTTCGGTGTTCGGATCGGCCCCGACAGCGTAGTTGAGGCTGCCTTCAGGGAGGGCGGCGGTGAGGCCGTCGAGCGGGGAGACGGTGCGGACGGGGAACACCGTGGCGGAGCCGCCGCCGAGGACGCGGGCGTCGCGGGCGGCGGCGCCGATCAGCGCGACCTTGCCGGGCTTCAGGGGCAGGACGTCCCGCTCGTTGCGTACGAGCACGAAGGAGCGGCGGGCGATCTCGCGTGCGAGGGCCTCGCCGTCGACAGGGTCCGGCAGTGCGGTGACGACGGGCTCGGCGCCCTGGAGGATGCCGACGCGAGCAGCGAGCCGCAGGACGCGGCGGACGGCCTCGTCGATCTTGGCCTCCTCGACCCGCCCGTCCCGCACGGCCTGGGCGAGCGGCTCGCCGTAGACGGTCCGCGGACCCGGCATGGCGACGTCCAGGCCGCCCTCGAGTGCGCCGACGGTGGAGCGGGCGGCCATCCAGTCGGAGACGTTGAAGCCGTCGAAGCCCCATTCGCCGCGCAGGACCTCGTTCACGAGGTAGTGATGCTCGGTCATCGTCGAGCCGTTGACCGAGTTGTAGGCGGTCATGATGCCCCACGGATGGGCGTTCTCGACGATGGTCTCGAAGGGGGCCAGGTACAGCTCGCGCAGGGCGCGTGCGCCGACGACGTTGTTCACGGTGAAGCGCTCGGTCTCGGCGTCGTTCGCGACGAAGTGCTTGACGGTGGTGCCGACGCCGCCTTCCTGCACACCGCTGACGTACCCGGTGCCGATCCGTCCCGTCAGATACGGGTCTTCGCTGTACGCCTCGAAGTGGCGCCCGCCGAGCGGCGAGCGGTGCAGGTTGACGGTGGGCGCGAGCAGGACGTGCACACCCTTGCGGCGGGCCTCCTGGGCGAGCAACACCCCTGCCCTGCGGGCGAGTTCGGGATCCCAGGTGGCGGCGAGCGCGGTCGGGGACGGCAGCGCGACGGACGGATCGTCGGCGGTCCAGCGCACGCCTCGTACGCCGATCGGGCCGTCGGACATGACCAGGGACTCGAGACCGATCTCGGGCAGCGCGGGCAGGGACCACATGTCCTGACCGGCGAGCAACCGCGTCTTCGCGTCGAGGTCGAGCCTGCCGAGCGCGGCTTCGACCACAGCTTCGCGTGCCTGGTCGGCCGGCGAGTTGCCTTGGTGCTCCTGGGAGTTGCCCTGATTGCCCTGCGTTCCCGCCATGCCGGTGCCTCCTCATTGACGACGTCCGTGCCGTCCGTCCATCGTGCACGCATTACCTGTAGATAGGTAGGTTCCGTTATCTGGCCGTTATGTGAATCTTCATGTGCATGTCTTACGGTTGCTATATGTCGACGACCAGGGCAATCAGGGGTGCCGAGCGGCGCGCGGAGATTCTCCGGGCCGCCCTGGAGGTGATCGCCGAGCGTGGGTACCGGGGGGCGAGCCTCGGTGCGGTCGCCGAGCGAGTGGGACTCACCCAGCAGGGCCTGCTGCACTATTTCCCGACGAAGGAAGCCATGCTCGTCGCCGTCCTGGAGGAGCGGGACCAGTGGGACGCGATGCCGGACTCCCACTGGCGCCTCGACCTTCTCGCCTCGCTCGTCGACTACAACTCGATGCGGGCGGGCATCGTGCAGACCTTCTCGGCCCTGCTCGGCGAGAGCGTCACGGAAGAGCATCCGGCACGCGATTTCTTCACCGGCCGGTACGAGAATGTGCGCGCGAACATGGTGGGGATTCTGCGCTCCGAGTACGGCGAGCGGCTGCCGAGCGGGCTCACCCCGGAGCGGGCGGCTCCGCTGCTCGTCGCGGTGATGGACGGGCTCCAGTACCAGTGGCTGCTGGCTCCGGAGAAGGTGGACATGGCTGGCGCGTTTCGGGATTTCCTCACGTTGCTTGGCGAGAAGGAGAGTTGAGGGTTTCCGGGAGTTGACGGCTTTCGGGAGTTGACGGCTCCGGGGGCTGATGGTTTCGGCGCGGTTCGGCGACTGTGGCCCATGGCGTACGCCCCATCCGTCACGCGATACTTTCCGCCACCCGGCGTTTCGTGTGACGGAAGGACCTGAACTCCCTTGACTTATATACGTGTTCGGCTCGGCGCCCTCGGAGTGGCGGCCGTTCTCGCGGGCCTCGCGACTCCGCCCGCCCTGGCTGCTCCAGCGCCCGCTCCCGCCGAGGAGCCAACGGCTGCCGCGCCCACCGTGGAGGAACAGCGCCTCGACAGGGCGGCGCCCCAGGAGATCCTGCGCCGTTCCGGATTCGACGCGGTGGCGCCGGAGTTGGTGCGGGCGCTGGGCAAGGTGCGGTCGTATGCGGAGGCCGAGCGGGTGGTCGTACGACGGGGTGGGGAACTGTGGCGCCGGGCGGTGGACCGCGCTCAGGGCCGAGGCCCGGCGGGCGGTGATCTGAGCCGGGACGATGACCGGCCGCTGTACTGGGCTCGGCTCGGGATGACGCGGGAAGTACGTCAGTGGGAGCCGGAGTTCGGCCTGACCGATGCCCAACGCACCAAGCTGCTGGGGGCACTTGAGCGGACCTCGCGCGGTCAGGACACCATCCGCTATCCGCACGGCGGCAAGGGCGTCAAAGGCGTTAAGCGGATCCTGGTGACCGGCTTCGACCCGTTCACGCTGGACCGGGACGTACGGATCTCCAACCCGTCGGGAGCCACGGCCCTCGCCCTCGACGGCACGGTGATCAAGACGGCGGACGGCCCGGCCCGTATCGAAACGGCGCTCTTCCCGGTCCGCTGGCAGGACTTCACCGAGGGGACGGTGGAGCGGACGCTGCGTCCGTACCTCCCCCGCGTGGACCTGTTCACCACGGTCAGCCAGGGCCGGGTGGGCCGTTTCGACGTCGAGCGCACCAACGGCGCCTGGCGGGGCGGTTTCCCGGACAACGAGAACCTGTCGCGCACGGAGACCGTCCCGGTGAACGACCCGGCCTCGCAGCCGCAGTGGACGTCAACGACCTTGCCGTACAAGGAGATTGTGGCCGCCGATACGGGCCGCTTTCCCGTGTACGACAACACGGAGGTGACCGAGATCCCGGCGGGCGGCACGGATCCGGTCGTACGTCCCGGGGGACCGACGCCGGGCTCGACGGCGCGGGCCGGAGGCGGCGGGGACTACCTCTCCAACGAGATCGCGTACCGGGCGACGCTGTTGCGCGACCGCCTCGGCCTGCGCGGCTCGCTGCCCGGCGGGCATGTGCACACGCCGGTGCTCCAGTTCGGCACGGGCAACACGGATCCGGCGACGGGTACGGTCACGGATCCGCAGTTCGTCCAGAACCGGCTGGACATCATCGGGCAGGTCCGCGAGATCGTGAGGGTGGCGGCGGGGGCGTCCCGGTAGGTCAGGACGCGTATCGGCAGATCACCAGGTGACGGAGCCGCCCCGAACCTGGCCCTGCCCCTGACCGTGGCCCTCGCTCTCGTCCTCTCCGTCCCCGTCTCCCGTCTGCTCGCCCAGCAGGTCGCGGGCCATCAGTGTGGCGCCCGCGACCGCGCCGGGCATCAGGAACACGGCGACGAACGGTACGACGAAGGCGAGGGCGAGGGGGGTGCCGAAGCCCCACACCAGGGTCTTGCGGGCGCGCAACAGGCGGAGGCGGTCGCGGACTTCGACGCGACGACGCTGCATCGCGACCGACGTCAGCTCCTCGGTCAGGAAGAACCCGGTGACGAAGAACCCGATCACCGGCACGACGGTCTGCCCGACGAACGGGATGAACCCGAGCGCGAACAGCAACACGCCCCAAGCCGCCGCCCTGAAGACGATCCGCAGACTGTCCCGCCCTGAGATCACCAACTCCCGCCACAACGACAGCCCCGACTCGGGCGCCGTCCCGTCCGGCGAGACGTCCCGGTCCACGGACTCGGAGAGCTTCTCGTAGAAGGGCTGGCCGATGAGCAGCGTCACGGCGGTGAAGGTAACGACAGCGAGGAGCAGGGCGAGCGCGAAGAGTACGACGGTGAGGAACCCGCGGAAGAGTCCCAGCCAGGGGCTGTCCCAGTCGTCGGCGAAGGGGGTGGCCCAGGTGACGAGGTCGCTGCCCCACAACGCCAGGGCAACCAGCGCGCCCAGATACAACACAAGCGTGATCAGCCCCGGGATCAGCCCCACCCCGAACTGCTTCCCATGCCGGGCAACCCAACGCTGCCCTTGCACCAAGTAGCTGAACCCCACGCGCAGATCATGCATGGGGGCACCCTATCGGGGTCGTCGTGCACGGCACCCCGGGAGTTGGGGCTCCTCCGCCGGAACGGTGGCCCACCGTTCGGCGAGCCGGAACGTGCAGTGCCTTCCTGGGCTGACGTCCGCGCACACTGGATCAGCCTCTGGACGCACGCTCACCGTGACCGTACGACCTCAGCGTCATTGGCGGTCGCTTCTTTGGGGTGACGCGCTCGACATCCGCGAACTGGAGGATTGGTGCGGGCGAGGAGGACATCCGCCGCCCGACCGCATCAGCGAGTGGAGGCCCCATGAGTCCTGTGAGTTCCCGTTTCCGCACCCGCAAGGCGGCTTTCTTAGCCGTGGTCGTTGCGATCGCGGCTTCCGCCACCGCGGTCACTGGAGCCACCACAGCGCTCGGCAGCCCCCGAGAGCGGCCATCGCCGTGGTTTCGCGTAGTACGCGCAGCGCCTCCGCTCCCGAACCGTCCCGCGGGTCGAAGGTGTTGATGGCGATACGGGTGATATTGCCCGCGGTGTCCAGAAGTTGGCCGGTGATGTCGGTGGTGTTCCGTGCGATACGTGCCACGTCATCCCTGCTGGGGAGCGACGGAATCGTTGCCATGGACTACTCCTCGCCTGACGCCCTGCGCGTCGGCGTCTGGCCCCCGTCGCGCCGACGCCCACCCACAGCATGCCCGCTCGCCCACGCCAACGCCCTCTTGTTGCGGGTGAATTGAACCGGTACACCTCCCGGTACCGATTAACAGGAGGTACGCGTGCGTCTGCCGAGACCCGCCCTGATCGCCACCGCCACGGCCACCGCGGCGGCAACGCTCCTGCTCAGCCCACACGGCGCCGTAGCCGACCCGGTGCCCCAGCCCCCGACCCGCGAGAGCGAGACCGAAGCCGCCACCGGATCAGCATCCAGAGCGGCCGAGAGCACCGCCGACCGAGCTCTCACCTCCCCCGCCCCGGACCTCGCCACCGACTCCCGCGGTTACCCCCGCGAGCAGACCCTCACCCCGGACCCGCAGAACCCCGCGGACAAGTCCCTCAAGCTCGGCCTCACCCCGTACCACGCCATCGCCCCGAAGCTGAACGCCCTGCAACGGCTCGGCGACCGCGTCAGCGTCGAGATCGCGGGCCGTTCGGCAGGCGGTCACCGTCTGTACCTGGTCACCGTCACCGCCCCGGAGTCGACGAAGCAGGCCCGCGCTCAGGATCGTATGCGCGAGCTCATCGAGAACGCGCCCCAGGCCGCCGCCAAGGACCCCGCCCTCAAAGCCGCGTACAAAACACCCGTCTTCTTCAATAACAACATCCACGGCAACGAATGGGAGGGCACCGACGCCGCCCTCAAGCTCATCGAACGGCTCGCGAAGGCGAAGGACAAGGACACCACCGGCCTCCTCGCCCGCAACCGCCTCTACTTCAACATCACCGCGAACCCCGACGGCCGTGTCGCCGGCACCCGCGCCAACGCCAACGGCTTCGACATGAACCGCGACTTCATCACCGCCTCGCAGCCCGAAGTCCGGGCGATGCGGCAGATCGAGATCGACAAGCAGCCGGCCGTCATGCTCGACCTGCACGGCTACGTCAACGGCACCCTCATCGAGCCGACCACTCCCCCGCACGGCGAGAACTACGAGTACGACCTCTTCCTCAAGAACACCTACGCCAACGCCCTCGGCATGGAGTCCGCCGTCAACGGCCTCGGCTACACACCCGAGGACGACGGGGTCGAGCCGGCCCAGATCCCCTTCCGCGACCAGGAGGAGGGCTGGGACGACTGGCCGCCGATCTTCACCCCGCAGTACGCGGCCTTCCACGGCACGGTCGCCGCGCACACGGTCGAGATCCCCCTCAGGGTGAACAACGACGCGTACGACGAGCTGCCGGTCGCCGAGCTGCGCCGTCGTGCCGCGATCAACGTGGACGTGGCGGGCGCGGCGATGGACGCGACCCTCAACTTCGCCCAGAGGCACCGCACTTCACTCATCGCCGACCAGATCGAGGTCTTCCGGCGGGGTGCGACGGGTGCCGCGCAGGTGCCTGTCTCGCCGGAGACGGTGCCGGGTGTTCCGGGCATCGGTCCGGAGGACGTCTACACGACTGACTTCCCGCGCGCGTACGTCATTCCGTCCGGTCGTGGTCTGGGGGTTCCCCCGCTCGAGCGAAGCCGAGAGTGGGGGAGGTCCGCCACCGCCGCGGCCCGTCTCGTCGACCATCTGCTCGCCAACGACGTCCAAGTCCGGCGGGCCACAAGGGACTTCAGGCTCGGCGGCAAGTCGTATACGCGGGGCTCGTACGTCATCGACATGCACCAGCCCAAGCGCGGTCTCGCCAATGTGATGCTGGCGGACGGGCGGGACATCAGCGACAAGGTGTCGACGATGTACGACATCTCCGGCTGGAGTCTCGGCCGATTGTGGGGCGCGACGGTCACGGACGTACGGAGGAGCGGGTTCTACGTCCCCTCCCGCCCGGTCCACGAGGCCGCCCGCGTCGGCTATGTCGCCCCGTACGGCAACCTCCGTCTACGCCTGGACGACGCCCGCGAGATCGCAGCCCTCAACTCCCTTCTGACAGACGGAGTTTCAGTACGGAGGTCGAGCGACGGCAGCGCGATCATCCCCGCGTCGGCCCGGACGAAGGCGGCAGCGCTCGCCAAGAAGTACGACGTGGCCTTCGACGCGACGAAGGCCACGGGCGGCACCCCGCTCCACCGCGTACGCGTCGCCGCGGCCGTCACCCCCGGCGAGCTCTTCGCCCTCCGCGAGATGAACTTCGACGTCACCCCGGTGTCCACGGCGATTCTCAACGCGGGCTTCGACTGGTCGAAGGCGGACGTCCTGTTCGCATCTGCGGGGCTCGACCACGAGGAGCTCAACGCCGAGGCTCGTACCGCCCTGAACCGCTTCCTCGCCCGCGAGGGCCTCGTCGGCCGCGGAGCCACCGGAGCCGCGCTCAACGCCGCCGCGGACCTGCTCGCCGTGAAGCCGGTCGAGGGGAATGGGGATGCCAACGGCGTTGTGCGCGTGGCCAATTCACGCGGCGGCGTCACGCAGGGCGCTCCGGAGCACAGCTTCGTCTACACCCCCATGTGGTTCACGGACCTGGGTTCCGGAGTCCGTGTGGAGCAGTCGTACGCGACCGGGAATCCCCTGGTGTCCGGTCACTGGCGACCGTTGGATGACGGCACCGGCGGACCCGCGCAGGCAGCGGGCCAGGCGGCGGTCGTCAGCGGGCCGCACGCCGTTCTGTTCGGCACGGAGCCCCTGTTCCGCGCGCATCCGAAGGGGGTGTTCGCGCAGGTGGCGCGGGCCTTGTTGACCGTGTCCTGAGGTCCTGACAGGGGCGGCGGGACGCCGTTCGGTGTCTTCTCGTGCGCGAAGGGGGCGGCCTGCCTGATGGTCGCCCCCTTCTCAGCTTTCGTCCGACCAGTCGGACATTGTTCGAAAACTCTTGACGGTCCCCCACACCCCGGCTGACACTCTCGCAACGCGACGTCACACAGACGAAACAGCGGGGTCTCGTCTCGGGGGTCAGGGCCCGCCATCACGCGCCTCACTTCGTTCCTTCAGCGATAAGCGACGAACGACGTCTCAACGAGGAGACTGAAATGCCGCAGACCGACCGGCCTCGCAGACGCGCGAGACGCCTGGCGGGCCATCTCGCCGGGCTGACCACCGCGTCACTGTTCCTGGGTCTCGCCGGGCCCGTCTCCCCCGTGCAGGCGGCGGAGATCACCGACGGACTGGCCCTCTGGTACAAGCTCGACGCCGGCTCGGGAAGTGTGGCGGCCGATGCCTCGGGGAACGGCCGGAACGGCACCGTCAGCGGCACCGCCAACTGGTCCGGCAGCGGCGAGGGACTCGCCTTCAACGGCTCCGACACCTACATCGATGTGCCGGACGACATCATGAGCGGCATGGACTCGATCAGCGTCTCGATGGACGTGAAGATCGATTCCACGCAGGCCACCCCGTACTTCCTCTACGGCTTCGGCAACACCAGCGGCACCGCCGGCAACGGCTACCTCTTCACCACCGGCGACGGCTTCAGGACCTCCATAGCCACCGGCAACTGGTCGACGGAGCAGACCACCAGGCCGTCCGGGTCCGGCAATCTGAACCGCTCCGTCTGGAAGCAGGTCACGTACACGCAGACCGGCAACACGGGTGTGCTGTACGAGGACGGCGTGGAGGTGGCCCGCAACACCTCGGTCACCATCACCCCCGGCGCCATCGGCTCCGGCAAGACGACCGCCAACTACATCGGCAAGTCCGTGTACCCGGGTGACAAGCTCTTCAAGGGCCAGATCCGCGACTTCCGGGTCTATGACCGGGCACTCGGCGGCTCGGAGGTCGAGGAACTCTCCCTCCCCGTCGCCACCCAGGGCGTCGCCGACGACAAGGCCGCCCTCACCCTCGGCGACACCACCGGCGTCGTCTCCGACCTGACCCTGCCCGCCACGGGCACCGCCGGCGGCTCGAAGATCAGCTGGGCCACGGACAACGCCGACGTGGTCTCCGCCACCGGCAAGGTCACCCGCCCCGCCGCCGGTGAGCCGGACGGCCGCGCCACGCTCACGGCGACCCTGAAGAAGGGAACCGTGACCGACACCAAGAGCTTCGACATCACGGTCTCCCCCGCCTTCGACGACGCCACGGCCACCGAGCAGGCCGCCGAGGCGCTGTCCGTCCACAACCTCGACGACGTACGCGGCAACCTCACCCTCCCCGCGACCGGTGACCACGGCACGAAGGTCGCCTGGTCGTCCGCGAAGCCGGACGTCATCGACGCCGACGGCCTGGTGAAGCGCCCCGCGCACGGCGACGGCGACACCACCGTGGAGCTGACCGCGACGGTCACGAAGGGCGACGCGAAGGCGACGCGGACCTTCACCGCCAAGGTGCCGGAACTGCCGAAGAAGGAAGCCCTCAAGGGCTATATGTTCAGCTACTTCACCGGCGAGGGCACCTCGGACGGCGAGCAGCTCTACGCCGCCCTCAGCAAGGGCAACGACCCGCTGAACTGGCGGGAGTTGAACGAGGGCAAGCCGGTCCTGACCTCCACGCTCGGTGAGAAGGGTCTGCGCGACCCGTTCATCATCCGCTCCCCCGAGGGCGACAAGTTCTACCAGATCGCCACCGACCTGCGGATCTACGGCAACGGCAACTGGGACGCGGCCCAGCGCACCGGCAGCAAGTCCATCATGGTCTGGGAGTCCACCGACCTGGTGAACTGGACGAACCAGCGCCTGGTCAAGGTCTCCCCGGACTCGGCGGGCAACACCTGGGCCCCGGAGGCCTATTACGACGAGAAGCTCGGCGAGTACGTCGTCTTCTGGGCGTCGAAGCTGTACGACAACGAGGCGCACACCGGCGACACGTACAACCGCATGATGTACGCCACCACCCGCGACTTCCACACCTTCAGCGAGCCCAAGGTCTGGATCGACCGCGGCTACTCGGTCATCGACTCGACGATGATCGAGCACGACGGCACGTATCACCGTCTGTCCAAGGACGAGCGGAACAACACCTCCTCCACTCCGAACAGCAAGTTCATCTTCCACGAGAAGAGCGACTCGATCCTCGACCCCTCTTACGACTTCGTCGCCGAGGGCATCGGCAAGGGGGAGATGAGCGCCGCCGAGGGGCCGCTGGTCTTCAAGTCCAACACCGAGGAGAAGTGGTACGCGTTCCTCGACGAGTTCGGCGGCCGCGGCTACATCCCGTTCGAGACGACGGACCTCGACTCCGGCAACTGGACGCCGTCCACCGGATATGACCTGCCGTCAAAGCCCCGTCACGGCACGGTACTTCCGGTCACGCAGGCCGAGTACGACCGGCTGCTGAAGGCCTATCAGTCGGACGAGCTCGTCAAGTCGGTCGAGGACGTGAAGGTGACGACGGGCATCGGTGAGGCACCGGTCCTGCCGGGCACCGTGATCGCCGAGTACGCGGACGGCGCCAAGCGGCCCGTCGCCGTCACCTGGGACGACGTCCCGGCCTCGGCGTACGCGCAGGCCGGCACCTTCACGGTGGAGGGCAGCCTGCCCGACGGCGCCGCACTCAAGGCCAAGGCCGAGGTCACGGTCTCGGCTCAAGGCCCGGACGTGCCCGCCGACCTGCTGCTGCGCTACGACTTCGACGAGACCGGCGGCAACATCGCCCGTGACTCCAGCGGGCACGGCTACCACGGCACGTACGTCCGTACGCCCGACTTCGGAACGGGGGTCAAGGACGGCTCCTTCAAGATGTCAGGCGGTGCCGGCTCCTCCACCACCTCCCCGTACGTCAGCATCCCGAACGGCGTTCTGAAGGGCGCTGACAGCGTCACCGTCTCCACCCACGTGAAGTGGAAGGGCGGGGACAACTTCCAGTGGCTCTTCGGGCTGGGGCCGGACAGCGACAAGTACCTCTTCGCCACCCCGTCCAACGGCGCCGGCAAGGTCTTCTCCGCGATCACCAAGGCCACTTGGTCGGGCGAGACGCAGATGATCGGCGGCTCGCAGCTCACCCCGGACAAGTGGAAGCACGTCACCGTCACGGTGAACGGCGCGACCGAGACGGCGGTCCTCTACGTCGACGGCGCCGAGGCGGCCCGGGCGACCGGCGTCACCATCAAGCCGTCCGAGATGTACGACGCGTCGAAGGGCTACTCCGGCTACATCGGCAAGTCCATGTACGCCCCCGACCCGTACTTCGGCGGCGAGGTCGACGACTTCCGGATCTACAACCGGGCGCTGTCGCCCGCCGAGATCCTGGAGCTCAGCGGGAACACCACGGGGATCGCCTCGGCGACCCACCCCGCGCTGAAGACCGACGCGATCATCGACGACGCGGACAGCAGGATCACGCTCCCGCTGACCGCGGGCAGTGATGTGACCGCCCTGGCGCCGGAGTTCGGCCTCGCCCACGGCGCGACGATCAGCCCCGCGTCCGGCACCCTGCGCGACTTCACCGGGCCGGTGACGTACGAGGTGACCGGCTCGGACGGCGAGAAGCGCACCTGGACGGTCCGGGCCCTGGAGATGAAGAGCCCGGTCCTGCCGGGGCTCACCGCCGACCCGAACATCGTCAGGTTCGGCGACACCTTCTACATCTACCCGACGACTGACGGCTTCCCGGGCTGGAGCGGCACGCAGTTCAAGGCGTACTCCTCCAAGGACCTGGTCAACTGGGAGGACCACGGCGTCATCCTCGACCTGGGACCGGACGTCAGCTGGGCCGACAGCCGGGCCTGGGCGCCGACGATGGGCGAGAAGGACGGGAAGTACTACTTCTACTACTCGGCCGACACGAACATCGGCGTCGCGGTCTCCGATTCGCCCACCGGCCCGTTCAAGGACCCCCTGGGCAAGCCGCTGGTCCCGCGTGGCGCCTACCCGGGCCAGATGATCGACCCGGCGGTCTTCACGGACGACGACGGCCAGTCGTATCTGTACTGGGGCAACGGCAGGGCGTATGTCGTGCCGCTGAACGACGACATGGTGTCGTTCGACGCCTCGAAGGTCACCGACATCACCCCGAGCGGCTACAACGAGGGCACCTTCGTCATCAAGCGCAAGGGCACCTACTACTTCATGTGGTCGGAGAACGACACGCGGGACGAGGACTACCGCGTCGCCTACGCCACCGGGAACTCCCCGACCGGTCCCTGGACCAAGCAGGGCGTGATCCTGGAGAAGGACCTCTCGCTGGGCGTCAAGGGCCCCGGCCACCACTCGGTGGTGAAGGTGCCGAACTCCGACGACTGGTACATCGCCTACCACCGTTTCGCCATCCCGGGCGGTGACGGCACCCACCGTGAAACCACCCTCGACAAGCTGGAGTTCGACTCCGACGGCCTGATCAAGAAGGTCGTCCCGACCCTGGAGAGCATCGACCCGGTCACCGTCGTCCGCGCGGGCCCGGACGCCTCCGGCACCGAGGGCAGCGCGATCTCCCTCACCGGCACCATCTCCGGAGCCGGCGACCCGAAGTGGTCGGTGGAGGACGGAGCGCCCTGCGTCTTCTCCGACCCCGACGCCATCCTCACCGCGATCACCTGCGACGACGACGGCACGTACGAGGTCACGCTGACCGGTGGCCGCAGCAGCGACACGCTCACCGTGACCGTGGACAACGCGTCCCCGGTGATCACGGCCGGTACGGGCCCGTCGTCGCCGGTGTCGGTGGGCAAGAGCGCGGTCGTCACGGCCGACTTCACCGATGTCGGCTCCGGCGACACCCAGACCTGCCGGGTCGACTGGAAGGACGGCACCGAGCCCACCGCCGGCAAGGTCACCGCCTCCGGCTGCGAGGCCGCGCACACCTACACCAAGGCGGGCCTCTACCGTCCGGAGATCACCGTCAAGGACGACGACGGCGGCTCGGACAGCAGGAAGCTGGCCGAACTGGTCGTGTACGACCGGGCGGCCGGTCCCGTGGCGGGTGCGGGCATCATCGCCTCCCCGGCCGGCGCCTACCCCGCCAAGCCCTCCCTGAAGGGTCCGGCGGCCTTCTCCTTCGGCGCCAAGTACAAGAAGGGCGCCACCGTTCCGAGCGGCAACGCCACCTTCGACTACGCGGCCGCCAAGCTGAAGTTCCGTTCCACTTCCTCCGACTGGCTGGTGGTCACGGATTCCGAAGCCCAGTACCAGGGCTCCGGCACGGTCAACGGCACCGGCGGCTACGGCTTCCGTATCACCGTCACCGATTCCCCTGACACGTACCGCATCAAGATCTGGAAGAAGTCCACCGGCGACGTCGTCTACGACAACCGCACCGGCAGCAAGGCCTTCGGCATCATCTTCAGCTGACGGACCGGCTCGCCACGATGGAGCGGCGTCCGGGGCATGTGCCCCGGGCGCCGCTTCGTGTGTGAGGCGGGCCGCAAACTCGGCAGTAAGGCTGCCGCGACCTCGGCGCGCACTTTAGCCTTCAAACAGAATTCTGTTCACCGAGGGCTCTTGCGTTTCACAGCTCAAGATCTCGAGCCGGGAGAAACGAGACTCGAAGAGGATGAGCCGGCACCAGGACACCGCGCGAGAAGGACCGAAGGACCCCTTCGACGAGGCCGGTTCGGCACAGGCGGTCATCGACAGCACCGGCGCCGTCGTCGAATGGGGCGAGGGCGCCCAACGGCTGCTCGGGCACACGGCGCCTGACGTCGTCGGCCGGCCCGCGGAGCGGCTGCTGGCCCCGGGCAGCAAGATCGTACTTCCGGAGGCGGCGGCCGACCGCTGGAGCGGCGGCCTCACCCTGCGCCACCGCGACGGCCATGAGGTGTCCGTGTGGCTGCTCGCCCACCGCAGTCGGCCGGAGTCCGGCGACCGCGTCGAGTGGCGGGTGATCTGCCCGCTGGGGGACAGAGGCCCGCTGCCGTCCGACGACCCTTTGTCGGCAGCGCTGCTGGCGCAGTCTCCGTGCCCCATGGCGATCTACGACGACCGGTTACGGCTGCACAGGATCAACGAGGCGATGGAACGCGTCATCGGTCTGCCCGAGGAGCGCATCCGCGGCCTGCGGCTCACGGAGATCGGTGGCAAACGGCAGAGCGAGGAACTCGAGCGGCATCTGCGCCGGGCGTTCCGCACCGGGCAACAGCAGGACGTGGACGTCTACTTACGTACGGGCGGGGAGGAGCACGCACACCCGTGGTCGGCGAAGTTCGCGCCCCTGACCGACGCCGACGGCGTGGTGCGCGGGGTCTGTCTGACCGCCCACGACATCACGGAGCAGGATCTGGCCCGCCAGCGGCTGCAGTTGGTCAACGAGGCGAGCATTCGCATCGGCACCACGCTCGACGTCACGCGCACCGCCCAGGAACTGGCCGATGTGTGCGTCCCCGGTCTCGCCGACTTCGTGAGCGTCGACCTCATGGATCCGCCGGACGACAGTGGCGCGTCCCCGGCGAGCACGCCGGACGCCCCCGTGGTCCTGCGCCGTGCCGCCCATCGGTCCATCACGCCGGGCTGCCCCGAAGCCGTGATCGAGCCGGGCGAGGCCGACACATATCCGGCCTCGTCGCCGCAGGCGGACGCGCTGCTGGCCGGGCGGACGACCGTGCGGTCGGACCCGGTCGCCGCCCTCCAGGAATGGCTCGCCGGGGACTCGATGCGCACGGAGCGGGTCAAGGAGTACGGCCTGCACTCGGCGATGTCGGTCCCGATCCGGGCCCGTGGCGCGACCCTCGGCGTCGCCGTGTTCGTGCGGTACCGCAGCCCCGAGCCCTTCACCACCGAAGATGTGCTGCTGGCCGAGGAGATCACGGCCAGAGCGGCCGTCTGCGTCGACAACGCCCGCCGCTTCTCCCGCGAGCGCGAGACCGCGCTGGTCCTGCAACGCAGCCTGCTGCCGCAGACGCTGCCCCGAACTGCCGCGCTGCAGACGGCTTCGCGCTACCTTCCGGCGGCGCGCGCGGGGGTGGGCGGGGACTGGTTCGACGTCATTCCGCTGTCCGGGCTGCGCGTCGCCATGGTCGTCGGTGATGTCGTCGGCCACGGGATCCAGGCTTCCGCCACCATGGGGCGGCTGCGCACGGCCGTACGCACGCTCGCCGACGTCGACCTGCCGCCGGACGAGCTGCTGACGCACCTGGACGACCTCGTCGTACGACTTTCCGCGGAGGCCGGGAACGGACATGCCACCGGCGAGGTGGGCGCCACCTGTCTGTACGCGGTGTACGACCCGGTCTCTCGCCGCTGCTCGTTCGCCAGGGCCGGCCATCCGCCACCGGTCATGGCCGTCCCGGGCGGTTCCCCCCGGCAGATCGACGTGCCCGCGGGCCCGCCGCTGGGCGTGGGCGGACTGCCCTTCGAGTGCATGGAACTCGAACTGCCCGAAGGAACCGTGCTCGCCCTGTGCACCGACGGCCTGATCGAGAATCGTGTCCGGGACATCGACGGGAGTTACGAGCTCCTGTGCCAGGTGCTGGCGCGATCCGCCGGTTCGCTGGACGAGACGTGCCAGGACCTCGTACGGACCCTGCTGCCGCCTGACGGTGCGGCGGACGACGTGGCGCTCCTGCTGGCCCGCACTCAGGGCCTCGCCGCCTCCCAGGTCGCGACCTGGGATGTTCCTCCTGCCGCGGCCCTGGTGGCACGTGCAAGGAAGTACGCGACCGAGCAGTTGGGCGTCTGGGGTCTGGACGAGGCGGCGTTCGCGGCCGAACTCGTGGTGAGTGAACTGGTCACGAACGCCATCCGGCACGGCAGTCCGCCCGTCCGGCTGCGCCTGATCCACGATGACGCCACGCTGATCTGCGAGGTGTCGGACGGCAGCGACACGGCCCCGCATCTGCGCCGGGCCAAGACCTTCGACGAGGGCGGCCGCGGACTGCTGCTCGTCGCCCAGCTCACCGAGCGCTGGGGCAGCCGCCACACGGACGACGGCAAGACCATCTGGGCGGAACTGTCGGTGAGCTGATGAACGCGACAGCAAGGGAGCCCCTCTCAGCGGGGTAACTCCCTTGCTGTCACGGTGCGTTGACCGGAGCCTGCGTCCGGGTCAGGCTTTCTTACGAGTCGTCATCGCCCGCTGGATCAGGATGAACGCGCACAGCAGCACACCCGTGGCGATCTTCGTCCACCAGGAGCTGAGCGTGCCCTCGAACTGGATGATGCTCTTGATCAGGCCCAGGACGAGGACGCCGAACAGGGTGCCGATCACATAGCCGGAGCCGCCCGTGAGCAGCGTGCCGCCGATGACGACCGCGGCGATCGCGTCGAGCTCCATGCCGGTGGCGTGCAGCGGGTCACCGGACTGGATGTACAGGGTGAACAGCAGCCCGGCGAGCGCCGAGCAGAAGCCGCTGATCGTGTAGACGGCGATCTTCGTGCCGCCCTGCGGAAGGCCCATCAGCAGCGCCGACTGCTCGTTGCCGCCGACGGCGTACACCCGGCGTCCGAAGCGCGTGTAGTGCAGGACGTAGAACGCCCCGGCGAGGACGACCAGCGCGACGATCGCGCCGATCGAGAGGAAGCCCGCCCCCAGGTTCACCTGCGCCCCGGCCATGCTGCTGACCGAGGGGTCGCCGATGGAGATGGACTCCTTGCTGATGACCAGGCACAGGCCCCGGAAGAGGAAGAGGCCGGCGAGGGTCACGATGAAGGGCTGGATCTCGAAGTTGTGGATCACATAGCCCATCAGGAAGCCGCCGAAGGCGCCCACGGCCAGCGCCATGGGGATGACGACCAGGATCGGCAGGCCCTGACGCTCCACCAGCCATGCCGTGAACATGGTGGTGAAACCGATGACGGAGCCGACGGAGAGGTCGATGCCGCCGGAGAGGATGACGAAGGTGACCCCGACGGCGGCGACCAGCAGATAGCCGTTGTCGATGAACAGGTTCATGAAGACCTGCGGTTCGCCGAACCCGTAGTTCTGGTACCGGCTGAGGCCCGCCACGTACATCGCGAGGAAGAGCCCGGCCGTCACCAGGACGGGCAGCCGCCGGTCGCCGAGCAGAGTCGCGGCCCTGGACGGCGCCGGCGTACGGCTCTCGGGGGCCGTGGGGGTCTTCGTGGTCGTGCTCATCACGACACCTCCATCTTGGGAGCGGCCTCGGGCGCCGGGGCGGTGTCCGCCGGGGCCGCGGCGGGCTGACCGGTGCCGCCCTTCGCGCCGGGCTTGGTGCCGAACTTGCCGCGGAAGACCTTGGCGCGGAACTTCGGGGACTGCAGCAGGCAGACGACGATGACGACGGCGGCCTTGAAGACCAGGTTGGTCTGGGTCGGCACACCGATGGTGTAGATCGTGGTGGTCAGGGTCTGGATGACGAGGGCGCCGACCACCGTGCCGCCGATGGAGAACCGGCCGCCCAGCAGCGAGGTGCCGCCGATCACCACGGCGAGGATCGCGTCGAGTTCGATCCACAGGCCGGCGTTGTTGCCGTCCGCGGCCGAGGTGTTGGAGCTGATCATCAGGCCCGCGATGCCCGCACACACCGCGCAGAACACGTACACCATGATCTTGATGCGGCGGGACCTGATGCCCACCAGACGGCTGGCCTCCGCGTTGCCGCCGACCGACTCCACGAGCAGGCCGAGCGCCGTACGGCGGGTCAGCATCACGGTCACGGCGACGACGACCGCCACCACGAAGATGGAGAACGGCAGGGTCAGCCAGTAGCCGCCGCCGATCATCTTGAACGGCTCGCTGTTGACGGTGATGATCTGCCCGTCGGTGATCAGCTGGGCCACGCCACGTCCGGCGACCATGATGATCAGCGTGGCGATGATCGGCTGGATGCCCATCCGGGCGACGAGGAAGCCGTTCCACAGTCCGCAGATCACCGCGGCCAGCAGGCCGATGCCCATGGCCAGGAAGACACCGGACAAGGCGCTCTGATCGGACTGATCACTGATGTACGAACAGGTCAGGGCCCCGGTGATGGCGACCACGGCGCCGACGGAGAGGTCGATTCCGCCGGTGGCGATGACCAGGGTCATGCCGACCGCCACCAGGATCAGGGGCGAGCCGAACAGCACGATGGAGACGAGGCTGCCGTGGAGGTGGCCGTTCGTCATCCGGATGGAGAAGAAGTCAGGGGTGAAGGGAACGTTGACGAGCAGCAGGACGACCAGGACCGCGACGGGCCAGAACAGGTGGTGGTGGGTCAGTGCTCGCCATCGGGGAGTGGTGGTCACTGGTGTTCTCCGCTCGCGATGGTCTCGAGGATCTTGCTGGTGGTGATCTCGGGCCCGTTGGTGAGCCGCGCCACCAGCCGGCGGTCACGCAGCACTCCGATGGTGTGGCTGAGCCGGAGTACCTCCTCCAGCTCGGCCGCGATGTACAGCACGGCCATGCCCTCCTCGGACAGCGAGACCACCAGCTTCTGGATCTCCGCCTTCGCGCCGACGTCGATGCCGCGCGTCGGCTCGTCCAGGATCAGCATCTTCGGCTGGGTGATCAGCCAGCGGGCGAGCAGCACCTTCTGCTGGTTGCCGCCGCTGAGCTGGCCCACCCGTGCCTCCGGGTTGGCGGGGCGGATGTCCAGCGCCTTGATGTACTTGGCGACCAGTTCATCGCGCTGGGAGACCGGGATGGGCCGGGTCCAGCCGCGGGCCGCCTGGAGGGCCAGGATGATGTTCTCCCGCACCGTCAGATCCGGTACGAGGCCCTCGGTCTTGCGGTTCTCCGAGCAGAACGCGACGCCGGCGCCGATCGCGTCGTTCGGCGCGCTCATCGAGACCTGCTTGCCGCCGATGGTCAGCTTGCCGCTGTCCGGCTGGTCGGCGCCGAAGAGCAGCCGGGCGAGTTCCGTACGGCCCGACCCGAGCAGGCCGGCAAGGCCGACGACCTCGCCCTTCTTGATCTCCAGGTCGAAGGGGGCGATGCCGCCCGTCCTGCCGAGGCTGTCCGCCTTGACCAGCGTCTCGCCGACGTCGGAGTGCAGCTGGTGCTCGTGGAGCCCCTCCAGCTGGTCCAGGGCCTTGCCGATCATGAGCTCGATCAGTCCGACCTGGTCGAGCTCGCTCACCATGTGCTCGCCGACGAGGCCGCCGTTGCGCAGGACGGTCATCCGGTCGCAGATCTCGTAGATCTGGTCGAGGAAGTGCGAGACGAAGAGGATCGCGACGCCCTCATCCCTCAACTGCCGCATCAGGCGGAACAGTTCGAGGACCTCGTCGCGGTCCAGGCTGGACGTCGGCTCGTCCAGGACCAGCACTTTGGTGCCGGATCCCTCGCCGTCGCTGTCGCCGGTGCCCACCGACCGTACGATCGCCACCAGCTGCTGGACGGCCAGCGGGTACGAGGACAGGGGCGCGGTCACGTCGATGTCGAGGCCGAGCCGGTCGACCAGTTCCGCCGCTTCCTTGCGCATCCGGTTCCACTGGATGCGGCCGAAGCGGGTGGGTTCACGTCCGATGAAGATGTTCTCCGCCACCGACAGGTTGGGGCAGAGGTTCACCTCCTGGTAGACCGTGCTGATCCCGGCCTGCTGCGCCTGCAGCGGGCTGTCGATCTGCACGGGCTGCCCGTCGAGGGTGATGGTGCCGTCATCCAGCGCGTAGACGCCGGTCAGCACCTTGATGAGGGTGGACTTCCCGGCTCCGTTCTCGCCCATCAGGGCGTGGATCTCGCCGGGGAAGAGCCGGAAGTCGACACCGGACAGAGCCCGTACCCCCGGAAATTCTTTGACTATGCCCGTCATCTCCAGGACGGGCCGCGGCTCTGCCATGGCAGCGCTCCTCGTTGAATTCATGGAATTCGTTTCGGCCCGCAGGGAGCCCCGGGACCAAGGGTCTGGTCGGCCGTGGGCTCCCTGCCGGTGGGTGCGATCGGTCAGTACTTGCGGCTCGGGAGGACTTCCTTGGCCTGGTCCTGCATGAAGTCGCTCTCCTCGGTCTTGATCCAGCGCTCGACCGTCTCGCCGTCCTTGACCTTCTGCACGACCTCCATCAGCTGGGGGCCGAGCAGCGGGTTGCACTCGACGATGGCGTTGATCTTGCCCTCGGACATGGCGACGAAGCCGTCCTTCACGCCGTCGACCGTGACGATCAGGATGTCCTTGCCGGGCTTCTTGCCGGCCGCCTCGATGGCCTGGATGGCGCCGATGCCCATGTCGTCGTTGTGCGCGAACAGCACGTCGATGTCCGGGTTGGACTGCAGGAAGGCCGCCATGACCTGCTTGCCGCCGGCGCGGGTGAAGTCACCGGTCTGGCTGACGACGATCTTCCAGTCGTCCTTGTGGTCGGCGTCCATGACCTCCTTGAAGCCCTTGGCACGCTCGATCGCGGGGGCGGCACCGGTGGTGCCCTCCAGCTGTGCGATCTTCACGGCACCCTTGTGGCCGGCCTTCTCGAGGACCTTCTCCAGGATCTTGGCCGCGCGCCGGCCCTCGTCCGTGAAGTCCGAGCCGACGAGGGTGACGTACAGGGACTCGTCGGAGGTCTCGACGGAGCGGTCGGTGAGGACGACCGGGATCTTCTTGGCCTTGGCCTCCTTGAGCACCGCGTCCCAGCCGGTGACGACCACCGGCGAGAAGGCTATGACGTCCACCTTCTGGGCGATGAAGCTGCGGATCGCGGAGATCTGGTTCTCCTGCTTCTGCTGCGCGTCGGAGAACTTGAGGTTGTAGCCCGCCTCCTTGGCCGACGCCTTGACCGAGTCGGTGTTGGCGCTGCGCCAGCCGCTCTCCGAGCCGACCTGGGAGAAGCCGAGGGTGAGCTTCTTGCCGCCGCCGCTGCCGCCGGAGGAGGAGGTGGAGGAGCCCTCGTCCTCCTTGGCGCAGGCCGCCAGGCCGCCCGCAGCCGCCACGCCGACCGCCGCGGTGAGGAAGTTCCTTCTGTTGAGCATCTGTCTTCTCCTTTGAAGAGCCGGCCCGGGTATGGACCCGCTGGTACTCGATGGGACCGGCCGCACAACGTCCAGCCTGTCGATCATTGTTCGAAATACCGGCCGCGTAGGTGCGTATGCGACCGATGGGTGTCGCGTCAGTTCAGCACGCCCTCCGGCTGAGGGGCGTACGGAAACGTACTGGCGCGAACGACGAGTTGCGGTTCGATGGCGATCCGGGGTGCCCCGGACAGAGCCCGGCCCTCCACGAGGTCGAGAAGCAGGGCGATGCTCCGCTTGCCGACGGTCGAGAAGTCCTGCCGGACGGTGGTGAGTGGCGGAGCGAAGAACTCCGACTCCGGGATGTCGTCGAAGCCGACCACCGCCACATCCTTGGGAGTTCGCACCCCCGCCTCACGCAGGGCCCGCAACACCCCCAGCGCCATCTGGTCGTTGGCGACGAAGACGGCGGTGAGCCCGCGGCCCACCCAGCCGGCCAGTTCCTGGCCGGCGCGGTAGCCCGACAGCGGACTCCAGTCCCCGTGCAGCAGCGTGGGCGGCTCGATACCGGACTCCTCGAGGGTCGCCCGCCAGCCGACGACCCGGTCGGCCGCCTCCTGCCAGTCCTCGGGCCCGGAGAGGTGCCAGACCTTGCGGTGCCCGGCGGCCAGCAGATGACTGGTGGCCAGTCGCGCCCCCAGGTGCTGGTCCACGCTGACGCTGGGGATGTCCCCTTCCGGCTGCCCACCGCCGACGACAACCACCGGGAAAGGGCTGGAGAGTTCGGCCAGGGCGTCCACCGCCGACCGCTGGGGGGCGATGGCGATGACCCCCTCCACCCCGCCCTCGCTGAGGTGGTCGAGGGCCTCGGACAACGTCTCCACGGTCAGCTTGCGCAGACTCACCGTCGAGACGAGATACCCCTCGGCACGTGCGGCCTCCTCGATCGCGAACAGCGTGCTGGCCGGCCCGAAGAGGGTGGTGTTGGAAGCGACCACACCCAGGGTGCGGGTGCGCCGGGTTGCCAGGGCTCGTGCGGAGGAGTTGCGGCGGTAGCCCAGTTCCTTGATCGCGTGCAGCACCTTGGTCCGGGTCTCGTCCCGCACATTGGGGTGGTCCCCCAGGACGCGGGAGACGGTCTGGTGCGAGACCCCTGCGAGTTGTGCGACATCCGCCATCGTGGGCGGTCGAAGCTGTGCGTGTGCCACGGCCGCGCCTCCTTGGATGCCGTTGAACACCGTTGGCCGGCGAGGGTCGCCGACTGGTGAATGCGGACGTCATTGTGAGCGCTAACAATCCATGACGGTCAAGAGGGCTGCAAGGAGAAGGCGTCACGGTTGAGTAACGTGGCGCTCTTCTGGGTTGGGCGAACCGAAGAGGCCGCACCCATATTGAATGGGTGCGGCCTCTCCCTGGCGGTCCTGAGGCTCCGTCAGCTTTTGGGCTGAGGGGCCGTCAACTGTCAGAGCTTGACGATCATTTTGCCGGTGTTGTCGCCGCGCAGGACGCCGAGGAACGCCTCCAGGTTGTTCTCGATGCCCTCGACGACCGTCTCGCGGTACTTCATTTCGCCGGAGCGGATCCAGGGGCCGACCTCCTGGACGAACTCGGACTGCAGGTCGTAGTGGTCACCGACCAGAACACCCTCGACGCGGAGCCGGTTCTGGAGGATCTTGACCATGTTGCGCGGGCCGGGAGTCGGCTCGGTCGCGTTGTACTGCGAGATCATGCCGCAGATCACGACCCTGCCCCGCAGGTTGAGCGCGCCGATCGCGGCCTCGAGGTGCTCGCCGCCGACGTTGTCGAAGTAGACGTCGATGCCGTCCGGGGCGGCCTCCTTGAGCTGCTCCCAGACCGGGCCGTTCTTGTAGTTGAAGGCGGCGTCGAAGCCGTACTCCTCGACCAGCAGCTTGACCTTCTCGTCGGACCCGGCGGAGCCGATGACCCGTGAGGCGCCCTTGAGCTTGGCGATCTGCCCGACCTGGCTGCCGACGGCACCGGCCGCACCGGAGACGAAGACCGCGTCACCCTCCTTGAAGGCGCCGACGCGCAGCAGCCCCGCGTACGCGGTCAGGCCCGTCATGCCGAGCGCACCGAGGTACGTGCTCAGCGGCGCCGCCTCGGGGTCGACCTTGACGGCCTGCTTGGCGGCCACGACGGCGTACTCCCGCCAGCCGAGGAAGTGCAGGACGTGGTCGCCGACCGCGAAGCCCTCGGCGTTCGAGGCGACGACCTCGCCGACGGCGCCGCCCTGCATGGGCTCACCGAGTTCGTAGGGGGCGACGTACGACTTCGCGGCGCTCATACGGCCGCGCATGTACGGGTCCACGCTGAGGTACTGGTTGCGTACCAGCACCTGGCCCGGGCCCGGCTGCTCGACCTCGGTCTCGACGAGGGCGAAGTCCTCGGGCTTCGGCCAGCCGGCGGGGCGGCTGAGGAGGTGCCATTCGCGGTTGATCATGGGGAGCCTTTCAATTTACTTCAGTACCTGAAACAAGCATGCGCCCGAATATTTCAGTTTGTCAAGTAATGCGGGTACGCTGGAGCGCATGGCCGCCCCGCAGAAGACCCGCCCCGATGCCCTGACCCTGGAGGTCGTCGACCTCATCGGCACGGTGGTGGCTCGCTACCACGAGGAGTACGACGACGCTGCTGCCGAGCATGCGCTGACGGGGGCGCAGGCTCGGTTGCTGAGCCTGCTCTGCCTGGAGCCGTTGCCCATGCGGCGACTGGCCCAGAAGCTCAAGTGCGAGCCGTCGAATGTGACCGGGATCGTGGACCGGCTCGAGTCGCGCGGGCTCGTCGAGCGGCGGCCCGACCCCGGTGACCGGCGGGTGAAGTTGGCGGCGGTCACCGATGAAGGGCGACGGGTCGCCCGGGGGCTTCGTGAGTCGCTCCACTTTGCGCGTGAGCCGTTGGCGGAGTTGCCCCGGGATGAGCGGTTGGCTTTGCGGGACCTGCTTCTGCGGATGCTCGGGACTGCATCCTGAGCTTTGGGCGCCACCTTGAGGCCCGCTGCCCGAGCCGTGACGCACCTGAGAGTGCCGTCCGGCACAGGGCCCGACACTCCCCAAGATTAGAACCGTTCTTTTTCTTGAATCGTTCGTGTTAGGCGATGTAGGTTGGGCGCCATGACCGCCTCCCAGTCCCCGAGCACCGCCGATGAGCTGCGCGGTGTCGGTCTGCGGGTGACGGCCGGCCGTGTCGCGTTGCTGGAGACCGTTCGCCGTGGTGATCACCTCGGTGTCGAGGCGATCGCCTCCGGGGTGCGCGAGCGGCTGGGCCAGGTCTCCCTGCAGGCCGTGTACGAGGGGCTGCACGCGCTCGTCGCGGCGGGCCTCGTACGCCGTATCGAACCGCCCGGCAGCCCGGCCCGGTTCGAGGGGCGTGTCGGGGACAACCATCACCATCTCGTGTGCCGGTCGTGCGACGTCCTCGCGGACGTCGACTGTGCGGTCGGCCATGCCCCCTGCCTCACCGCGTCCGACAGCCGCGGCTTCTCCGTCGATGAGGCCGAGGTCATCTACTGGGGCGTGTGCCCCGACTGTTCCACCCCCCGCGGTACCTGATGAGCACCGTGATCCACTAGTAGTTCGGAAGGATTCCCCCAATGGCCGAGAACCCCGACGCAATCGTCACCGATCCCAAGGCGGAGGGCGCGGGCGGCTGCCCGGTCGCGCACGGGCGTGCCCTGCACCCGACGCAGGGCGGCGGCAACCGCCAGTGGTGGCCGGAGCGGCTCAACCTGAAGATCCTTGCCAAGAACCCCGCCGTGGCCAACCCGCTGGGCGAGGAGTTCGACTACGCCGAGGCGTTCAAGAACCTCGACCTGGCCGCGGTGAAGCAGGACATCGCCGAGGTGCTCACCAGCTCGCAGGACTGGTGGCCCGCCGACTTCGGCAACTACGGCCCGCTGATGATCCGTATGGCCTGGCACAGCGCCGGCACCTACCGCATCAGCGACGGCCGTGGTGGCGCCGGCGCCGGTCAGCAGCGCTTCGCCCCGCTCAACAGCTGGCCGGACAACGGCAACCTGGACAAGGCGCGCCGTCTGCTGTGGCCGGTCAAGAAGAAGTACGGCCAGTCCATCTCCTGGGCCGACCTCATGATCCTCACCGGCAACGTCGCCCTGGAGCAGATGGGCTTCGAGACCTTCGGCTTCGCCGGTGGCCGTGAGGACGTCTGGGAGCCCGAGGAGGACGTGTACTGGGGCCCCGAGACCACCTGGCTCGACGACCAGCGCTACAGCGGTGACCGCGAGCTGGAGAACCCCCTCGGCGCCGTCCAGATGGGTCTCATCTACGTCAACCCGGAGGGCCCGAACGGCAACCCGGACCCGATCGCCGCGGCCCGTGACATCCGCGAGACGTTCCGCCGGATGGCGATGAACGACGAGGAGACGGTCGCCCTCATCGCGGGCGGTCACACCTTCGGCAAGACGCACGGCGCCGGCCCGGCGGACGCCGTCGGCAACGACCCCGAGGCCGCCTCCATGGAGGAGCAGGGCCTGGGCTGGAAGAGCACCCACGGCACCGGCAAGGGCGGCGACGCCATCACCTCCGGCCTGGAGGTGACGTGGACGGAGACGCCCACGCAGTGGAGCAACAACTTCTTCAAGAACCTCTTCGAGTACGAGTACGAGCTCACCCAGAGCCCGGCCGGCGCGAACCAGTGGGTGGCGAAGAACGCCGAGGCGATCATCCCCGACGCGCACGACGCGTCGAAGACGAAGCTCCCGACGATGCTCACCACCGACCTGTCGCTGCGCTTCGACCCGATCTACGAGCCGATCTCGCGCCGGTTCTACGAGAACCCGGCGGAGTTCGCGGACGCCTTCGCCCGCGCCTGGTACAAGCTGACCCACCGCGACATGGGCCCGAAGTCGCTGTACCTCGGCCCGGAGGTCCCGGAGGAGACCCTCCTGTGGCAGGACCCGCTGCCTCAGGCCGAGGGTGAGACCATCGACGCCGCGGACATCGCGTCCCTCAAGGCCAAGCTCCTCGACTCGGGTCTGACCGTCTCGCAGCTGGTCAGCACCGCGTGGGCGTCGGCCTCGACGTTCCGCGGCAGCGACAAGCGCGGCGGCGCCAACGGTGCGCGCATCCGCCTGGAGCCGCAGCGCAGCTGGGAGGCCAACGACCCCGACCAGCTCGCGACGGTCCTGCGCACCCTGGAGAGCATCCAGCAGGAGTTCAACTCCGGCGCCAAGAAGGTCTCCCTGGCCGACCTGATCGTGCTCGGCGGCTCGGCTGCCGTGGAGAAGGCCGCCAAGGACGCCGGCCACGACGTCGAGGTGCCCTTCACCCCGGGTCGTGTGGACGCGACGGAGGAGCACACCGACGCGGAGTCCTTCGCCGCGCTGGAGCCCAACGCCGACGGCTTCCGCAACTACCAGGGCAAGGGCAACCGCCTGCCGGCCGAGTACCTGCTGCTCGACCGTGCCAACCTGCTCACCCTGAGCGCCCCCGAGATGACGGCCCTCGTCGGCGGTCTGCGCGTCCTGGGCGCCAACCACCAGCAGTCCTCGCTCGGCGTTCTCACCGAGACGCCCGGCAAGCTGACGAACGACTTCTTCGCGAACCTGCTCGACCTGGGTACGACCTGGAAGTCGACGTCCGCCGACCAGACCACGTTCGAGGGGCGCGACGCCGCCACGGGCGAGGTCAAGTGGACGGGCACCCGCGCCGACCTGGTCTTCGGCTCGAACTCCGAGCTGCGTGCGCTGGCCGAGGTCTACGCGAGCGACGACGCGAAGGCGAAGTTCGTGCAGGACTTCGTCGAGGCGTGGGTCAAGGTCATGAACCTGGACCGGTTCGACCTGGCCTGATCGCTCCGGTCACTGGGATCACTCCGATTACGACCTGAGTGACCTGAGTACGACGTCCGGGCCGACCCGCTGGGGTCGGCCCGGACGTTGTCGGTTCTGGTGCCAGAAGCGGAGTTACGAGCAGAAGAACAGGAACCGCGTGCACGTCTCCGTGGGCGTCGGCTCCGGCGCCGGAGGCTTCGTCGTCGGGCCGGGATCCGGGGTGTCGGGGTCCGACTGGGGCGGGCGCGTGGGGTCCTCGGGATCCTCCTGCGTCGGCGTCGGCGTGGGCGAGGGCTTCTTGCTCTCGTCCTCGTCCTTGCCCTTGTCTCCCGGCTTCCTCGATTTCGAGGGCGAAGGAGAAGCCGACGCCTCCGGCGACCGGGAGTCCGTCACGGCGGAGCCTGCCGCCCCGCCCTCCGACGAGCCCGACCCTCCGTCCTGAGAAACCCCCGAACCCGAGCCCTCGTCGTCCGTGGCGGTGTTCGGCTGCCCCGACGGCGACTCCCTGCCCAGCTCCGCGAGGCTCAGCCCGCCGGCGGCGAGCAGCAGCCCCGCCCCGATCAGCAGCGCCCGCTGCCGGCGACGCCGGTGCACCGCCGCCCGCCTGTCCCGCCGGGTCTCCCGCGCCCCGCGGTGGGACCGGCCACGGGACCGGCGTCCACCGGCGGCCGAGGAGTCCTCGGGGCCGTCGGAGTCGCCGTGTCCGTCGTCGCCCGCGGGCGCACCCGCGCCCTCCCGCGCGTGTGCGGCGTCCAGCGACGCGGCGTACGCCCGGCAGGCTTCGGCCGGTGTGCCGCACCCCGGACAGGCGAGGGCGCCGTTGAGGTGCCGTTGGCACGGGTGGCAATAGTCCATGACGCCGGAAGACTAGATTCCGGGCAGGTAACGTTCCTAGGGGTAGCTGTGAAAGTTGTGTAGGGAGTGGCCTGTTCAGGCATACCGAAGCCCTGTTCAGGCAGGCCGAGGCGCGGACAGCCCGGACCATTCCACGCCATCCCACCGCCTTCGCGCCAAAACCGTTACGCGTTCGACCGCTCGACCCATTGACACTCCGACCGCCGGATCCTTACTGTCGCGACAGCATTTCGAACGTGTGACGAAATCTCGAACAGGGCCGACGAGTACAGGGAGCAGCTGCAGTGCGCATCACTGGAATCAGCACGCACGTGGTAGGGACGCCGTGGCGGAACCTGACCTACGTCCAGGTGCACACCGATGAGGGGCTCACCGGAGTCGGTGAGACCCGCATGCTGGGTCATACCGACGCGCTGCTCGGCTATCTGCGGGAGGCAGAGGCCAACCACATTCTCGGCTCCGACCCGTTCGCTGTCGAGGACCTCGTCAAGCGCATGAAGTACGGCGACTACGGCCGCGCCGGCGAGATCGTGATGTCCGGCATCGCCGTGATCGAGATGGCCTGCTGGGACATCAAGGGCAAGGCCCTCGGCGTCCCCGTCTGGCAGCTGCTCGGCGGCAAGGTCACCGACAAGGTCAAGGCGTACGCCAACGGCTGGTACACCACGGAGCGCACTCCGGAGGCGTACCACAAGGCCGCCCAGCAGGTCATGGAGCGCGGCTACAAGGCCCTCAAGATCGACCCCTTCGGGACCGGCCACTTCGAGCTCGACCACGAGGCGACCCTCTACTCCGTCTCCCTCATCGAGGCCGTGCGGGACGCCATCGGGCCCGACTCCGAGCTGATGCTGGAGATGCACGGCCGCTTCTCCCCCGCCACCGCCGTACGGCTCGCCAAGGAGCTCGCGCCCTTCAAGCCGGCCTGGCTGGAGGAGCCGGTTCCGCCGGAGAACCTCAAGGCGCTGGAGAAGGTGGCGGCGAAGGTGGACATGCCGGTCGCGACCGGTGAGCGCATCCACGACCGCATCGAGTTCCGCGAGCTCTTCGAGAGCCAGGCCGTGGACATCATCCAGCCCGACGTCGGCCACATCGGCGGCATCTGGGAGACGCGCAAGCTGGCCGCGACCGCCGAGACCCACTACATGCTCGTCGCCCCGCACAACGTGGGCGGCCCGGTCCTGACCGCCGCCTCCCTCCAGGTCGGCTTCAGCTCCCCGAACTTCAAGATCCTCGAGCACTTCAACGACTTCGCGGACGCGGACATCAAGAAGGTCGTCAAGGGCGCGCCCCAGGTCGTGGACGGGTACTTCCACCTCTCCGACGCCCCCGGTCTCGGCGTCGAGCTGGACACGGACGCGGCGGCCGAGTTCCCCCAGCAGCAGGCCCGCTTCGACCTGTGGGCGGACGGCTGGGAGCAGCGCAAGCCCAAGGGGTCCCAGTGAGCACTGCCGTCGTCATCGAGGCGCCGGGCGAGCACCGGCTGGTGCCGCACGAGCCCGTCGCTCCGGCCGCCGGGGAAGCTCTCGTACGGGTCCACGCGAGCGGCATCTGCGGCAGTGACCGTGAGGTGTACGAGGGCAACCGGCCCGAGGGGTACGTCCGTTACCCCCTCACGCCCGGCCATGAGTGGTCCGGCACGGTCGCGTCGGTCGGCTCCGGGGTCCCAGAGTCCCTCGTAGGCCGCAAGGTCGTGGGCGAGGGCTTCCGCAACTGCCAGGTCTGCGACCGCTGCCACGCGGGCGAGACGACGCTGTGCTCCGCCGGGTACGAGGAGACGGGCTTCACGCAGCCCGGCGCGATGGCGGGCACGCTGACGCTCCCGGCACGGCTGCTGCACGTCCTGTCCGACGACGCGGACCTGACCGCCGCCGCCCTGCTTGAGCCGGCCGCCTGCATCGCCGCCGCCGCGCTCAAGGCGAACGCCCGGCCGGGCGAGAGGGTGGCCGTCGTCGGCACCGGGACGCTCGGGATGTTCGCCGTGCAGTTCCTGAAGGCCGGCTCCCCGGGCGAGCTGCTCGTGGTCGGCACCCGCCCGGACCGTGCGGTGCTCTCCAAGGACTTCGGCGCCACGGACTTCCGTACGAAGGACGAGGAACTCCCCGACGACTTCGACGTCGTCATCGAGACCGCCGGGTCCGCGGACGCGGCGCGCACCGCCGCCGCTCTGCTCCGGCGGGGCGGACGGCTCGTCCTGACCGGTATCCCGGCTCCGGGTGCCGACGGACTCGACCCGACCGATCTCGTCGTACGGCAGCTGGAGGTGCACACCGTGTTCGGTGCGGCCCCGGACGCCTGGGCGCACACGGTGCGGGTCTTCGGCGCCGGTCTGCTCAATCCGCTGCCCCTGGTCACCCACGAGCTGCCGCTGGAGGAGTTCGCGAAGGCCATCGAGCTCGTCGGCTCCGGCGACCCGAAGGTCGGCAAGGTACTGATCAAGCCATAGTTCCCGTAGTTCCCGTGGCGCCCGCACCGCCCCACGAGCCGCACGCCGGTACGGAGACCCTGACGCTCCGTACCGGCGTGCTCCCAAACCCCACGAACCATGTCCGAAACATCGAACGCGAAGGACAGCTAGTGACCGACCCTTCCGCCACGGCAGCCCGACGACCCGGTGAGCCGGCGCTCTCCGCTCTCGGCCTGGGCGCGCCCGCCCCCGATCCTGCCGACGCCTCACCGCACACCTTCCCCGGTGGCGGCCGCTGGCGCACCGAGATCCCCTCCTGCGAGGGGCCCGAGGCGCTGGCCGTGGTCCTCAAGGAGTCTTCGCGCCTCGATGTGCCGATCCACCGGATCAGCCAGGGCAGCGGCATCTGGATGCTGAACGACGCCGAGATCACCGAGATGGTCGAGGCCACCGCCGAGCGCGACATCGAGCTGTGTCTGTTCACGGGCCCGCGCGGCACGTGGGACATCGGCGGCTCGACCCGTACCGACTCGCGCGGCGGGGGCCTGCGCGCCCGCGGCCATGACGCGGTGGCCGGATGTCTCGAAGACGCCGTCCGCGCAACGGAGTTGGGCGTAAAGTGCCTCCTCGTGGCTGATGAGGGCGTGCTGTGGACGCTGCACCGCGCGCGTGCGGCCGGGATCATCCCCGCCGACACGACGCTGAAGGTCTCCGCGCTGATCGGCCCGGTCAACCCGGCCGCGTACGCCGTGTACGAGCAGCTCGGCGGAGACTCCATCAACGTGCCCAGCGACCTGACCCTGGACCACCTCACGGAGATCCGCCGGGTCAGCGCGGCCCCCATGGACATGTACATCGAGGCCCCGGACGATCTCGGCGGCTATGTGCGCATGTACGAGGTCGCCGAGCTGATCCGGCGCGGCGCCCCGCTCTACCTGAAGTTCGGCCTGTCCAAGGCCCCCGGAATCTACCCGTACGGGGCCCATATGCGGGACCTGACGCTGAGCACGGCCAAGGAGCGGGTGCGGCGCGGCCGGCTCGCTCTCGACCTGCTGGAGCGGCACGGAGCGGACGGCGATATGGCACCACTGGGCTCGCGGCTGCCCGGCGAGCTGAAACGATTCGGGATTCCCTCATAACGTTCCGGATAAACCCCCTTCACAAAAGCTCACGCAGCCGCACACAATCCGACAGCCTCGCCAGTTTCGGCGCACCCTCACACATCAAGGATGATGATCATGCGCAACCGCAGAAGTGCACTCGCCGTCATAGCCGCGGCCTCCTCCCTGGCCCTGACGCTGTCTGCCTGCGGGCAGAGCGGCGAGGGCGGCAGCGAGGAGAACAAGGGGGACGCCAAGGGCTCCACCGTCGGCATCGCGATGCCGACCAAGTCCTCGGAGCGTTGGATCGCTGATGGTGCCAACGTCGAGAAGCACCTGAAGGACGCGGGTTACAAGACCAAGCTCGTCTACGGTGAGGACGACCCGGACCAGCAGGTCTCCCAGATCGAGAACCTGATCACCCAGGGTGTCAGCGCCCTGATCATCGCGGCCATCGACAACAAGTCGCTCGACAACGTTCTCCAGCAGGCCAAGGACGCCGACATCCCGGTGATCTCGTACGACCGCCTCATCCTCAACAGCCCGAACGTGGACTACTACGCCTCGTTCGACAACGAGAAGGTCGGCCAGCTGCAGGGCCAGTACATCGCCGACAAGCTCGGTCTGGCGGACGGCTCCAAGAAGGGCCCGTTCAACGTCGAGCTCTTCGCCGGCTCGAACGACGACAACAACACCAAGTACTTCTTCCAGGGCGCGATGAGCGTCCTGCAGCCGTACATCGACAAGAAGCAGCTGGTGGTCAGGTCGGGCCAGACCAAGCTGAACCAGGTCACCACCCTGCGCTGGGACGGCGGCACCGCCCAGAAGCGCATGGACGACCTGCTGACCGCCGCGTACAAGAAGGAGCGCGTCGACGCGGTCCTCTCGCCGTACGACGGCATCTCCATCGGCATCCTGTCGGCGCTGAAGTCGGACGACTACGGCTCCGCGAACAAGCCGCTGCCGATCGTCACGGGCCAGGACGCCGAGGTCGCCTCGCTGAAGTCGATCAAGGCTGACGAGCAGACGCAGACGGTCTTCAAGGACACCCGTGAGCTCGCCAAGGTGGCGGGCAACATGGTCGACTCCCTGCTCAACGACAAGAAGCCGAAGACCAACGACACCGAGACGTACCAGAACGGCGCGAAGGTCGTTCCCGCGTTCCTCCTGGAGCCGGTGAGCGTCGACAAGACCAACTACCAGAAGGTCGTCGTCGACTCCGGCTACGTCAAGGCCAGCGACGTCAACTGATCGCCGCACCAGCACCAAGGATTGGAAGGCACGACCATGGCGGGACCCGTCCTGGAAATGCGCTCGATCGTCAAGACCTTTCCCGGCGTCAAAGCGCTGTCGGACGTCACACTGACCGTCCAGCAGGGCGAGGTCCATGCCATCTGCGGGGAGAACGGCGCCGGCAAGTCGACCTTGATGAAGGTCCTCTCCGGCGTCCACCCGCACGGAAGTTACGAAGGGGACATCCTCTTCGAAGGTGAGATCTGCACCTTCAAGGACATCAGGGCGAGCGAGCAGCACGGCATTGTGATCATTCACCAGGAGCTTGCCCTGGTGCCGTATCTCTCCCTCGCGGAGAACATCTTCCTCGGCAACGAGCACGCCACCCGCGGGATCATCAGCTGGTCCGAGACGCTGAAGCACGCCACCGAGCTGCTGCGGCGGGTCGGTCTCAGCGACCACCCCGACACCCGCGTCGCCGACATCGGCGTGGGCAAGCAGCAGCTCGTGGAAATCGCGAAGGCCCTGTCGAAGAAGGTGAAGCTGCTCATCCTGGATGAGCCGACCGCGGCTCTGAACGACGAGGACAGCGGCAAACTCCTGGATCTCATCCTGGAGTTGAAGAAGCAGGGCATCACCTCGATCATCATCTCCCACAAGCTCAACGAGATCCGCAAGGTCGCGGACTCGGTGACGATCCTGCGCGACGGCCGCTCCATCGAGACGCTCGACGTGAAGGCCAAGGAGACCACCGAGGACCGGATCATCAGCGGGATGGTCGGCCGCGACCTCGAGCACCGCTTCCCGGAGCGCACCCCGCACGAGCCGGAGGTGGGCGCGGCTCCGGCCCTGGAGATCCGCAACTGGACCGTGCACCACCCGATCGACCAGCAGCGCAAGGTGGTCGACGATGTGTCGCTCCAGGTGCGCCGCGGGGAGATCGTCGGCATCGCGGGACTGATGGGCGCCGGGCGCACCGAGCTCGCGATGAGCGTCTTCGGGCGTACGTACGGCCGGTACCACGGCGGCAAGGTCTTCAAGGACGGCAAGGAGATCCGTACGAAGCACGTGCCCGAGGCGGTCAAGCACGGCATCGCGTACGTCACCGAGGACCGCAAGCACTACGGGCTCAACCTCATCGACACCATCGGCCGCAATATCTCCCTCAGCGCGCTGGGGAAGGTCTCCAAGCGCGGCGTGGTCGACGAGCACGAGGAGCGCCAGGTCGCCGAGGACTTCCGCAAGTCCATGAACATCAAGGCGCCGACGGTCTTCGAGCAGGTGGGCCGGCTCTCGGGCGGCAACCAGCAGAAGGTCGTCCTCAGCAAGTGGATCTTCGCCGGGCCCGATGTGCTGATCCTGGACGAGCCGACCCGCGGTATCGACGTGGGCGCCAAGTTCGAGATCTACACCGTGATCGACCAACTGGCCGCGCAGGGCAAGGCGGTCGTCTTCATCTCCTCCGAGCTGCCGGAACTGCTCGGTATGTGTGACCGCATCTACACGATGGCCGCGGGGCGGCTGACCGGCGAATTCTCGCGTGCGGAGGCCACGCAGGAAGTGCTGATGCGCCAGATGACGAAGGACAAAGAGGTAACGCGATGAGCACCGATGTGACCGACAAGAGCCCGGCCCCCGCGCCGCCGGGCAAGGCCGCCGACGGCGGCGGCCTGCTCCAGCTGATGCTGGACGGCATGCGCCGCAATATGCGGCAGTACGGCATGCTGATCGCCCTCGGTCTGATCGTGGCGCTGTTCGCGGTGTGGACCGACGGCGACCTGCTCCTGCCGCGGAACGTCTCCAACCTGGTGCTGCAGAACAGCTACATCCTGATCCTCGCGATGGGCATGATGTTGGTCATCATCGCGGGCCATATCGACCTGTCGGTCGGCTCGCTCACCGCGTTCGTCGGCTCGATAGCCGCGGTGCTGATGGTCAAGAACGACCTGCCGTGGCCACTCGCGGTGGTGCTGTGTCTGCTGCTGGGCGCCGCCGCCGGTGCGATGCAGGGCTTCTTCATCGCGTATCTGGGCATTCCATCGTTCATCGTCACCCTCGCGGGCATGCTGCTCTTCCGCGGTCTGACGGAGATCTTCCTGGAGGGTCAGACCCTCGGCCCGTTCCCGAAGGGGCTGCAGAAGGTCGCCAACGGCTTCCTGCCCGAAGTCGGCCCGAACACCAACTATCACAACCTCACCCTGCTGCTCGGCTTCGCCCTGATCGCCTTCGTGATCTACCAGGAGATGCGGGACCGCAAGCGGTCGCAGGAGTTCTCGCTCGAAGTGCCGCCCGTGAAGCTGTTCGTGCTCAAGATCGTGGCGCTGGTCTCCGCCCTGCTCACGGTGACGCTGCTGCTCGCCAGCTACAAGGGCGCCCCGGTGGTCCTGCTGATCCTCGGTGTGCTGGTCGTCGGCTTCGGCTACGTCATGCGCAACGCGATCGTCGGCCGTCACATCTACGCGATCGGCGGCAACCTCCCGGCGGCCAAGCTGTCGGGTGTGAAGGACAAGAAGGTCACCTTCCTGGTCTTCCTGAACATGGGCATGATGGCGGCCCTGGCGGGTCTGGTCTTCGCCGCCCGCTTCAACGCGGCCTCGCCCAAGGCCGGCCTCAACTTCGAACTCGAGGCGATCGCCGCCTCGTTCATCGGCGGCGCGTCGATGAGCGGCGGCGTCGGCACGGTCCTCGGCGCCATCATCGGCGGCCTGGTCCTGGGTGTGCTGAACAACGGTATGAACCTCGTCGGCGTCGGTACCGACTGGCAGCAGGTCATCAAGGGCATGGTGCTGCTGGCGGCGGTCGGCTTCGACGTGTGGAACAAGCGCAAGGTCGGTTCGTAAGAAATCCATAGGTCGTACGGGGGTCCGAAAGGGCCCCCGTACCCATGTCCGCCCACGGCCACAGGAGGCAGGAAGCCCGTGAAGGAGCTCTTCGGCAAGCTCGCCGACGGCACGGAGATCTACCGCTGGTCGCTGGAGAACGGCGGCACCCGCCTGAAGGTCCTCTCCTACGGCGGCATCGTGCAGTCCCTGGAGATCCCCGACAGCCGCGGCCGGTACGCGAACGTGTCCCTCGGCTTCGACACCATCGAGGACTACGTCGCCTCCAGCCCGTACTTCGGCGCGCTGATCGGCCGGTACGGAAACCGCATCGACCAGGGCCGGTTCACCCTGGACGGCAAGGCGTACCAGGCGGACGTCAACGACGGCGCGAACGGTCTGCACGGCGGCGCCGAGGGCTTCGACAAGCGGGTCTGGGACATCGAGCCCTTCACCGAGGGCCCCGACGTCGGCCTGTACCTGCACCACACGTCCGTCGACGGCGAGATGGGCTTCCCCGGCACGCTGAAGACGAAGGTCACGTACACCCTGACCGGGCAGGGCGACTGGCGCATCGACTACGAGGCCACCACCGACAAGGCGACGGTCGTCAACCTCACCAACCACGTGTACTGGAACCTCGCGGGCGAGAGCAGCGGTTCGGTCTACGACCACGAGCTGGAGATCGCCGCCTCCCGCTACACCCCGGTCGGCAAGGGCCTCATCCCCACCGGTGAGCTGGCCCCCGTCGCGGGCACCCCCTTCGACTTCCGCGTCAAGAAGACCGTCGGCGAGGACCTCCGCGAGGCGCACCAGCAACTGCTGTACGCCCAGGGCTTCGACCACAACTGGGTGCTCGACAAGGGCATCACGGCGAAGCCGGAGCACATCGCGACGCTCCGCGACCCGGCCTCCGGCCGCACCCTGACGGTCTCGACGACCGAGCCGGGCCTGCAGTTCTACTCCGGGAACTTCGTCGACGGGACGCTCGTCGGCTCCGGCGGCTCCATCTACCGCCAGGGCGACGCGCTGTGCCTGGAGACCCAGCACTTCCCGGACTCCCCGAACCAGCCGGAGTTCCCGCCCACCACGCTCCGGCCAGGTGAGACGTACCGCTCGACGACTCTCCACTCGTTCAGCTACTGAAACATGCTGGGGAGAACAAATCCCCTCAGCTTTCCCATGAGTTGAACACCGACGCAGCCACGTCCGTACAAGGGGACGGCCCGCATATGTCCGCGCGGGCCGCCCCACAGACGGAGGGTCCATGGCCGACAACGTCACCTCGCTGTTCCGCACCGGCGCGCACAGCCCCTCAATGGCCGCGCTGGCACGAGAGAGCGGCGGGGAGTCGGGTCCGCTGGACTTCTGCATCCCCTGCAATCCGTACTTCCCGACGCCGGCGATGTTCGACGAGCTGACGCACCGGCTGCGCGAGATCATCACGTTCTACCCGAGCAGCGCCGACACCATCACCGGTGAGCTGTGCAACCTGCTCCAACTGCCCCCGCAGTGCGTCGCGATGGGCAACGGGTCGACCGAACTGATCACCTGGATCGACCACTTGCTGGTACGCGAGTCCCTGGCCATCCCCGTCCCCACCTTCGGCCGCTGGACCGACCAGCCGATGGAGACCGGCAAGCGCGTCGACATGTTCCCGCTCCAGGAGAGCAACGGCTTCGCCCTCGACCCGGCGCAGTACATCCAGTTCATCCGCTCCCGCGGCAGCCGGGTCGCCGTCATCTGCAACCCGAACAACCCCGACGGCGGCTTCCTGCCCCGCCAGACGATCCTCGCCTTCTGCGACGCCCTCGCCGATCTGGACCTGATCATCATCGACGAGTCGTTCCTGGAGTTCGCCGACGCGGAGGCCGAGCCGAGCGTCGTCGAGGACGCGGTGATGCGCCCCAACGTGGTCGTGCTGCGCAGCCTCGGCAAGAACTTCGGCCTGCACGGCATCCGCTTCGGCTACCTGGTCGCGAACCCCTCCCTGGCCGGCAAGATCCGCTCCATGCTGCCGAAGTGGAACCTCAACTCCTTCGCGGAGACCGTGGTGTTCATGCTGCGGGACCATGGCGCCGAGTACCTGGAGAGCCTGCACCAGGTCCGCCGCGACCGCCTCGACATGTCCCGCCAGCTGTCCCAACTGCCCGGCCTGACGGTGTATCCGTCCCAGGGCAACTTCCTCTTCGTGCGCCTCCCCGTGGGCGCCGAGGGCACCGTGGTCCGGGATCAGCTGCTCACCGAGCACCGGATCCTGGTCCGCGAGTGCGGCAACAAGATCGGCTCGTCCAGTCGCTTCCTGCGACTCGTCGTCCGGCCTCAGGTGGATGTGCGTCGCCTGGTGTCCGGCCTGGAGTCGGTGCTCTACGGGTCCAGGAGGGGAGCCGCCGTGCCCGAGCCGAGCAACAACTACAGCTCGGGTACGGCGGCCGTGGACCGCCTGGTCAGCTCCACGAACGGATCGGGCATGCAGGGGCTGGCCGCCGCGGCCCAGGGGCAGGGCCAGCAGCGGCAACAGCCGCAGCTGGCGCCGGTCGCCCAGGCTCAACAGCAACAGCAGCAACCGCAGTTGGCGCCGGTCGGCCAGTGGCCGCAGCAGCAACAGCAACCGCAGCTGGCGCCCGTGGCTCAAGGGCGGCAGCAGCAGGGGCTGCTCACCGCTGTGGGCGCCATGGGTCAGGGACAGGGCCAGGGCCAGGGCCAGGGCCAGCAAGGTATGGGCCAGCAGCAGCCTCAGCAGCAGCCCATGACCGCCATGGCTCAGGCCCAGCAGCAGGCCGGCCTGAGTCCGGTGGGCGGAGGCCAGCCGCAGCAGCAGCCGGGGCTGAGCCCGGTGGCCGCGAACGGCCAGCCCCAGCAGGAACCGTGGCTGACCCCCGTGGGCCAGCCCCAGCAGCAGCCCGGCCTGACGCCGGTCGCCCAGCCCGGTCCGCAGCCGATGCCACAGCCCACGCGCTGGCCGGCCGCCGCCGCATCCAGAGGCACTCCTTGGCCGGAGGCCCCCGCAAACAACCGGGTCGGCTGACCGACGAGCCGGACCGGTTGCCCGGAGGCCTCGCTCTTCCCGCGACGAGGCCTTCGCCGGCCGGGAGGATCGGGCCGCGTCGCCCAGGACCTTCGCCAGCGGGTCCCATGTCCTCCCGGCCGCGGTCACACCGTGGCGTGGCTGCTTTGGACCGCCAGCACGGTCAGTAAGACCGCCAGCAAGGTCAATAGGCGACGGGCCATCCGCTGCTCCAGTTCAGGAGGTTGACGCCGAGCTTGGGAGTGCCGTTGTCCTGGCCGTCGTAGTAGTGGTAGACGATCAGGTCGCCGTCCGCGTCGTTCATGATCGACTGTCCGCCGGGGCCGATGTAGCGGCCGTGCGACTCCAGCACGGGCGTACCGCCGTTGTTCATCATGGCGACGCCGTTCTTGTCGCGGTACGGCCCCGTGATGCTGGTGGCGCGGCCGACCTTGACCTTGTACGTGGAGCTGGTGCCGGCGCAGCAGGTGTCGTACGAGGCGAAGAGGTAGTAGTAGCCGTTGCGCTTGACGATGTAGGGCGCTTCGACGGCCTTGGTCCCGGTCGGGCGGGAGGCGAGCGAGTACCGGGTGGTGTTGGAGGAGAGCTGCTTCCCGGTGGACGGGTTGATCTCGATCATCTTGATCCCGCTCCACCAACTGCCGAACGACAGCCACCACTTGCCGTCGTCGTTCACGAAGAGGTTCGGGTCGATGGCGTTGTAGTCGGTCGACGAGCTCGACGTGTGGACGACGCCCTGGTCGCTCCAGCTGCCCGGCTGACCGGTGGTCGAGGTCGCAAGCCCGATCGCCGAGTTCTGGGAGCCGAACGACGAGACGGAGTAGTACATCAGGTACTTGCCGCCGTGGTACGAGATGTCGGGCGCCCAGGCCTCCGGCACGGAGGAGTAGTTCCGCCACCAGCCCGGCCGGCTGGGGAAGGCGTCGCCGCCGTTCCTGAAGGCGATGCGGTCGCCGGACGTCTTGCTGGAGATGCCGCCGCCGGTGGCGTAGAGCAGGTACTGGCCGGAGGAGGTGCGGATCATCGTCGGGTCATGGGTGACGATGTCGCCGGTGACGCGGCCGGGGTTCGGGTATGCGGACGCCGTGCTCGGGACGAGGGCGAGCAGGATCGCGGCGGGGAGGGCGAGGAGGGCGGTTCTTCGCGAGGCGCTTCTGGAGGTGTATCGGGCGCTGTTTCTGAAGGTACTTCGGGAGGTGCGGCTCACGCGGATCCTCCTACGAGTGGGGTCGTTCTACGGAGGTCGTTCGAGATTCTGAACAGCGGTCACCACTTCGAACGGGACCGTAGAATCGAACCCCTTGCGCGTCAACGGTTCGCGCAGCAACTCCCCTTGCGCCGGTCGTCGAACGCCATTCGACAACTCACCGCTCGCAGAAGCGACTTGACGTGAGGGCGGGGTCGGCGGGCCGGCTGCGCGAGACGATGCGCAGACCGGTGGCGTCCACGACGCGCATCTGCAGCGAACCGCAGCCGCAGCGGGTCCACACCGTGACGCCCGCCGCGGTGGTGTGCCGGGACACCACCTGGAAGGGCTCGGCATGATCCGGCCACCCGCAGTGCGGGCACGCCCCGCCGGCCCTGCGGTCGGCTGTGCTGGTCATCTCGGACTCCTCGTGCTGTAGCGGCTGGGCTGACCGTCGCGACACAGCCAGGGTGCATCGAGGCCTTTGTGTGTCCAGGTTGACTTCCTGGACCTCACCGTGAAGCGTGGGCTTCATGATTGACCTGCGCCGACTGCACGTCCTGAGAGCGGTCGACCACTACGGAACGGTCACCGCCGCCGCCCGCGCCCTGCACTTCACTCCGTCCGCCGCCTCGCAGCAGATCCGGCAGCTGGCCCGTGACCTGGGTGTCAACCTGCTGGAACCGCAGGGCCGCGGCGTACGCCTGACTCCGGCGGCCCGGAGCCTGCTCACCCACGCCGACGCGATCCAGGCCCGCTGGGAGCGCGCGGAGCTCGACCTACGGGCCGACCACAGCGAGCCCGCCGGGTTGCTACGGGTGAGCGGTTTCCCGGTGGCCATCTCGATCCTGCTCGCCCCGATGGCCGCGCAGCTGCGCGAACGCCACCCGCGCCTCACCGTCCAGATCCAGGAGCTGGACGTAACGGCGTGCTTCGACCTGCTCTTCGAGGGTGAGATCGACTTGGCGGTCGTCGAGGCGACCCCCCTCAACCCGCCGCTCAGCGACACCCGCTTCGACCAACAACCGCTCCTGGACGACCCGTTCGACCTGGTCGTCCCGAAGGGGCACCGCCTGGCCGGCCGGGACCGCGTCGACCTCACGGAAGCCGCCCACGAGCCCTGGATCGCCCCCGTCCCCGAGAGC
>NZ_JAAKZX010000055.1 GCF_011045025.1 Streptomyces ureilyticus
GGGGTGTGGGGCAGGTCGACGATCAGCAGGTCGTACGTGTCTGCCGTTGCCGCGTCGCGGAGGGCGCGGAGGAGGGCGAGTTCCTCGGCGCCGGGGAGGGGGGTGAGTTCCTCCGCGTCCAGGCGGGTGGCGCCGAGTAGGTCCAGGGCGGTGGCGGCCCTCTCCTGGAAGGCGAGGAGGTCTTCGCGGAAGTCCTCGCCGGCGTCTGGGCGCCAGGTTGTCAGGGTCGGTTCCGCCACCGCGGGGGTTGGGCCGGTGGGCCGGCCCAGGGCGGCGCCGGGGGTGTCTGTGCGGTCTGCGCTCAGGAGCAGGGTTTTTGTGCCCTGGCGGGCGGCTTGCAGTGCCGTGGCCGCGGCGATGGTGGTGCGGCCTGAGCCGCCGGGGCCGGTGATCAGGACTGTGCGCATGCGCTCCGCTCGGGGTTACTTATCGTTGAGCCTTGCTATGACTGCACCCGGTACTGGTGTGCTGTGCCCACCCTCCCCCACTCTCGGCTTCGCTCGAGCGGGGGGACCCCCATCGCCCCGCGGAACGATTGCCCACAGCGGTAGCGGCGCGGCCGCCCACAGCGGCCGTAGCTACTCGCCGCCCGTCTCGACCCTCTTCTTCAGGCCCGCCAGTGCCCTGTCGATGATGACCTTCTCTGCCTTGCGCTTGATCATGCCCAGCATGGGGATCTTGACGTCCACCGTCAGTTTGTAGGTGACCTCGGTGGAGCCCGCACCCGCCGGCTTCAGGATGTAGGAGCCGTCGAGGGAGCGGAGCATCTGGGACTTGACCAGGGTCCAGGAGACCTCGTGGTCGCCGGTCCAGGTGTAGGCCAGGACCTGGTCGTCCTTGATGGCGCCGGCGTCCATGACCAGGCGGACCTGCTCGGCGCGGCCCTGGTCGTCGCTGGCGAGGACCTCGGCCTCCTTCACTTCGCCGGTCCAGTCCGGGTAGCGCGCGAAGTCGGCGATCACTCCCATGACGTCGGCCGGTGCCGCCTCGATCGTGATACTCGAGCTGGTGTGTTCCGCCATCTCCGTGGCTCCTCCAGATGCGGTCCGGACAAAGAGGGGTGTTTCTCAACGTTCCTGAGGTTCTTACCTGCGGATGCAGCGTGAAGGCTACCGCGTGACGGCAGGCCGCCTACCGCCGGGAGCCCCAGGACGTCACCACTTCGGACATCACCACTCCAGAACCCACGGCTTTCCCGATCCCGCGAAGTGCCCGACGTTGACGCACTCGGTCGCCCCCAGCCGCATCCGCCGCACCAGCGGCTGGTGGACGTGCCCGAAGAGGGAGTACCGCGGACGGGTCTTCCGAATCGCGTCCAGCAGCGCCCGACTGCCCCGTTCGAAGCGCCGCGCCACCGTGTCGTAGACGAGTTCGGGGACCTCCGGCGGGATGTGCGTACACAGGACGTCGACCTCGCCGAGGGCCTCGATCTTGGCCGCGTACTCCTCGTCGCTGATCTCGTACGGCGTCCGCATCGGCGTGCGCAGGCCCCCGCCGACGAAGCCGAAGGTCCAGCCGCCGATCTCGACGCGCTGCCCGTCGAGCACGGTGGTGCCGGGTCCGGCGTACTCGGACCACAGGGTCGGCATGTCGACATTGCCGTACGTGGCGTATGTCGGCGTGGGGAACGCGGCGAACATCTCGGCGTACTGCTTGCGTATGGCCTTCTCGATCGCCGAGCCGCGGTCGACGCCCGCCCAGAGCCGGTTGCCGAACTCGCGCGCCTCCTCGTAGCGGCGGGCGGTGCGCAACTCGACGATGCGGTCCGCGTTCTCGGTGCCGAACAGATCGGGGAAGATGCCGCGCGAGTGGTCGGCGTAGTCGAGGAAGAGAACGAGATCGCCGAGACAGATCAGGGCGTCCGCGCCGGCGCCGGCTCTGGCCAGGTCACGGGCATTGCCATGGACATCGCTGACGACGTGGATCCGCGTCCCGGGGGTGCCGCCTTGAGTGCCTGCCATGGCGATCAAGGGTAAGGCTGTGGAGCAAAGGTGTGTAGACAAGGTGTGCAGACGTGGCCGGACCTGCGGTGACTTCGCAGGGCGTCGCAGACTGGATTACGCTCGTCGGGGAAAGGGCCGGACGCGTGACGCCGTTGTGACGCGGGGAACATCTCCCCCGGCCCCCTGTCGTAGAGGTGGTACTGACGGGTAACCTCCGGGCAGTCCCGCGTACTCAGGGTTTCAACAACTGAATCCCTGAGTGCCCGCCCGAGCCTTGGACCGCTCCGTCGCAACACACGAGGTCGTGGCGTCGGCGCCCTATGAGGAGCAGCAGTCTTGCGCGAGTTCAGCCTTCCGGCTTTGTACGAGGTCCCTGCGGACGGCAATCTGACCGACATCGTCCGCAGAAATGCCGCGCAGCATCCGGATGTCGCGGTCATCGCCCGCAAGGTGGGCGGCAGTTGGACGGATGTCACCGCCACCGTGTTCCTCGCCGAGGTGCAGGCCGCCGCCAAGGGGCTGATCGCGTCGGGTGTGCAGCCCGGCGACCGGGTCGGCCTGATGTCCCGTACGCGCTACGAGTGGACGCTGCTGGACTTCGCGATCTGGAGCGCGGGCGCGGTCACCGTGCCGGTGTACGAGACGAGTTCGCCGGAGCAGGTCCAGTGGATCCTCGGTGACTCGGGCGCGACCGCCTGCATCGTGGAGCTGGACACCCACGCCGCGTCCGTCGAATCGGTGCGCGACCGGCTGCCCGAGCTGAAGCATGTCTTTCAGATCGAGGGCGGCGGTATCGAGGAGTTGGGCCGCGCGGGCAAGGCCGTCTCCGACGAGACGGTCGAGGAGCGCAGCTCACGCGCCAAGGCGGACGACCCGGCGACCATCGTCTACACCTCCGGAACCACCGGCCGCCCCAAGGGCTGTGTCCTCACCCACCGCAGCTTCTTCGCGGAGTGCGGCAACATCGTCGAGCGGCTGCGGCCCCTGTTCCGCACGGGCGAGTGCTCGGTCCTCCTCTTCCTGCCGCTCGCCCATGTCTTCGGGCGGCTTGTGCAGGTCGCGCCGATGATGGCGCCGATCAAGCTGGGCACCGTCCCGGACATCACGAACCTCACGGATGAACTGGCCTCGTTCCGGCCGACGTTGATCCTCGGTGTGCCGCGGGTCTTCGAGAAGGTCTACAACTCGGCGCGCGCCAAGGCGCAGGCGGACGGCAAAGGCAAGATCTTCGACAAGGCGGCGGACACGGCCATCGCGTACAGCAAGGCCCTGGACACCCCGTCGGGCCCGTCGCTCGGTCTGAAGATCAAGCACAAGACGTTCGACAAGCTCGTCTACAGCAAGCTGCGGGCCGTTCTCGGTGGCAAGGGCGAGTACGCGATCTCCGGCGGCGCCCCGCTGGGTGAGCGGCTCGGGCACTTCTTCCGCGGCATCGGCTTCACGGTCCTGGAGGGCTACGGGCTGACAGAGTCCTGCGCGGCCACGGCCTTCAACCCCTGGGACCGGCAGAAGATCGGTACGGTCGGTCAGCCGCTGCCCGGCTCCGTGATCCGGATCGCGGACGACGGCGAGGTGCTGCTGCACGGCGAGCACCTGTTCAAGGGGTACTGGAACAACGAGGGCGCGACCGAGGAGGCGCTGGCCGACGGCTGGTTCCACACCGGGGACATCGGCACGCTCGACGAGGACGGGTACCTCAGGATCACCGGCCGCAAGAAGGAGATCATCGTCACCGCGGGCGGCAAGAACGTCGCTCCGGCGGTGATTGAGGACCGTATCCGCGCGCATGCGCTGGTCGCGGAGTGCATGGTCGTCGGCGACGGCCGCCCGTTCGTGGGCGCGCTGGTCACCATCGACGAGGAGTTCCTGGGGCGCTGGGCCGGCGAGCACGGCAAGCCGGAGGGTTCCACCGCGGCGTCGCTGTGCGAGGACGCGGACCTGCTGGCCGCGATCCAGTCGGCGGTCGACGACGGCAACGCCGCGGTATCGAAGGCGGAATCGGTGCGGAAGTTCCGCATTCTGTCCTCCCAGTTCACGGAGGATTCGGGCCACCTGACGCCGTCACTGAAGCTCAAGCGGAACGTGGTGGCGAAGGACTACGCGGACGAGATCGAGGCGATCTACCAGAAGTAGCCCGCCCCGGTCGTACGACGGCTCATGGCGCGGTGTCCTCGGCGAGGACCCGCGCCATCGTGCGTTCGGCGAGCGCGGTGATCGTCACGAGCGGGTTCACTCCGATCGAGCCGGGCACGAGCGAGCCGTCCGTGACGTACAGCTTCGAATACCCCTTCACCCGGCCGTAGTTGTCGGTCGCCCTGCCCAGCACGCAGCCGCCGAGCGGGTGGTACGTGAAGTCGTCGGCGAAGATCTTGCTGGGCGAGCCGAACAGGTCGTACCGGTAGATCGTCGAGTTCGCCGAGTTGATCCGGTCGAACAGCTTCTTGGCCATGGACACGGAGACCGCGCTCTGGGCGGCCGTCCAGCCGAGCCGCACCCCGCCGGTGCCGCTGTCGTACGAGAACGACGCCCGCTGCGGGTTCTTGGTGAGCGCCAGATAGAGGCTGACCCAGTGCTCGAGGCCCGTGGGCAGCGGGGCGATCTCGGCGAAGACCGGGTTGGCGGTGTTGGCCCAGTCGTCGATGGCCATGACGGGCATGGTGGACTGGTTGGCCCCGACGGTGTCCCACAGGTGGTTGGCCCGCCCGAGCATCACGTTCCCGTTGGTTCCCCAGCCGCTGCCGACGCTCGCGTCCAGGGCGGGAAGCGTCCCTGTCTCCCGCGCGCGGACGAGGAGTTCGGTGGTGCCGAGGCTGCCGCCGCCGAGGAAGAGGTAAGTGCAGCCGTACTGCTTGGTCTCGATGACCTTGCCGGTGGCGTCGATGCGGTCGGCGGTCAGGACGTACGTGCCGTCGGCGGCCCGCTCGATCCCGCGCACCTTCTCCAGCGTGTGGATGGTCACGTTCCCCGTGCCCAGCGCCGATGCCAGGTACGTCTTGTCCAGGCTGCGTTTGCCGTGGTTGTTGCCGTAGATCACCTCCTGGCCGAGCGCCGACTTCGTCGCGGTGCCGGCCGCCTCGCGCTGCATGTGGCCGAAGTCGTAGACGCTCGGCACGAACGTGGTCCGCAGGCCGGTGTTCTGCGCGTGTTTGCGGGACACTCGCGTGAACCGGTACCACTCGGTCGACTCGAACCAGGCGGGGTCGACGGAGTTGACACCGAGCACGGACCGGGCGCGCGGGAAGTACGTGCCGTACATCTCGTTCACGTCCACGGTGGGGAACTGCTCGGCGAAGTACGACCGGAGCGGGGTGACCGCCATGCCGCCGTTGACGAGGGAACCGCCCCCGACTCCCCGCCCGACGAACACGGACATGTTGGCGAAGCGCACACGGTCCAGGACGCCGGGGTACAGGCTGATGTCCCGGTTGACGACGTCCAGCCACAGGAAGGTGGCGAGCGGCGCCTCGGTGCGCGTACGGAACCACATGGACCGCTGGTCGGGGGCGGCCGTGGAGCAGAAGACCTTGCCGTCGGAGCCCGGCGTGTTCCACAGCCGGCCCATCTCGAGGACGATCGTGCGGATGCCGGCCTGACCGAGGCGGAGGGCGGCGACGGCGCCGCCGTAGCCCGAGCCGATCACGATGGCGGGAGCGTTGTCGACGGCGGCGGGTTCGGCGGCCGACGCCGACTGCAGACCGATGCGGGTGAGACCGGACGCGGCGGCGGTCTGGAGGGCGACCATGCCCAATACCTGACGTCTTGTCAGCTGATGCTGCATCAGTTTTACTGTCATGTGCGCAGCATGTGCGGATTATCCGGTTCCGCCTAGGTCTCGCGCTACAGCAGTGTCCGCAATTTCTCCGCCAGCAGATCCCAGCGCCACGTCTCCTCGACCCACTGCCGGCCCCGCTCCCCCATCCGGCGGCGGAGTTCCGCGTCGCCGAGGAGGGTGGTGATGCGGTCGGCTGCCGCCTCGGGGGAACCGCCGCGGACGACCCAGCCCGTCTCGCCGTCCAGCACCGCGTCCGGCGCACCGCCGGAGTCACCGGCGACGACCGGCAGGCCCGTCGCGGAGGCCTCCAGATAGACGATGCCCAGGCCCTCCACGTCGAGGCCGCCCCGTCGGGTCCGGCAGGGCATCGCGAAGACGTCGCCCGCGCCGAAGTGGGCGGGCAGCTCGGACCAGGGCACGGCGCCGGTGAAGTGCACGGAGTCGGCGACCCCGGTCTCGTACGCGAGCTTGCGCAGCTCCTTCTCGTACGGTCCGCCGCCGACGATGAGCAGGACGGTGTCCGGCTCTTTCGCGAGGATGCGCGGCATGGCGAGGATAAGCGTGTCCTGGCCCTTGCGCCGGACGAGCCGCGAGACGCAGACGACGACCGGGCGGTCCGCGAGGCCGAGGCGGGCCCGTACGGCGTCTCCCCCCGAACCGGGGTGAAAGGTCTTCTCGTCGACACCGGGCGGCAGTTGGACCATACGGCCCGCCGCCTCGGCCGTCAGCGCGGCGGCGATCCGTGAGCGGGTGTACTCGCCGAGGTAGGTGATCGTGTCCGTGGACTCGCCGATACGGCGCAGGAGTTGGCGTGAGGCGGGCAGCTGGGCCCAGCCTGCCTCGTGGCCGTGCGTGGTGGCGACGAGGCGCTCGGCGCCGGCTTTGCGCAGTGCGGGTACCATCAGGCCGAGCGGGGCCGCCGCGCCGAACCACACCGACGTGCAGCCGTGTCCGCGCAGCAGCCCTGCGGCCCGCCGGGTGACGGCCGGCGTCGGCAGCAGCATCGTCGTGCGGTCGCGTACGACGGTGAAGGGCTGCTCGGCGTCGAAGGCGGCGGTCGCCTCGATGCCGGCGCGTCCACGTTTCCACGTGGACGCGTAGACGACGAGCTGGTCGGGGTCCAGGCGCAGCGCCATGTTGTGGAGGAAGGCCTGGATGCCGCCGGGTCTGGGCGGGAAGTCGTTGGTGACGATGAGGGTCTTGTGCATCGGTTCCGACAGTAGCGGGTTGCCTCCGGCGGTTGGGTGGGGTGCCTACCGCGGGGCCGGGGAAAGAAACCCCGCCGCCAAAAACACGTCATCATGGCCATGGACGGGATCCGCACGAACGGAACTGGGTGGCCATGGCGCGCGCGAGGGCGACGAGTACGTACGGGCTGCTCGCGGTGTGGACCCTGACCAGAATCCTGCTGCTCGTCTTCGTCTTCAAGATGGTCGTGTTCCCGGGCCCGGACGTCACCACCGACGTCGAGGGGATCTACCAGGGCTGGTACGTCACCCTGCGCGACGGCACCTTCCCGCTGAGCGACGTGTCCTGGCAGTACCCGCCCGCCGCCGCCCTCCCGATCCTCTCCCCCGCACTGTTGCCCTCCCTCGACTACGCCTCGGCGTTCTTCGTTCTCGCCTGTCTCACCGACGGGTGCGTCCTCGCCCTCCTCTGGTACGCGGGCCGGCAGCCCGGCCAGAGCCCGCGCGGCGCCTGGGTGTGGACGCTGGGCGTCCCCCTGCTCGGCCCGACGGTGTACGCCCGCTACGACGTGATGGTGACGGCCGTCGCCGTGGCGGCGCTGCTCGCGGGCCTGCGCCGGCCACGGCTGCTGGGCGCGCTCGCGGCCTTCGGCTCGCTCCTGAAGGTATGGCCGGCGCTGCTGCTGGTGGGCACCACGAAGCGGAAGCCGTGGGCCGCCGCGGCGGTGACGGCCGTGGCGATCGCGCTGGCGTTCACCGTGACGATGCCCGGCGCGTTCGCGTTCCTGACCGCCCAGCGCGACCGGGGTACCGAGGTCGAGTCCCTCGGCGCCCTGGTCTTCCACGTCGCCCGGCACTTCGGCTGGGAGGGCGAGGTGCTGCTCAACTACGGCTCCATGGAGTTCGTCGGCCCGTACGTCGGCGTCGTGAGCACCGCCGCGCTCATGCTGACCGTCCTCGCCTTCGGCTGGCTCCTGCTGTGGCGGCTGCGCGCCAGGCGCTTCGCGCCGCACACGCTCGCGGACGCGGCGTTCGTGGCCGTGCTCCTGTTCACGGTCACCAGCCGGGTGATCAGCCCGCAGTACCTGGTGTGGCTGATCGGCCTCGCCGCCGTCTGTCTGATGTTCCGAGAGAGCCGGATGACTCTGCCGACTGTCCTGCTCCTTGCGGCGGCCTTCTTGACGGTCCTGGAGTTCCCCCTCTGGTTCGGCCATGTCGTGGCCAGCGACGCGCTGGGCGTCACCCTCCTCTTCCTTCGCAACGGCCTGCTGGTCGCGGCGACGGCCATCTCAGCGGTACGCCTGTGGCGCGACACGGTGCCGCACGAGTCCCCGGCTCCGGAGCCCGGCCAGGCTCCTCCGCCCCGGACCGAGCAGCTGACTCAGCCGAGCTGAGACCCCAGATACGCCCGCCACTGCTCGGTGAACTTCTCCGGGGTCGTCTCCAGCACGTCCCGCATCGCGTCCTCCACCGCACCCTCGCGCGAACCGTGCGCGCCCACCGCGCGGTAGAACTCGCCGAGGCGGACCTCGCCCCATCGTTCGGCGATCAGCCGGCAGGCCATCCAGCCGGCCTCGTACGCCTCCGCCAGCCCGCCCGCCTCCCCGCCGAACTCGAAATCCTTGTCGGCCGGGAGCCCGCCGGGGGCGCGCCCCTCGCGCACCGCGTCCCGCAGTTCGGGGGCGACCTGTGCCGGACCGCGGCCGGTGCCGCGGTAGCCGACCCAGTCCGCGTAGCCCTCGGAGAGCCACAGGGGGGTGGCCGCCGAGGTCTGCGCGCGGGTCGCGACATGGGTGGTCTCGTGGGTGAGGACGACCTGCCGGCCGAAGCCGCCCAGGACGGCGTACGCGTCGGGGTTGACCACGATCCGGTCCGCGGGCGCCTTCGCCGCGCCTCCCGTCTCGCCGGTGGTGACCGCCGCTATCCCCCGGTATCCGGACGCGGGCGCCCCGAGCAGCTGAGCCATCTCCTCCAGCGACTCCGGTACGAGGACGACGACCCGCCCCGACCACTCCTCGCCCCATGCCTCCCGCACCGCGGGCACCGCGCGGTCGGCCAGTTCGGCGTACCCGCGCAGGGCCTTGGTGCTCTGCCCGACCCCGAGGATGAGGCTGTGCTCCCCGCGTGCGACCTGGACGGCGCCCTGCTCCCACAGCTGTTCGCTGGCGTCCTTGGCGGGCCGGTCGGCGGCGACGTACCAGTGGCCTTCGGCGCGTCTCAGGCTCAGGGTGCGGGCGGCGACGAGGGGCGCCTTGTCGTAGCCGGCTATGCGGTAGCTGAGGTCCGCTTCGGCGGTGGCGCGGTCGCCGGAGCGGTGGAAGCCGGTCACGCGGTAGGACCAGGACTCCAGCGGCAGGGCCCGCAGCCGTTCGAACTCGGTGCGGGCGGCGGCCCGTTCACCACTGGGCGCCCACGTCGTGACGTACGCGCTGCCGTTGCCGTAGAGCACCGCCTGAGCCCGCCGGTCGAGCAGCCGCTGGACGTCCGCGGCGGCGGGGTCGGAGCCCGTCGAGCCGCAGGCGACCAGACCGGCCAGCAACAGCCCGATCATCCACCACGGCACATGCGTACGACCAGCCACAAGTCCTGATCGTACGGGCCCGCCCCTCCAGGGTCAGGGGCGCGTCACGGAGGAGATCGGCATCATGCCGACGGGGTCGTAGCGCACGGGAGCGCCGGGGTAGGGCGCGTGGATCACCTGGCCGTTGCCCATGTACATCCCGATATGGCTGGCGTCGCTTCGGTAGGTGACGAGGTCGCCGGGCCGCGCCTGCGAGAGCGGCACCCGGTGGCCGGCGTGCGCCTGGGCCTGCGAGGTGCGCGGGAGACCGACGCCGGCCTGCGCGTACGACCACTGCATGAGGCCCGAACAGTCGAAGCCGGTGGGCCCGTTGGCGCCCCAGACGTAGGGGCGGCCGACGGCCGAGCGGGCCGCGGCGACGGCGGCTGCCGCGCGCGCGGAGGGCGGGACGGCGCCGCCGAGGTCGGGGACGAGGCCGGAGCGGGAGGCCCGCTCGTGGGCGGCGCGCTCCTCGTCCGCCATCGCGTTCAGGAGCTGCCGGGCCCTGCCGAGCTTCCGCTCAACCGCCCGTTTGTGGTGGGTGACGGCCACGCGGCTCTTCTCCAGCTCGGCGAGGTCGCGGGTGGCTTCCCGGCGTTCCTGGGAGAGCCGCCTCATGGCGCCCCGGAGGTCCTTGAGTGCTCCGGCCTGGCGGGTGCCGATCCGGTCGAGTACGGCCGCCTTGTCGAGGTAGTCGTCTGGGTCCGCGGAGAGCATCAGCGCCAGGGAGGGGTCGAGGCCGCCCGAGCGGTACTCGGCACCGGCGAGCGAGCCGATCGCGTCCCGCATGGTGTTGATGCGGTCCTGCTGGCGGGCGATCCGGTCCTGGGCGGTGGTCACCTTCTCGCGCAGGGCATCCGCACGCTCAGCGGCCTTGTTGTGCGCCTCGGTGGCCCGCTCGGCCTCCGCGTACAGCCGGTCCACCTCGGCGCGTGCGTCGTCCTGGGGTGCGGCCGGCGCGGATGGTGTGGCGCCGGCCGGTACGAGACCGAGGGCCGTTGCCGCGGCGGACAGTACGCAAAGGGTGGCGCTGCGGGCGCCCCGGTCGAGACCGGATGATGCGGGACGGCGATGTGAACCCACGGAAAACCGCTCTCCCTTCCGCTGACGGACCCCTGAGTCGGGGGAAACGCGCCAGACAGTAGCCGCGCGACTACACAACGAACAAAGCCCTCGGCATGCACACACCGTGACGACCCGCCTCAGACGCAGGTCATCGGCGGGGCAGAGGGCCGGTGGGGAGCGGCGGAATTCCCCCGTTCGGCCGGGCGCGATCCAGAGCGCTCAGCCAAGGTGGCGCTCGAAGAACGCCATCGTCCGGTCCATCGAGTCCGGCCAGCGCGGCGCGAAGGTGTGTCCTTCACCGGCGTACTTCACGAACTCGACGCTCTTGCCCGCCGCTTCGAAGTCGGCGACCACCCGTTCCGACCAGGCGATCGGGCAGGTGTCGTCGGCGGTGCCGTGATGGAGCAGCAGCGGCTCGGTCACCCGGTCTGCGTAGGTGAGCGGCGAGACCTGCTCCCAGAACTCCGGGTTCTCCTTGGGGGTGCCGTGTTTCTCCTCGATCTCGGCGACGATCGGATCGCCGTTACGGCGCTGGAAGTGGTCGATGTTCTCGGCCGGACGCGAGCTCACGGGCGCGTAGACCACCGCGGCGTCGAAGAGGCCGGGCGCCACCACCAGCGTGTTGTAGACGACGCCGCCGCCCATCGAGCGTCCGAGCAGGCCGATCCGCTCTCCGTCGATCTCCGGCCGGCCGGACGAGCGCAGCGCCATGGCGGCGCCGATGACGTCCTCGGTGTAACCGAGGCGGAGGTTCACGTCGTTGTCGGCGTCGTTGTCGGAGTCCGCGTGGTTGCGGTAGTCGGTGTGCAGCACCACGTAGCCGTTACGGGCCAGCAGGTCCTGTTCGCGGGCGAGGCCGCGCCCGGTGGTGTAGACGGCCGGGTCGATGTAGCCGTGGGCCAGCACCAGCGCCGGGAACGGGCCCTTGCCGCGGGGGATGTTCATGAGGCCCGAGATGGTGAGCCCGTTCGCCTCGTACGTGACCGTGTAGCTGGTGTAGGCGTCGGTCCGGGCACGTACGGCGCCGAGCCGCAGGTCCGAGCCCGTGTGCTTGCGCGCGATCAGGCCCGGGATCGACACCGGGTTGGCCGGCGAAGAGCTCGGACTGGGCGTCGCACTGGGGGACTTGCTCGCCGCGTGGGACGACGCCGGTGGATTCGTACGCCCGGCATCTTCGCCGCCATCGCTTCCGGTGCAGCCGACCGCCGCCACCAGGGCCAGTACCAGCCCGGCGGCGATACGGGCCGTGCCCGGTATCCACATGCGGCCCAGTATCGCCCGAGCCGCGTGGGGATCAGATGCGTACGCCGAACTGGAAGGTGCCGATGGTGCTCATCGACTCGAAGCGGACCACGGTGCCCGGCTTCGGGGCGTGAATGATCGTGTCGTTGCCCGCGTACAGGCCGACGTGCCCGAGGTTGTTGAAGAACACCAGGTCGCCGGGCGCGAGCTCGCCGCGGCCGATCTTCGTGCCGTCGTTGTGCTGCGTGTACGTGGTCCGGGTGATCCCCACCCCGGCCTGGGCGTAGGCCCACTGGGTCAGCCCGGAGCAGTCGTAGGAGTTGGGGCCGCTGCCACCGGAGACGTACGGCTTGCCGAGCTGGGTCTCGGCGGCGGCGAGGGCGGCGGCACCGCGGCCGGAGGCCGGCTTCTCGTTGCCGAGGTCGACGCGGTCCCCGGCGGAGCGGCTGGCGCGCTGCTCCTCGGCGGCGAGCGCCGCCTTCTCCTTGGCGGTCAGGGTGTTGAGAAGCTTCTGCGCGTCGGAGAGCTTGCCCTGGATTTCCTTCTTCTTCTCGCCGAGGGTCTTGCGGGTGTCGGCGAGGTCCTTGAGCTTCTCGGCGGCTTCCTGGCGCTGCTGGGCGAGCGTGCGCTGCTTCTCCTGGACCTTCTTCAGCGTCTCGACCTGCTGAGAGCTCATCTGGTCCATCGCGGACGCTTTGTCGAGGTAGGTGTCCGGGTCGGAGGAGAGGAACAGCTGCACGGAGGGGTCGATGCCGCCCGTGCGGTACTGGGAGCTGGCCATCAGGCCGAGGCCGTCCCGGAGTTCGTTGAGATCGCCCTGGCCGCGTGCGACCTGGTCCTGGAGAGTGTCGATCTCTTTCTCGAGCTTGTCCTGCTTCTCCTTGGCCCCGTTGTACTTGTCGGTGGCCAGCTCCGACTCGTGGTAGAGCTTGTCGACCTTGGCCTTGACCTCGTCCTTGCTCGGCTTCTCGCTCGGTGCGGCGTTGGCCGCCTGCGAGGTGAGGGCCACGGCGGCAGCGGCGGCAGTGGTGAGCACGGTCACGCGGGTGCGGCTCGGCTGCTTAGGTCGACGGTGGGACGCCACGTGGGCGAGCTCCTTCATTACCTCAGCCGCCACCGAGAACACCGGTTGGCGGGGCCCCTCCACCGTCGCTCCCGATGAGCGATCACCCGAGTGGAGGTTCGAGGCCAGACCTTAGTGATCCTCCTGTGATCAGATCAAATCCTTGCAGGAAAAATCTCGGCTACCGAGCGTTTTCTTTACACCGAACTCACATGCGGTAATGCACGCTTGACACTACGTTGCGTGAAGACCGTGCCAATTCGGGCATGCGGCACAGAAGTTGCAGTTGGGATCTACGGTCCTCATGGGGCGTACGCCGCAGAAGCTCCGCCCTGCTGGAGAGGGCCGGGACGCCTTCCCGCACGGACCGCGCTCAACCCCGCGAAAATCGCTTGAGCAGCACCGCGGAAGCCACCGGCCGCGCGCCCGCCTTGGCCACTCCGTCGGCCACCTCGCGGTCGGTCGAAGCGACGATGACGGGCCGCCCGGGCGGCTCGGCGCGCACCAGCTGGCGGATCAACTCATCGGCGGTGACGCCCGCTTTGGAGAACAGCACCCGTACCCCGCGCGGCGGCGCGAGCAGCACCGGGGCAGCCAGTTCGGCCCCGTCGAAGACGCAGGTGACCTCGGCGCCGGTCTGCGCGGCGAGCTGCGAGAGCTGGCCGAGGAGGCGCAACCGCTGCTTTTCCAGGGGCATTTGGGGATAGCCGGTCTTGGTGACGTTGTAGCCGTCGACGACCAGATGCGCCTGGGGCAGCGCGAGCAGCTGGTCGAGGATCGCGGGATCGTTGTCGGACAGCGCGCGGGCGGCGATGTCCTTCGGGGTCATCCGTCCCGGTTCGACCGCGTCCACGGTCTCGGCGGGCCGTACCGACACGGGCGGCAGGGCCAGCTCGCGCCGCAGCCCCTGTGCCGCGTCCAGCACGGTGTCGAGCAGCAGCCGTACGCGCATGTCCTCGACGCTGCGGCCCTCCCGCGCCGCTCTGCGAGCGGCCTCCAGGGCGGCCTCGGTCTCCCCGAGCCGTGCCTTCAGCCGCCGGCTCTCGCTCTCGGCGGCCGACACCTGGGCCTGTCCCTCGGCGCGTACGGACTCGATCTCGCCCCGTACCTTCCGCAGGGCGGCCTCGCCGCGCTTGACGTCGCTGAGGGCCGAGCGCAGCTTGCGATGCAGCGACTCGGCCTCCTTCTTGGCCGACTCCAGCTCCGTACGCAGCCGTTCGGTCTCGGCCCTGGTCTGGCCGCGGGCCTCGGCAAGTTCCTGGCGCAGCCGCTCCAGCTCGGCGCGGTTCTCCTCGTCGGCGCGCTCGGCGTCCGCCCGCTGGGCCTCCTCGCCTGCGGCGGTCACCAGCTTCACCCAGCCCGTGGGCCGCAGCACATAGGCGGCGGCCGCCACGTCGAGCGGGTCCGCGGCCGGGGGCGGCGAGCCCGAGTCGAGGGCGCCGCAGAGCTCAGGCTGGGTCTCTCTGAACCGCTCGCCGATCCGCTGCCGGAAGAGCGGATCGGTCTCCAGGGCCGCGGCCATGGCGTTCCCCGCGAACTTGGCGCGGCGGGTCGGGGTGAAGCGGGCGTACTGCCGCAGCTGGGTGGGCAACTCGGTGACCGTCAGCCCGCCGAAGCCGTCCGAGACGATCTGTACGACTCTGCGGCGCACTCCGTCGGGCATCGGGCGGTCGAGCACCTCAGCGGCGCCGTCGGCCGGCTCCCCGCCTGTGGTCTCCACCATCGGTCACCCCAATACCTCGACGGGGCCCGCTCCCTCAGGAGCCGGCGCCCGGCCTGTCCACCAGTTCCACCTGATCCACCGCGTTGCACCAGCGGCAGCGCACCGACTCGATGGTCTCACTGACCACCTCCTGCTCCTCGACCTTCGGCTCACCGGCCAGATCGAGGTGCACGTACTCCACGACCTTCGACGAACGGGTCACGTCGAAACGCGTGAGATTGCCGCAGAGCGTGCAGCGCCACCGGGTCTCGGCGGTCGGCAGGGGAACCGTCATCGTCGCAGTCGCTCTCTTTCGTCGGTGTTCGTGCCGCTGTTCTTCATGCGCGCCGGGCAGCCCCGGAGCACGTTGGCTCGTAACCCTACGGCCTGGCGTGTAGTCGACGCCCGTCACCGGGGAACGGCGAGGCACTCTGTGCTGTCTGGTCCGGTTACGTCATGATCTGGCCATGATCGGCAACTGGGGTGCGACCCTCGTCCGAGCGGTCCGGAGTCAGTCCGCCCCGGTGACCCACTCACTGATCACCCTCTGCTGTCTGATCTTCCTGCTCGGCCCGGTCTCGGGGCTCAACCCCGTGTACGGCACCGGTGACGAGCTCCTCTCCGCACAGCGGGCCTATTTCGAGCGCTGGGGTGTCGTGCCCGTCGAACTGTTCAGCGGGGAAGCGCGCGCGGTCGTCACCCCGGCCACGGCGCTCTTCGTGCACGGCAGCTGGCTGCATCTCCTCGGCAACATGCTCTTCCTCTTCGTCTTCGGTGCGATGGCCGAGGAACGGATGGGCCACATCGGCTACGCCCTCTTCTACCTGGGCTGCGGCTGCCTCGCCCTGCTCGGCTACGCGGCCGCCCACGCCGACTCCGGGCACACCCTGGTCGGCGCCTCAGGGGCGATCTCCGCGGTCCTCGGCGCGTTCCTTTACCTGTTCCCCAAAGCCCGGGTGACCAGTCTCTTCCCGTTCTTGTTCTTCCTGCCGCTGCGTTTCCCGGCCTGGGTGGTCCTGCCGTTCTGGGTGGCCCTGCAGGGGCTGGCGGCGACCCGTGAGACCCAGGGCCCGGGGGTTGCCTATCTGGCCCACCTTCTGGGCTTTTCCTTCGGCTTCGGCTACGCGTGGGTGCGCTACCGCTGGACGGCTACAGTGAAATCCCCAGCGACGGCCACCGAGGGAGAAAACCAGCCGTGATCACCGCGATCGTGCTCATCAAGACCAGCGTGGACCGCATTCCCGAGATCGCCGAGTCGATCGCCGCGCTGGACTCCGTCAGCGAGGTCTTCTCCGTGACCGGTACGTACGATCTGATCGCCATGGTCCGGGTGAAGGCCCATGACGATCTGGCGGACATCATCCCCGGGCAGATCAGCAAGATTCCGGGCGTGGAGGGCACGGACACGCATGTGGCGTTCCGTACGTACTCGCAGCACGACCTGGAGGCGGCGTTCGCCATCGGCCTGGACAGCTGAGGCTCGTACCGGCCGCTGGATGAAGAGTTCCTCATCTTGGGCTCATCCTCCGTGCCGGGTTCCGCCCGCAGGATCTGAGCCATGAGCTTCTCTCATCGCATCGCAGCCCTCGCAGCAGTCGTGGCCATTCCGCTGGGGATCGCCGCGACCAGTTACGCCCTGACCGACAGCCCGGAGTCTCCCAAGGTCCCTGCCAAGGTCGAGCTCGACAAGGGTGGGACACCCTCGGAGACCCCCTCGAAGAAACCCACCCCCAGTGACGAGGTCGTCTCCCGGCCTCCGGTGACCGACGACGGCAACAACGACGGCGGCGGAGCGGGAGCCGGGACGGACGACGGAACAGGTGGCAAGACGAACGGCGGCGGAACAGGTGGCGGGTCAGATGACGACGGGCCCGGCGACGACGGGCCTGGCGACGACGACGGTCCCGGCGACGACGGCTGAGCCCGTTCCCGCACGCCGGTGGATCACGGCCCGGGTCCGCATCCTGCTCTGGCTGCTGCTCGTGACGGCGGTCGCCTTCGCGGCGGCGGCCATGACCACCCGCTCGATCCTGCTGCGCGACGTCGACAACCGGGTCAGCCGGCTGCTCGCGCAGGAGACCGGTGAGTTCGCCAACCTCGAGACCCGAGGCAAGGACCCGGAGACCGGCCTTCCCTTCACCGATCCCGAGCGGCTGTTGGTGGTCTTCCTGGAACGGCAGTACGCCGATCCCGACGAGGAGCTGATCGGCCTGATCGGACGGCCGGACGGGGACCCCGTACGGCGCGTCCAGCCACGCGAGATCGACGTCCCCCGGCCGCTGCACGCCGACCGGGAAGCCCGCCGCCGCATCTTCGACTCCCCGGACTCCACCGGTACGCTGCACCGCGCCTCCGGTGAGATCCGCTGGGCCAAGGTCGCCATCGCCCGTTCCGGAGGCGAGCCCGAGGCCGCCTTCGTCGTGGCCTTCCACCCCGGGCGCGAGCAGGCCCGCGCGAACGAGGTGTTCCGGATCCTGCTGGCCATCTCCGGGGTCGCGCTGGTGATGACGACGGGCATCGGCTGGGTGGTGGCCGGGCGGATCCTCAATCCCGTACGCCTGGTCCGTACCGCCGCCGCACAGCTCACCGAGCAGGACCTCACCCAACGCATCCCGGTCCGGGGCCGGGACGACGTGGCCGCGCTCGCCGAGACGTTCAACGCGATGCTGGACCGCCTTGAGCGGGCCTTCGCCGCCCAGCGGGAGTTCGTCGACGACGCGGGCCACGAGCTGCGTACCCCGATCACGATCGTGCGCGGTCACCTGGAGCTGATGGGCGACGATCCGGCCGAGCGGGAGGAGACCGTACGCCTGGTCACCGACGAGCTGGACCGGATGAGCCGCATCGTCGAGGACCTGCTGCTGCTCGCCAAGGCCGAGCGCCCCGACTTCGTGACCCCCGAACCAGTACAGCTCGGCGAGCTCACCGCCGACGTCTTCGTCAAGGCCCGCACACTCGGTGAGCGCCGCTGGGAACTGGCCGAAGTCGCCGACGGGGAGGTACACCTCGATCCACAGCGCATCACCCAGGCGATGGTGCAGCTCGCGCAGAACGCCGTACAGCACACGGCTCCCGGCCAGTCCGTCCGCATCGGCTCGCGCCTCGACGGCTCCCGTATCGAGCTGTACGTCGCCGACTCGGGGCCCGGCGTTCAGCCGCAGGACGCCGAGCTGATCTTCGAACGGTTCCGCCGCGGCACCGCCCGGCGCGGCGCCCGCGGCTCCGGAGCCGGCCTCGGCCTGTCGATCGTCCGGGCCATCGCGGAGGGGCATCGCGGGCAGGTGGAGCTCCGGGACACCGAGGGCGGCGGGGCCACCTTCGTACTCGTACTGGAAGAGGAACGCATATGACGGGTTGTCTCGGATGAACCGGATCCTGATCGTCGAGGACGAGGAGCGCATCGCCTCCTTCGTCGAGAAAGGCCTGCGCGCGGGCGGCTTCACCACGACCGTCGTGGGGGATGGCGACGCGGCCTACGAGTACGCGCTGACCGGCGGCTTCGACCTGGTGATCCTCGATATCGGGCTGCCGGGCCGGGACGGCTTCACGGTGCTGCGGGAACTGCGTGAGGCCAGGGTGACGGTCCCGGTGATCGTGCTGACCGCACGGGATTCCGTGCGCGACACGGTGGCCGGCCTGGAGGGCGGCGCCGACGACTGGATGACCAAGCCGTTCCGCTTCGAGGAACTCCTCGCCCGGGTACGGCTGCGGCTGCGTACGGCGGTCCGGGCGCCCGAGGTGACCATGCTGCGCGGCGGGGACCTCACGCTGGACCTGCGCACCCGGCGGGCACGGGCGGGAGAACGGACGGTCGATCTGACGGCACGGGAGTTCGTGCTGCTCGAGCTGTTCCTGCGGCACCCCGGGCAGGTGCTGTCGCGCGAGCAGATCCTGTCCCATGTGTGGGGCTACGACTTCGATCCCGGGTCCAACATCGTGGACGTCTACGTCCGTGCGCTGCGCAAGAAGCTGGGGGCGCAGAGCGTGGAGACGGTGCGCGGGATGGGGTACCGGCTGCCCGGATGACGCCGGTCCTGGCCGCATGAAGTTCCCTTCATCCAAGGCTCATTGAGGGCTCACCACGCACATGAACCCTGGATGTCGTGAGCCTGACTCCCCCACAAATACGCCAAGCCGCCGCCCTCTGCGTGGCCCTCAGCATCTGCGCCCTGCTGGTCGTGCCCGGTAACTTCCCCGGGCTCAGCGGTGACGCCAGACTGACGCTCGCCGTCTTCGCGCTGGCGACCTGCGCCTGGGTCGGTACGCCCATCGACGACACGTACATCGCCCTGGGTGCCGGACTCGCCCTCACTGTGACCGGCGTGATCAGCAGCAACACGCTCTTCGGCACCCTCGGCGACTCCACCGTGTGGCTGCTGATCTGCGCCTTCGTGCTCGCGGCGGCGGTGGCCCGGACCGGGCTCGCCGGGCGGGCAGCCGCGTTCCTGGTCAGCGGCGCGCGCAGCGTCCGGCAGCTGGCCCATCTGACCACGGCGGCGCTGGTCGTGACGGCCTTCGCGGTGCCCGCGACCTCCGGCCGGGCGGCGCTCGCGCTGCCGGTGTTCCTGGCGCTCGCCAAGGTACTGGCCGACCGGAAGCGACTGGTCGTGATGCTGGCGCTGCTCTTTCCGACCGTGATCCTCCTGTCGGCGGTGGCGACCCTGATCGGTGCGGGAGCGCATCTGATCACGGTGTCGGTGCTGTGGGAGGCGACCGGCAACCGCGTCGGCTTCACACAATGGCTGCTGATCGGCCTGCCGTTGGCGGTGGCCTCCTCCCATCTGGCCGCCGAGGTCGTGCTGTTGACGACCACGAAACGCGCGGACCGCCGAGGTCCCGTACGGATCACGGCCGATGACATCCAGCGGCACAGCGAGAACCCGGTCACCGGCCCGTGGTCGTCCGCCGAGTCCCGCTGTCTGATGCTGCTCGCCACCGTGGTGGCCCTGTGGTGCAGCGGACCGCTCCACCAAGTGCCCCCCGCGATCGTCGCCCTGATCGGCGCGATCGTCGCCTCCTCCCCCGCGCTCGGCACCGTCCACCTCAAGGACGCCCTCAAGACCGTCCCCTGGTCGCTGCTCCTCTTCATGGCCGCGACGATGGCGATGGGCGTCGCGCTCGCGAATTCGGGGGCGGCGAAGTGGCTGGTCGCCGGCCTGCCGGTCGACGTGGAGCCGTGGCTCTTCCTCGCGCTCGTCATCGCGGTCAGCACGGCGGCCCACCTCGTGCTCCAGTCCCGCTCGGCCCGCTCGTCCGTCCTCGTCCCGCTGGTCATCGCGGCGGCCGTGGGCGCCGGGGTCAACCCGGTGGCCGCCGCGCTGGCGTCCACCGCGGCGGCCGGCTTCTGCCACACGCTCCCGGCCTCCGCGAAACCGGTCACGCTCTTCGCCGAGATCCCCGGCACGCCGACCTACACCTCGCACGACCTGCTGCGCCTGTCCGCCGTACTGGCCCCGCTGACCGCCGCACTCGTCCTGCTCTTCGCGCTCGCGGTGTGGCCGCTGCTGGGCGTGCCGGTCCTCAAGCCCTGACGCCCGAAGCCCCGACGTCCCGAAGCCCTCCCCCCTCAATCCACCTCAACCCTCTGAAGTCCTCAAGGAGTTCCACCATGCTGACCCGTTTCGCCGTGGCCCCCAGCGGCTTCAAGGAGTCCCTGTCCGCCCAGGCCGCCGCCGACGCCATCGCGACCGGCGTACGCCGTGTCGTCCCCGACGCCGAGATCGACCTCATCCCCCTGGTCGACGGCGGCGAGGGCACGGCCGCCGCACTGGCCGCCTCGACCGGGGGCAGGCTGGTCGCCCTGCCCGCCACGGGTCCGGTGGGGGAACCCGTCGGCACCCACTTCGCGCTCCTCGGTTCGCGGGACACGGCGGTGGTGGAGATGGCGGCGGTCGCAGGCCTCTCCCTCGTACCGCAGAGCCTGCGCGACCCGGGCGCAACGACGACATATGGCGTCGGCGAACTCATCTCCGCCGCCCTCGACACGGGCGTACGACGGATCCTGGTGGGCTGCGGCGACTCGGGTACGTCGGACGGGGGCGCCGGTGCGCTCCAGGCGCTCGGCGCCCGGCTGCTCGACGCGGACGGCTTCGAACTCCCGCACGGCGGGCGGGAGTTGATCCGCCTGCACCGAATCGACCCGACCGGCCTCGACGCCCGTCTGACGGAGACGGAACTGCTGGTCGCCTGCAACCCGTACAACGTGCTGTGCGGCGAGCGCGGTGTGGCGCGGGTCTTCGGCCCGCAGAAGGGCGCGACGCCCGCGCAGGTCGAGGAGCTGTCGGCGGGCCTGGAGAACTGGGCGTACGTCCTCAAGCGGGACCTCTCGGTCACCTCCGACCTGTGCGGCGGCCCCGGAACCGGCGCCTCCGGAGGCCTGGGCGCGGGCCTTGCCGCCCTGGGCGCCCGCCTCCTCCCCCGCTTCGACGTCCTCCTCGACCACCTCGACCTGGACGCCCGCCTCGCCCGCGCCGACCTGGTCCTCACCGCCGAGGGCGCCCTGGACCTGCAGACGCCGCGCGGCAAGATCCCGGCGGAGGTGGCCCGCCGCGCCAAGCTGCGCGGGCGCCCGGTCCTCGCCCTCGCGGGCACGCTCGGCGAGGGCGCGCACACGGTGCCGGGCGTGGACGCCTTCACCGGCATCCTGCCTGCCCCGATGGCCCTCGCCGAGGCCCTGGTCCGCGGCAGCGAACTCCTCACGGACGCGACCGAGCGGGCCCTGCGGATGATCCTGCTGGGCGCCCGGCTACCGGTTCACGCGGAGGTTGCGGCAGAGGTGCCGGTGGAGGTGTCCGGGACGCAACGGCCGTCCTCCGTACGGTAGTTCCACCGTGCGCCGTCCCTCACCAGCTCCTTGACCGCGCCCACGAACCGCTCCACATGCTCGTCCGGCGTCCCCGCCCCGAAGCTCACCCGGATCGCGTTGAGCGACTTCTCGCCGGGCGCGGCCTCGGGGGCGCCGCACTCGCCCTGCGTCTGCGGGTCACTGCCGAGGAGGGTACGAAGGAGGGGATGGGCGCAGAACAGCCCATCCCGCACCCCGATGCCGTACTCGGCGGAGAGCGCGGCGGCGAAGTGCGAGCTGTTCCACCCCTCGACGACGAAGGAGATGACGCCGACGCGCGGGGCGTCGTCCCCGAAGAGGGAGAGGATCCGGACCTCGGGCACCTCGGCGAGACCTGCCCGTACGGTGTCGATCAGGTACTGCTCGCGGGCGACGAGCGTGTCGAAGCCGGCCTCGGTGAGGGCCTTGCAGGCGGAGGCGATGGAGTAGGCGCCGATGACGTTCGGCGACCCGGCCTCATGGCGGGCGGCACTGTCATGCCACTCCACATCGACGCCGCCGTCCGTACGCCGGGAGACCTTCCTGCTCGCACCCCCGCCCGCGAGGTACGGCTCGGCCGTACGCAGCCAGTCGGAGCGCCCGGCCAGCACACCCGCCCCGAAGGGCGCGTACAGCTTGTGCCCCGAGAACGCGACCCAGTCGACGTCCAACTCCCGTACGGAGACGGGGTGATGAGGCGCCAGCTGTGCGGCGTCGAGCACGATCCGCGCACCGTGTGTGTGCGCGGCGGCGGCCAGTTCGCGTACGGGCCACAGCTCGCCGGTGACGTTCGAGGCGCCGGTGACGCAGACGAGAGCCGGCCCTTCGGGGTCGCGTTCGGCGAGAGCGCGCTCGAGGGTGGCGACGGCCTGGGCGGGCGTACGCGGCGCGTCGAGGTACGTGACGCGGGCCTCCCGCCAGGGCAGCAACGAGGCGTGGTGCTCGGTCTCGAAGACGTAGACCTGGCAGTCGGCGGGGAGGGCGGCGGCGAGCAGGTTCAGCGAGTCGGTGGTGGACCGGGTGAAGACGACCTGGTCCTCGTCGCGGCAGTCGAGGAACTTCGCGACGGTCTTCCGGGCGTTCTCGAACAGGTCGGTGGACAGCTGGGACAGGTACCCGGCCCCGCGGTGCACGCTCCCGTAGTACGGCGCGTACGCGGCCACGTCGTCCCATACGCGCTGCAGGGCCGGGGCGCTGGCGGCGTAGTCGAGTGCGGCGTACGTGACCTCGCCGCCGGTGACGAGCGGGACGGTGACGTCCCGTCCCAGGACAGCCAACGGCTCGGCAACGGACTGCTCGGCGACAGCGGTGTTGGCAGACATGACACTCCCTCAAGACCAGGACCCCTGGTCTGTGCGAGGGGTCCGCGCTTGTCGCAGGCCTTGCTGCCTACGACCTGGTCTTCACCCGGGGCACCCCGCCACGGACGGAGGGTTGCCGGACAGCCGGCCGGGGCCTTGTGGCTGTCACTCATGACCTGCCGCCGAACATACGCAGTCTGATCGTCCGCCCGCAACTCCGGTCCGGATCCCGGACCGACGGGGCTTGTGGGAGCCGAAAAACGGACCCGGTGTCAGCCGTTACTGACCGCTACCCAGCGGTCAAGCGTCCGCTTCGCCGCCCCGGAGTCAATCGCCTCCGCCGCCTTGGCCATCCCCTCACGAAGCTGGTCCGCCAGCGGGCCGTCACCCGGCGCCAGCGCCACCAACGCCGCCGCCGAGTTCAGCAGCACAGCGTCCCGTACAGGACCCGTCTCCCCACCCAACAGCCGCAGCGCCACGTCCGCGTTGTACGAAGCGTCAGCGCCTCGCAGGGCCTCCACCGGTACCAACTCGATCCCCACATCCAGCGGATCGAAGGTCTCCTCGTGGACCTTGCCGTCCCGTACCACCCACACCCGGGACGTGGACGTCGTCGTCAGCTCGTCCAGGCCGTCGTCGCCGCGGAACACCAGCGACGAATTGCCGCGCTCGGCGAACACGCCCGCCATGATGGGCGCCATCCGCGCGTCGGCGACCCCAACGGCCTGCGCCTGCACCCGGGCAGGATTCGTCAACGGCCCAAGGAAGTTGAAGATCGTCCGGATCCCCAGCTGCCCCCGCGCAGCGCCCACGTGCCGCATCGCCGGATGGAACTTGGCCGCGAAACAGAACGTGATCCCGGCTTCCTCGGCCACTTCCGCGACCCGCTTAGGCGTCAGCTCCAGATTGACGCCCAGCTTCTCCAGTACGTCCGAGGCCCCGGAGGCCGACGACGCCGCCCGGTTGCCGTGCTTGACGACCTTCGCGCCGGTCCCGGCGATGACGATCGCGGACATCGTGGAGATGTTGACCGTACGGGCCCCGTCCCCACCCGTACCGACGATGTCGACGGTCTCCCCCGGCACCTGGATGACGTTCGCGTGCTCGTACATCGCCCGCACGCACCCGGTGATCTCGCCGACAGTCTCCCCCTTGGCCCGCAGCGCCACCGCGAACCCGGCGATCTGCGCGTCGGTCGCCTCGCCGCGCATGATCAGGTCCATCGCCCAGGCGGTGTCGTCCGCGCTCAGGTCGCGCCCGTCAAGCAGGCCGTTCAGCAGCGCGGGCCAGGAGCGGCCCGCCGCGGTGTCGCCTCCAGCGGGGGTCACAGCGTTCATCAGCCGCTCCTGGTCGTCGTACGTCCCGAAAGGTTGGCACCCACCCTATCCAGCCCCGGGGACGGCAAAGGGCCCCGTCCATGCAATGGACGGGGCCCTTACCGTGGCGAACAATCGGAGATCAGTGGTGGCCGTGACCGCTCGTGATCTCCCGGTACTCCTCAGCCGTCGGCTTGGGGATCTGGCTGTCCTCCCCGTAGTACGCCTTGCTGAGCTTGGACCGCAGCTTCTGCGGAGCCTTCACCTTGCGCTCGACGCCGTTCTCGTCGACCGTCGGGCCGATCTCGGCCGGCTCGTACTGCTCGTGCGCGGTGAGCACATGCATTTGCTCCTGGCTGAGCGGCTCGTGGACCTCGATGAACTCACCGTGCGGCAGGCGCTTGATGATGCCCGACTCGCGGCCGTGCAGCACCTTGTCCTTGTCGCGGCGCTGCAGGCCGAGACAGATCCGCTTGGTGACGATGAACGCGATGACCGGCCCCACGAAGAACCCGATCCGGACGAACCAGGTGACCGCGTTGATCGACAGATGGAAGTGCGTGGCGACGATGTCGTTGCCACCGCCGATCAGCATGATCATGTACGCGGTGATCCACGCGACACCGAAGCCCGTCCTGGTCGGGGCGTTGCGCGGCCGGTCCAGGATGTGGTGCTCGCGTTTGTCCCCGGTGACCCAGGACTCGATGAACGGATAGAGCGCGATCGCTCCGAGGAAGAGACCGAAGAGCACCAGCGGAATGAACACACCCAGGACGAGCGTATGGCCGGCGAAATTGATCTCCCAGCCGGGCATGGCGCGGATCAGCCCCTCCGCGAAGCCCATGTACCAGTCGGGCTGGGCGCCCGTGGACACCTGGTCCGAGCGATACGGCCCCAGCACCCAGATCGGGTTGATGGTCGCGACCGCGGAGAGGGCGGCGATGAACCCGAAGACCAGGAAGAAGAAGCCTCCGGCCTTGGCCATGTAGACCGGCAGCAGCGGCATGCCGACGACGTTCTTGTTCGAGCGGCCGGCACCGGCGAACTGCGTGTGCTTGTGGTAGAAGACCAGGATCAAGTGGCCGACCACGAGTCCGAGCATGATGCCGGGCAACAGCAGGATGTGGATCGAGTAGAACCGCGCGACGAAGTCGCCGCCCGGGAACTCCCCGCCGAACAGGAACATCGAGATGTACGTGCCCACGATCGGCGTGGCCAGGATCGCGCCCTGGGTGAAGCGCACACCGGTGCCGGAGAGCAGGTCGTCCGGGAGCGAGTAACCGGTGAATCCGGTGAACATGCCCAGCACGAACAGCAGGAAGCCGAACAGCCAGTTGATCTCACGCGGCTTGCGGAAGGCGCCGGTGAAGAAGACGCGCATCATGTGCACGAACATGCCGGCCAGGAAGATGATCGCCGCCCAGTGGTGGATCTGCCGGATCAGCAGACCGCCGCGGACGTCGAAGCTGATGTCCAGCGTGGAGGCGTACGCCTCCGACATCAGCTGGCCCTGCATCGGCACATAACTGCCGTGGTAGTGGATCTCGTTCATCGACGGGTGGAAGAACAGCGTCAGATACACACCCGTGAGGATGATGATGATGAAGCTGTAGAGGCAGATCTCACCCAGCATGAAGGACCAGTGGTCCGGGAAGATCTTGCGCATATTGGCTTTGGCCAGGCCGTAGATGCCGAGGCGGCCATCGGCCCAGTCGGCGACCCGCTCGCCCGCGGGTGCCTTGCGGCGGTCGTCGTCGTGTGCAGTGCTCATCCGCGCTCCCAGAATGAAGGACCGACGGGCTCTTCGAAATCGCTGAGCGCCTCGAGGTAGCCCTCGTCGTTCACACCGATACGCAGCTGCGGCAGGGCGTGACCGGCCGGGCCGAAGATCACTCGGGCACCGTCGGAGAGGTCGAAGGTGGACTGGTGGCACGGGCAGAGGACGTGGTGCGTCTGCTGCTCGTACAGGGAGATCGGGCAGCCGACGTGGGTGCAGATCTTCGAGTACGCCACGATGCCCTCGTGGGACCACTCGAGCTCGCGCTTGTCCTTGATGTCGTCCGGCTGGATCCGGACGATCATCAGGGCCGCCTTGGCGATCTCGGTCTGGAACTCGTGGTCGTCCTCCTCCAGGCCCTCGGGCTTGGCGAAGGTCAGTGAACCGACCGCGACGTCGGAGGGACGCAGCGGCTCGTTCGTGTTCATGTTGACGAGCTGCCGGCCCTTGCGCCACAGCGTGTGCCGCAGCTTGTCCTCCGGCAGCGGACCGAGGTCGCGCAGCAGGACGACGCCGGAGAGCGGGAACAGGGCCAGCGCGCCGAACATCGTGTTGCGGATCAGCTTGCGGCGGCCGAGATCGGAGTCCTTGGCACCCTGCCGGAAGTCCTCCATGACCTTGGCCTTGACCTCGGGCGTGGCCTCGATCGCGTGCCGCTCGTCGGCGAGTTCGACGTCGGACATCAGCGTGCGGGCCCAGTGGACCGCGCCCGCACCGATGCAGAACAGTGCGCTGCCGAGGGTCATGCCCAGCGCGAAGTTCAGCGCGCTGATGTGGCCGAGCGGCCAGATGTAGACCGACTTGTCGACCGGGATCGCCACGAACGCGGCGATGAAGCCGATCGTGGACAGCATCGACACCGTGAACAGGAGGGCGACCGTACGCTCGGACCGCTTGGCGGCCCGCTCGTCGATGTCCTGGATGCGGTGCTCGTGGGGCGGCAGCCCCGGGTCCGCGAACGGGTGCTTCTCGCCGGGAACGGCTACTTCGCCGTTCTTGTCGGCGGCCTGCTCATCGGGCAGGTTCTCTTCTGGAGTTTCTTGGCTGCTCATGACTTCCTGGCCTTTGCGGTCCGGGCGGCCACCCACACGGCGACGGCGATCAGTCCACCGAGACCGAAGATCCAGCCGAACAGGCCCTCACTGACCGGCCCGAGGCCGCCCAGCTCGAGGCCGCCGGGGCTCTCCGACTTGTCGCTGTTGACCTCGTCCAGGTACGCGATGATGTCCTTCTTGTTCTGCTCCGTCAGCGTGGTGTCGGGGAAGGACGGCATGTTCTGCGGGCCGGTCTGCATGGCCTCGTAGATGTGCTTCGGATCGACGTCTTCCAGCGTCGGGGCGTACTTGCCGTTGGTCAGCGCGCCGCCCTTGCCGGTGAAGTTGTGGCACTGCGCGCAGTTGGTACGGAACAGCTCGCCGCCCTTGGCGATGTCCGCGCCCTCCGGGCTGTACTGGTTCTCGGTCGGCACGGAGGGACCGGCACCCAGCGAGGCGATGTACGCCGCGAGCTGGTCGATCTCGGCCTGCGAGTAGATGTTCTTCTTCTTGGGCACCTGCGCGCCGGGCTGCTGCGCCGGCATCCGGCCGGTGGCAACCTGGAAGTCGACGGCCGCGGCGCCCACGCCCACCAGGCTCGGACCGTCGGTGGTGCCCTTACCGCCGGTGCCGTGGCAACTGGCGCAGCCGACGGCATAGAGCTTCTGACCCTCCTCGATGGTGAGGGTCTGGGCGGTCTCATCGGCCACGGCCTTGTCCGGGGGCGCGACCAGGGTGTAGATCCCCCCGGTGGCCGCCAGCGCGATGAGTAGGACGACGACCGCCGCCAGCGGATGGCGTCGTCGTGCGGAGAGCTTTTTCACGGATTACCCCGGTGTCAGGATCTTCTGCGTCGATGCTTCTGGGAGGTGCGCCTGTGGAGCGCTCGGGAGCGGGCCCGGCTACTTGATCATGTAGATCGTGGCGAAGAGGCCGATCCAGACGACATCGACGAAGTGCCAGTAGTAGGACACGACGATGGCGGCGGTCGCCTGCTCGTGCGTGAACCTGTGGGCCGCGTACGTACGCCCCAGGACCAGCAGGAAGGCGATGAGACCACCCGTCACGTGCAGGCCGTGGAAGCCGGTGGTCAGGTAGAACACCGAGCCGTACGGGTCGGACGAGAGCGAGAGACCCTCGTGCTTGACCAGTTCCGTGTACTCGAAGACCTGACCGCCGATGAAGATCGCACCCATGATGAAGGTGACGATGAACCACATCCGGAGCTTCTTCACATCGCCCTTCTCGGCGGCGAAGACGCCGAGCTGGCAGGTGAGGGAGGAGAGCACCAGGATCGTGGTGTTGGCCGCCGAGAACGGGAAGTTGAGGGTGTCCGCCATCTCCTTCCAGTGAGTCGGCCCGGTCACCGATCGCAGGGTGAAGTACATCGCGAAGAGGGCCGCGAAGAACATCAGCTCGGAACTCAGCCAGATGATGGTTCCGACGCTGGTGAGGTTCGGCCGATTGACCGACGGGTGCGCGTGCCCGGTTTCTACTGTCGTTGCTGTCGCCACGACCGACATTATGTCGGTCGCTTATCCCGCCCTCACCCCGGGGGGTGCCGTTCGGAGTGTCTGTGCGCTGTGCGCTGCCCGGATGGCTCAGGGAAGGGGGCTACGAACCGCTGTGGATCAGGTGGTCGAGGGAGTAGCATCCGCGCATCGGGCCATGCCCATATGACCTACGTCCGTACGACGTCCTTACGACGCGAGTCCCGAAGTCACGGAGGAACAATGCAGGCGACCGCCACGGTGCTGGTCTACAGCGACGACTCCAACACGCGGGAGCAGGTGCGGCTCGCCACGGGGCGTCGGCCGGCGAGTGATGTTCCTCAGGTCGAGTTCATCGAGTGTGCGACTCCTGCGGCGGTTCTGAAGGAGCTGGACCGGGGTGGGATCGATGTCTGTGTGCTGGACGGTGAGGCCGTCCCGATGGGCGGCATGGGGATGTGCCGCCAGATCAAGGACGAGGTGTTCAACTGTCCGCCTGTGCTGTTGTTGATCGGGCGGCCTCAGGATGCGTGGTTGGCGACCTGGTCTCGGGCGGATGCCACGGCAATCCTGCCGGTTGAGCCGGTTGAGTTCGCGTCGGCGTTGGCTTCTCTGTTGCGGCAGAAGGCCTTGAGCGCCTGAGAACGTCTGCTTACGCCGATACCGGGCTCAGGCGTGCTCTCTCCTCTGGGCTTGGGCCCTCTACCAGGGCGCTGCCCTTTTGCCAGTTCTGCCAGTCGAGGTTCCACTCGCCGTGGCCGTTGCCGAAGGCGGGCATCATGTCGCCGTTTGAGTTGACTACCTTGACGAGGTCGCCGGCGCGGACGGTTTTGAAGAACCAGGCGGCGTTCGCGGTACTCATGCCGGTGCAGCCGTGGCTGACGTTGGCGGAGCCCTGGGAGCCGGTGGACCAGGGGGCGGCGTGGACGTACTCGCCGCTCCAGGTGACGCGGGTGGCGTAGTAGACGGGCAGGTCGTACGACTCCGCGCTGCCCTCGGCGATACCGATGCTGGTGCTGCGCATCCGTACGAAGTACTCCTTGCCGAGCACGACCTTGACGCCGTTGCGGGTCTCGAAGCCGGGCTTGCCGGTGGTGATGGGGATCTCCTTGATCACCTTGCCATTCCGGTAGACCGCCATCGAGTGCGCGGCGGCGTCCGTGACGGCCTCGACGCGGTCGCCCGTGGTGAGCTTCAGCGGCTTGGTCTTGCCGCCCCAGAGCCGTTCGGCGACCTTTATGCCCTCGAGGTTGCTGTACGCGCGGATGGTGGCGTGGGCGGGCCAGTACTCCCTGGGGCGGTAGTGCAGGGTCTTGTTGTCCACCCAGTGCCAGGTGCCCTGCACGGCGGGCTGTGAGACGACCTTGAGGGCGCGCTCGACGACCTTGCGGGCCGCCTTGTCCTTGAGGGGCTTGCTGAGTTCGGCCGTGACGGGCTGGCCGACGCCGTACGTACCCGCTTTGGGGCCGAACTCGACGCCCAGCCGCTTCTTCGTGGTGGGCCTGCCGGTGTCGAAGGCGAGGACCTTGCGGCCGGGCGCCCCGTCGCCGTTCTCCGTGCTCACCCGCACCGTGTAGCGGGCGTTCGCGGCGAGTGGTGAGGTGCTGTGCCAGCGGGAGCCGTCCGCGGAGAGTTCGCCCGCCACGTACCGCCCGGTGGCGTCCGTGGCCGTCACGTCGGTGATGCGTCCGCCGGAGTCCTCGGCGGTGATCTCCAGCGGCTTGTCCGGGTTGGCCTTCTTGCCGTCGCCGACCGGGGCGTTGAAGGAGACCTGGTCCGTCGCGTCGTACGGACTGGCCGAGAGCGGGTGGCCGTCGGAGCTGCAGGCCGTGACGCCCGCGCCCAGGGTGACCAGCAGCACGGTGCAGCTGGCTACCGTGCGGTTTCGCGGTGAAAGGCTCATGCGTTCAACGTAGGAATGCATGACCACTGTGGCGCGGTGGGTGGCCCGTGTGGGGGACGCACGGTCCGGCAAACGAAGGAGCCCGGACCCTCCGTGACGGAGTGTCCGGGCTCCGGAGCGCCTGGCGCGTGTTACTGGGTGCGGTTCTCGCCGTGGTAATACTCGAAGACCCAGCCCCACAGGCCGATCATGATGATCGGCACCGAGAAGTACAGCAGCCACCAGCCGAAGACGACGCCCATGAAGGCGAGCGCGCCACCGATGCCGAGGGAGAGCGGCTGCCAGCTGTGCGGGCTGAAGAAGCCGATCTCACCGGCGTCGTCCGCGACATCGGCCTCCTTGTTGTCCTGGGCGCCCACGTCGACCCGCCGGGCCGTGAAGGCCAGGTAGTAGCCGATCATGATGCTCAGACCGAAGCCAAGGAAGAGCGCCGTGGTGCCGGCCGGCTCCTTCGACCAGTAGCCATAGACGATCGCCATGACGAGGATGAAGACGGCCAGCCAGATGAACATCTTGCCCTGGATCTTCACTTGCCGGCCTCCTTGCCACCAGCGAGGGACTTCTCGGCGGGACCGACGTTCTCGAGCTGGTCGATGGCGGCGATCTCCGGGTGGTGCAGGTCGAACGCCGGGGATTCACTGCGGATCCGCGGCAGGGTGAGGAAGTTGTGCCGCGGCGGCGGGCAGGACGTGGCCCACTCGAGCGAGCGGCCGTAGCCCCACGGGTCGTCGACTTCGACCTTCTTGCCGTACTTGGCGGTCTTCCACACGTTGTAGAAGAACGGCAGGATCGACAGGCCGAGCACGAAGGAGCTGATCGTCGAGATCGTGTTCAGCGCTGTGAAGCCGTCGGCCGCGAGATAGTCCGCGTACCGCCGTGGCATGCCCTCGGCACCCAGCCAGTGCTGGACGAGGAACGTGCCGTGGAAGCCGATGAACAGCGTCCAGAAGGTGATCTTCCCGAGGCGTTCGTCGAGCATCTTGCCGGTCATCTTCGGCCACCAGAAGTGGAAGCCGGAGAACATCGCGAACACCACGGTGCCGAACACCACGTAGTGGAAGTGCGCCACCACGAAGTACGAGTCCGAGACGTGGAAGTCCATCGGCGGCGAAGCCAGGATGACACCGGTGAGACCACCGAAGGTGAAGGTGATCAGGAAGCCGGTGGCCCAGAGCATCGGGGTCTCGAACGACAACGACCCCTTCCACATCGTTCCGATCCAGTTGAAGAACTTCACGCCCGTTGGCACGGCGATCAGGAACGTCATGAAGGAGAAGAACGGCAACAGCACGCCGCCGGTGACGTACATGTGGTGCGCCCACACCGTGACCGACAGGCCGGCGATCGCGATGGTCGCGCCGATCAGGCCCATGTAGCCGAACATCGGCTTGCGCGAGAAGACCGGGATGACCTCGGAGATGATGCCGAAGAACGGCAACGCGATGATGTACACCTCTGGATGGCCGAAGAACCAGAAGAGGTGTTGCCACAGCAACGCGCCGCCGTTGGCCGGGTCGAAGATATGGGCGCCGAACTTGCGGTCCGCCTCAAGGGCGAACAGCGCCGCAGCGAGGACCGGGAAGGCCAGCAGCACCAGCACCGCGGTGAGCAGCACGTTCCACACGAAGATCGGCATGCGGAACATGGTCATGCCCGGGGCGCGCATGCAGATGATCGTGGTGATGAAGTTGACCGCACCGAGGATGGTGCCGAAGCCGGAGAACGCCAGACCCATGATCCACATGTCCGCGCCGATGCCCGGCGAGCGGACCGCGTCGGACAGCGGGGAGTAGGCGAACCAGCCGAAGTCGGCGGCGCCCTGCGGGGTGAGGAAACCGCCCACCGCGATCAGCGAGCCGAACAGGTACAGCCAGTAGGCGAACATGTTCAGCCGCGGGAACGCCACATCGGGGGCACCGATCTGCAGCGGCATGATCCAGTTCGTGAAACCGGCGAACAGCGGCGTCGCGAACATCAGCAGCATGATCGTGCCGTGCATCGTGAACGCCTGGTTGAACTGCTCGTTCGACATGATCTGGCTGCCGGGGCGGGCCAGTTCGGCGCGCATCAGCAGCGCCATCACGCCGCCGATGACGAAGAACGCGAACGACGTGACCAGATACAGCGTGCCGATCGTCTTGTGGTCCGTGGTGGTGAGCCACTTGACGACGACGTTGCCGGGCTGCTTCCGCCGTACCGGGACCTCGTTCTGGTACGTGTCTTCCGGCGCGGCACCCTGAGGTTCGTTGAGGATGCTCACAGTTGGTTCGTCTCCCGGTTCTTCTCGTGGTCCGTCTGCTCGATTCCGGCCGGGACGTAACCGGTCTGGCCCTTCTCCGCGAGCTCCCTGAGGTGGGCCTCGTAACGCTCGGGAGAGACGACCTTCACGTTGAAGAGCATCCGGGAGTGGTCGACGCCGCACAGTTCGGCGCACTTGCCGAGGAAGGTGCCCTCCTTGTTGGGGGTCACCTGGAAGGCGTTGGTGTGGCCCGGGATGACGTCCTGCTTCATCAGGAACGGCACCACCCAGAAGGAGTGGATGACGTCACGCGAAGTGAGGACGAAGCGGACCGTCTTGCCCTTGGGGAGCCAGAGGGTCGGGCCGGGGTTGTTCGTCTGGGGGTTCCGCTGGCCCGGGGTGCCGACGTCGTAGACGCCGCCGGCGTTCGCCGGGAAGTCCTCCTTGAACCGCTTCGGAATCGCGTCCAGGTTCTCGTCGGTCTTCGCGTCGCCGTTCGAACCTTCGACGTCCTCGACGTAGTTGAAGCCCCAGCTCCACTGGTAGCCCACGACGTTGATCGTCACGTCGGGCTTCTTGGAGGTGTCGAGGAGCTCCGACTCGTCGCGGGCGGTGAAGTAGAACAGCACCGAGACGATGACGAGCGGGACCACGGTGTACAGCGCCTCGATGGGCATGTTGTACCGGGTCTGCGGGGGAACCTCGACCTTGGTGCGGCTGCGCCGGTGGAAGATGGCGCTCCACAGGATCAGACCCCACACCAGCACGCCGGTAGCGAGCGCGGCAGCCCAGGAGCCCTGCCACAGGGAGAGGATCCGCGGAGCCTCTTCCGTGGTCGGGGTCGGCATACCAAGGCGGGGGAAGTCTTCCCAGTTGTACGAGCAGCCGGAGGCTGTCGCCAGGACCAGGCCCACAGTCAGTGCCTGCAGCAGCTTCCGCCGGAGCGGGCGCCGCGGCGTGGGGGTACCGCCCGCGCCCCCCGGGGCGTGGGGGAGGTCGGAGCCGTTGGGACTCACGTAGCGCCTTCCCGAGAGTCTCGCCCGCGCGTGATGTGGCTGCGGCCTTCTCGGTGGTCGGTCGCCGCCCTGCGTCGGGCAGGGGTTTGGATGTTTATGCGGACCAAACCCTAGCCGACGCCCTCCGGGGGTTCGCGGGGAGGGGGCCCCTCCGTGCCGCCGGTCAGCCGAAGGGTGTTTGGGGACGCCAAGCGCTCCGCTCGTTGTGCAGTAATGAGGCTGAGGGCCGGTGGGAAATGGTCGAGCACTGCGGCGCAGCCGCACATGTCACAGCCCCGCGCCCCTTTGGGGGGCTTAGCGTTGACCTGTGTCTTATTTCGATGCCGCCTCTTCTGCCCCGCTCCATCCCGTTGCTCGGCAGGCCCTTGTTGCCGCGCTCGATGAAGGGTGGGCCGATCCCGCGCGGCTCTATCGCGAAGGGCGGCGGGCCCGGCTGTTGCTCGACGCGGCTCGGGAGGCTGCTGCCGAGGCTGTTGGGTGTCGGGCTGACGAGCTGGTGTTCACCTCATCCGGTACGTCGGCCGTGCATGCGGGGATCGCGGGGGCGCTCGCGGGACGTCGTCGCGTTGGGCGCCACCTGATCGTGTCCGGGGTCGAACACTCTTCTGTGCTGCATGCGGCGGAGGTTCACCGGGGCGAGGGCGGGTCGGTGACCGAAGTGCCGGTACTGCGTACGGGGGCTGTCTCCCCGGACGCGTACGCCGCCGCGCTCCGGCCCGACACCGCGCTGGCCTGTCTGCAGTCGGCCAACCATGAGGTGGGTACGGAGCAGCCGGTGGCCGCAGTCGCCGCCGCGTGTCGTGAGGAGGGCGTACCGCTGCTCGTGGACGCGGCGCAGTCGTTGGCGTGGGGGCCGGTCGAGGGTGAGTGGTCGGTGCTGACGGGCAGCGCGCACAAGTGGGGCGGGCCGTCGGGGGTCGGGCTGCTCGTCGTACGCAAGGGGGTGCGGTACGCGGCTCAAGGCCCCGTCGACGAACGGGAGTCGGGGCGCGCTCCCGGCTTCGAGAACATCCCCGGCATCGTCGCCGCGGCGGCGTCGCTGCGGGCGGTGCGCGCGGAGGCCGCCGCCGAGTCGGCCCGGCTGCGGGAGTTGACGGACCGGATCCGGGCGCGGGTGCCGGAACTGGTCCCGGACGTGGAAGTGGTGGGCGACCCGGTGCGCCGGCTCCCCCATCTGCTCACCTTCTCCTGTCTCTATGTCGACGGAGAGACACTGCTGCACGAGCTCGACCGCGAGGGCTTCTCCGTGTCGTCCGGATCGTCCTGCACGAGCAGCACGCTGACGCCGAGCCATGTGCTGAAGGCGATGGGGGTGCTGACGGAGGGCAACGTCCGGGTGTCGTTGCCGCTGGGCACGCCCGAGGAGGACGTAGACCGCTTCCTTCAGGTCCTCCCGGCCGCGGTCTCGGCGGTCCGCCAGAAGCTGGGCGCTCCCGTCCACACGCCGAGGGCGCCCGCAGCCGAGGAGGCCCTCACCGTGGACGCCCTCGGCAGGCGCTGCCCCATCCCGGTGATCGAACTTGCGAAGGTCATCGACGACGTCCCCCTGGGCGGCACGATCCGCGTCCTCTCGGACGACGAGGCGGCCCGCCTGGACATCCCGGCGTGGTGCGCGATGCGGGGCCAGGAGTACGTAGGAGAGGAGCCGGCGGACCACGGCTCTGCTTACGTGGTCCGCCGTACGTCGTAGCTGGGTGGCTGTCAGCCCAGGTGGGACTGGACCTCCGCCGCCGCCTCATGCCCGTACGCCTTGGTGAAGCGGTCCATGAAGTGGGTGCGGCGCAGCTCGTACTCCTGGGTGCCCGTGGTCTCGATGACCAGCGTGGCGAGCATGCAGCCGACCTGGGCCGCGCGCTCGTGCGAGACGCCCCAGGCCAGGCCCGAGAGGAAGCCCGCGCGGAACGCGTCGCCGACGCCGGTCGGGTCGACCTTCGCCGTCTCCTCGGCGGTGCCGACCTCGATGGTGTCCTCGCCGACGGACTCGATACGGACGCCACGCGCGCCGAGCGTCGTCACACGGTGGCCGACCTTGGCGAGGATCTCGGCGTCGGTCCAGCCGGTCTTGGACTCGATGAGCCCCTTCTCATACTCGTTCGAGAAGAGGTACGTCGCGCCGTCCAGCAGTATCCGGATCTCCTCGCCGTCCATGCGGGCGATCTGCTGGGAGAAGTCGGCGGCGAAGGGGATCCCCCGGGTGCGGCACTCCTCGGTGTGCCGGAGCATCCCCTCGGGGTCGTCCGCGCCGATGAGGACGAGGTCGAGCCCGCCGACGCGGTCGGCGACCTTCTTGAGCTCGATGAGCCGGGCCTCGCTCATGGCGCCGGTGTAGAAGGAGCCGATCTGGTTGTGGTCGGCGTCCGTGGTGCAGACGAAGCGGGCGGTGTGCAGCACCTCGGAGATGCGTACGGACGAGGTGTCGACGCCGTGCCGGTCCAGCCAGGCCCGGTACTCGTCGAAGTCGGCGCCCGCGGCTCCGACCAGGATCGGCGAGGTGCCGAGCTGGCCCATGCCGAAGGCGATGTTGGCGCCCACACCTCCCCGGCGTACTTCGAGGGAGTCGACCAGGAACGAGAGCGAGACCGTGTGCAGCTGGTCGCCCACCAGCTGGTCGGCGAAGCGCCCGGGGAAGGTCATCAGGTGGTCGTTGGCGATGGAGCCGGTGACTGCGATACGCACGGCTAGGACACACTCCTGCGAGGAGGGAGATTGACAGTTCACGCTATCGGGTCAGCTCCGCGACTTCGAAGCGGGCAGAACTACCCGATAGTAGGGCTTTTGCCGTAGGCCTTACGGTGTTTACGGTTCCGATATGACGAACCTCAAGATCCACGGCTCCGCTCCGCTCGGCTTCGAGGGCTCTCTCGACCTCGACGGCGGCCTCGCGGAGCTGCGCGGCGACTGCGCCAGGATGGTGCCGCACTGGCCCGCATCCGCCCGGATCGCTCCCCACCCGGTTTCCCCGTCACTCATCCACGGCGTAACGGTTCCGCCGACGTCCGCCCGACTGCTGGACGCGATGTCGGACTACGGGGACTGATCGCTCCGCTGTAAGTACGGTTCGAAACTGCGGTTCGCTCAGGAGCGAACCCGGAGGGAACCATGCGCTCCCCCGCCGCGTCCCATGGCTGTCCCCCGTAAAGGGGAGACGGGATACGACCCTGCTGCGCCCTGCCCCGGTCAGGGCCGGGTCTCATGGGACCGCGGTGCGGTAGAAGGAGCGATGCGGTGAACACCGAGCGACCCGATGACGATGCCGTCCGGGAGGACGCCGCCCCGGACGAAACGGTCGAGGCCGAGGCCGTCACGGATGAATCCGTACGAGCCGACGCCGCGCGGGACGAAACCGTCCCGGAGGCAGCAGCTGTGGCCCAGGCTGGCCCGGGCCAGACCGCCTCGGACGAGGCCGCCACGGACGAAACCGTCCGGGCCGATGCCGTCACGGAGGACGCCGCTGCGGACGAGGCCGTCCTGGACCAGGCCGCGCCCGGCAAAACGGTCGCGGCGGAGGCCGCCACGGACGACGCCGCGCGGGACGAAACCGTCCCGGGCGAGACCGTCCCGGAGGAAGCCGCTGCGGACGAGGCCGGCCGAGACGAGACCGTCCGGGAGGAAGCCTCACTCGGCGAATCCGCCGTGGCCAAGTCCAGCCCGGGCCAGACCGTCCCGGACGAGGTCGTCCGGGACGAAGCCGGCCGCGACGAAACCGGCCATCCGCGCCGGAGGCGTTCGGTTGCCGTCGCCGCCTCGGTCGTGGCCGCTGTGCTGCTCGTCGGGGGCGGCGGGGCGTACTTCGCCACGACCGCGTCGGACGGCGGTGGCGCGGATGACCGGGGCGGATCCGGTACGCCGGGAGGCCAGGCCGAGCCGCCGCCGCTCGCCCTGGACGGCTACACCGAGAGCGGTTCGGGCGAGCCGAACGGCATCGCGCCCGGCGAGCCCGACCCGAACGGCACGAAGTACCGCCTCCAGGGCAAGGCCCCCGAGGGCCCCAGCTCCGCGCCCGTGTACCACACGAAGGGCGAGGTCGCGGCCGCCGAGGTGGCCGACCTTGCGAAGGCCCTCGGCGTGCCGGGCAAGCCGGTGGCGGAGGGCGAGGCCTGGAAGGTCGGGGCCGCCAAGGTCGGTACGGGACCGAGCCTTCAGGTGAACAAGAAGGCCCCCGGCATCTGGACGTACAGCGAGGGCAACGCGACCGCCCAGGACGCCAAGGCCGACCCGGTGAGCGTGGACGCCGCGAAGAAGGCCGCCGCGCCCGTCCTGAAGGCGATCGGCCAGGACGACGCGAAGCTCGACGCGAGCCAGCTCATGGGCGCGAAGCGCGTGGTGAACGCCGAGCCTGCGTTCGGCGGGCTGCCGACGTACGGCTGGACGACCGGTGTCCAGATCGGCGCGGACGGTCAAGTGGTGGGCGGCAGCGGCCAGTTGAAGCCACCGGTGAAGGGCGACACATACCCGGTGCTCGACGCGCAGCAGACGCTCGACCTGCTGAACCGGTCCGGAGCGGGCGACGGACGCGTGGGCATCGGCGGCTGCGCCACCCCCGCCCCCCTGGAGGAGGGGACGGAGAACGCCCCGTGCGAGCCGTCGACCTTGAAGGCCACGCCCGCGGCGATGGTCGAGAAGGCCACCTTCGGTCTGGCGTCGCAGTTCGTGGACGGGCAGCAGGCGCTGGTGCCGTCCTGGCTCTTCGAGGTACGGACCGAAGGGGCCGAAGAGACCTACACGGTGACGCATCCGGCGGTCGAACCGACGTATCTGACCGCTCCGGCCCCGAAGCCCGGGAACCCCGGTGACGACCCGAGCGCCGAGCCGAAGCGCCAGAACGTCAAGGTCGAGGGCTACAGCGCCGACGACACCAAGCTGACCGTGCGCTTCACGGGCGGCGTCTGCAGCGACTACTCGGCCTCGGTCGAGGAGACGGGCGACACCGTGACGGTCAAGGTGACCGAGACACCGTGGAAGGACAAGGTCTGCATCATGATCGCGAAGACCTTCCACAAGACGGTCGACCTGAAGGAGCCGCTCGGGGACCGCAAGGTCGTGGGTACGGACGGCAAGGCGCTGCCGCTGGAGAAGGACCTGCCGAAGGTGACGGAGTAGGGCCATACAGCAAGCCTGCTCGGCAAGCCCACCGCACAGGCTCTGAGTACGCGAAGGCGGCGCCCCGTTGGAGGGGGCGCCGCCTTTCTGCGTATCGCGGCCTTGTACTGGCCGTCCTGGGACGGACGTACGAGGCCGGGCCCGGCGTCAGTTGAAGGAGTCGCCGCAGGCGCAGGAACCCGACGCGTTCGGGTTGTCGATCGTGAAGCCCTGCTTCTCGATCGTGTCCACGAAGTCGATGGAGGCGCCGCCCAGGTACGGAGCGCTCATACGGTCGGTGACGACCTTCACACCGCCGAACTCCTTGACGACGTCGCCGTCCAGGGAGCGCTCGTCGAAGAAGAGCTGGTACCGCAGGCCGGAGCAGCCGCCGGGCTGAACGGCGACGCGCAGCGCCAGATCGTCGCGGCCTTCCTGCTCGAGCAGGCCCTTGACCTTGGCCGCGGCGGCGTCCGACAGGAGGATGCCGTCGCTCACGGTGGTGGTCTCGTCCGATACGGACATCTGCTTCTCTCCCGGGTTGTACGGAGACTGCTTGCCGACGGTTGCAACCGGCGGGGCCGCGGATTCATTCCGGGCCGAGGGCGTGTCTTTCGCTTGCTCCTTCATGCTCGCACATGCGGTCGGCACCGGAAAATGTCCTGTGGACAACCCGTAGCCGAGCCCGGAGCCGACCCGGGGCCTGTGGATAGGCCCGGCACCCCCAGGACGTACGCCTGGCCAGGACGCCGACCGCACACCTCGCCGTACGCCTTCCCGCAACCTGTCCTTCCGTCGCCTCTCACCGCCCACTCACCGAACCCGAACGCGACGGGATTCACGTCACATCGACAATATGGGCATCGTCAAACTGACACGAAGCGGTTATGATAGATAACGTCAATTCGACGAAAAGGCGTGTCCTGCTTGATCGTTCCAGGTGATTCAAGCGAGCCGCAGAACAGAAAGGGTGCGTGTTTCGTGACCACCGCCCAGACCCAGGAGCTCGACGTACAACCGACGCCCCTCGCCCTGCTGCTGCTCGGCCGCGAGGCCGATCCGAGGAGCGAGCGCGGCGTCGAGTGTCCCGGTGACCTGCCCTCGCCGTCCGACCCGGACCTGGTCGAGCGCGCCCGCGCGGCAAAGGAGAAGCTCGGGGACAAGGTCTTCGTGCTCGGCCACCACTACCAGCGCGACGAGGTCATCCAGTTCGCGGATGTCACCGGGGACTCCTTCAAGCTGGCCCGGGACGCGGCCGCGCGCCCGGAGGCCGAGTACATCGTGTTCTGCGGCGTGCACTTCATGGCCGAGTCGGCAGACATCCTGACCGGCGACGACCAGAAGGTCGTCCTCCCCGACCTCGCCGCCGGCTGCTCGATGGCCGACATGGCGACGGCCGAGCAGGTCGCCGAGTGCTGGGACGTGCTGACCGAGGCCGGGATAGCCGAGCAGGTCATCCCCGTCTCGTACATGAACTCGTCCGCGGACATCAAGGCGTTCACGGGCAAGCACGGCGGCACGATCTGCACGTCGTCCAATGCCAAGCGGGCCCTGGAGTGGGCCTTCGAGCAGGGCGACAAGGTCCTCTTCCTGCCGGACCAGCACCTGGGGCGGAACACCGCGGTGCGGGACATGGGCATGTCCCTGGAGGACTGCGTCGTCTACAACCCGCACAGGCCGAACGGCGGCCTGACCGCAGAGCAACTGCGTGACGCGAAGATGATCCTGTGGCGCGGCCACTGCTCGGTGCACGGCCGCTTCAGCCTGGAGTCGGTCGAGGACGTACGGGCCCGGATCCCCGGCGTGAACGTCCTCGTCCACCCCGAGTGCAAGCACGAGGTGGTGGCAGCGGCGGACTACGTCGGTTCCACCGAGCACATCATCAAGACCCTGGAGGCGGCTCCGGCGGGTTCCAAGTGGGCCATCGGCACGGAGCTGAATCTCGTACGCCGCCTGGCGAACCGTTTCACACCCGAGGGCAAGGAGATCGTCTTCCTCGACAAGACGGTCTGCTTCTGCTCGACGATGAACCGCATCGACCTGCCGCACCTGGTCTGGGCGCTGGAGTCCTTGGCCGAGGGCAACCTGGTCAACCGGATCGAGGTCGACCGGGAGACCGAGCAGTTCGCGAAGCTGGCGCTGGAGCGGATGCTGGCGCTGCCGTAACCCGGTGACCGACCCCGCTCACCCCGAGGCGGGCTTCTGCTCGGGGTGAGCGGGGTCGAGGCTGACTACGGTGCCGTCCGGGGTAACGACGACCAGCGCGCCCCCATGACGCAACACCCTGGCCATCCAGCCGGTGTCCATTCGTGCGGCCTTCGGCAGGGTCTCCCAGAGCAGCGTGCCCTTCCTCGCATCGAGGGCTCCCACCCGGCCGCTGGCGCTGGCCAGGTACACGGCGCCCGTCCGCGAGTCGTACGTGGCCTCGCCCGGTTGTTCCAGGCTGGTCGGGGTCTGCCACACCTGCTTGCCCGTCCGGGCCGACACCGCGGTCACCCGACCGCTGACGGTGGCGAACCACAGAGTGCCGTCAGCCAGCGTCACCTGTCCCTTGTACTCCTCGGCCAGCTTCGTCGTGCTGCTCGCACCGGTGTCCGGGTCCACCAGCCGGATCCGGGCGTACACCGCCTCCTCGCCGTTTCCTACCTCATCCCGGGGCGATTCGAGGAGGAGCAGTCGGCCGTCGAGGACCCCGAGCAGGCCGCTGTCGTTCGGTACCGTCAGCCGACGCGTCGAGCCGTCGGCCCGGTCCAGCTCCACTAGTTGGATGTTCCGGGGTGCCTCCGTGTCCAGCGTGTCCAGACTGCACTGCAGGTACAGATCCTCGCCGGCCTCACTGAACCCGCAGATGTGGTTCTTGGGCAGCGGTGTCGTCCAGCGCTCGGCGCCGGTGCGCGGCGAGCGTGCGGTCACCGAGCGGCCGCTGTCGTCCGGAGTCATGACGAGGTCGCCGGAGAGGATCACGTCCACGGAGTCGTCGTTCACCGCACGGCTCCAGAGCCGCTCACCGGTCTCGGCGTCAAGGGCGACGACGCTGGTCGTGTCGTCGTCCGCCTCGTCGGGGTAGAAGAGCTGGTGGATGAGCACCGCGCCGTCCCGGACGCCGAGAAGCGTGAAGTCGTACGACCCTTCGCCCTTGACGGTCGGCACCGCCTCCGCGCGCCAGACGGTCTCGCCGGTCAGCCCGTCCAGGCGTACGGGAAGGATCCCGTCGCCCGCGCAGTAGACGGCGCCCTCGTACACCCGGCAGTCCGGCCCGCCCCGCATCCCGCCGCCGTTCACCTCCAGCGCCTTCTTCTCGCCGCGCGCGGACGTCTCGTACACCGTCGTCTGCCACGACTTCCAACCGCTCGGCGGCGCCGACCACCGCCCGTCGCTGCTCTCCGCCCATCCCGGCCCGAGCATCAGGTAGGCCGTGAGGCCGAGGACGATGGCGCCGACCGTGCCGGTCGCCGCCCACAGCGGGCGGATACGGCCCCGTAGGCCGGGCCGACCGTCGCCGCCCAGGTCGGCCACCGTCGCGGGGTGGGGCTCTGCCCCCGCCTGCGCGGCCCGGCCCAGTGCCACCGTGGGCAGGTCGCCCGCGTCCCCCTCCGGCAGGGCCGTCGCGAACTCCCGCGCCAACTCGTCGAGTCCGGGCCGTTCCGCCTCATCTTTGGCCAGGCAGCGCTCCAGGACCGTGCGCAGCGGCCCGCCCACCCCGTCCAGCACGGGCTCGTCGTGAACCACCCGGTAGGCCGTCAGATAGGGGCTGTCGGTGTCGAACGGGCCCCGGCCGGTCACCGCGTACACCAGCAGCGCTCCGAGCGAGAACACGTCCGAGGCCGGACCGACCGTGCGGGCGTCGGTGAGCTGCTCCGGGGACATGAACGGCGGGGTGCCGATCATCTGGCCGGTCTCGGTCAGGGTCTGGTTCTCCGCCGCGCGGGAGATACCGAAGTCGATGACCCGGGGGCCGTCCTCGGCCATCATCACGTTCGCCGGCTTCAGGTCGCGGTGCACGACCCCGGCCCGGTGGATGTCGCGCAGCGCCTCCACCAGCCCGAGCGCCAACTGCCGCAGTTCGGCGTCCTGGAGGAGGCCCCGGTCGCGGATCCGTTGCGCGAGCGAGCGGCCGGGCACGTACTGCGTCGCCATCCACGGCCGCGCCGCCTCCGGGTCGGCGTCCACGACCGGTGCGGTGAAGGCGCCGCTCACCTTGCGGACGGCCTCGATCTCCTGCCGGAACCGGGCCCGGAAGACGCCGTCCGCGGCGTACTGGGCATGCACCACCTTGACGGCGACCTCGCGCCCCGAACGCGCCCTGCCCCGGTAGACGACCCCCATGCCCCCGGCTCCGAGCCGGTCGACCAGCTTGTACCCGCCGACCGACTTCGGGTCGTCCCTGTGCAGTGACACCGCCCGTCCCCCCATCCCCCGTAAGGCAGTTCGAGCCACAGGATACGGAACGGAACACGAGGCGGCCGGGCGCCGGACCGTTGGGGTCCGGGGCCCGGCAGCCCTGCGGATCAGGCGATGAGGAGATCCGTGTAGTCGACGAAGGTTGTGCTGACGTCGCCGATGTCGGCCACCAGCCGCAAGTGCCCGCCGAGAGCAGCGATATAGGCGGCGATGGATTCGACCTGCATCCGGTCGATGTCACCGTTCTCCATGTGCGACACACGGACCTGCGAGACTCCCATCCTGTCGGCCACCTCGGCCTGAGTCAGGCCGCGCTGGCGACGGAGTTCAGCCAGATGGTGCCCAAGGGTGGCCGCTTCTCGGGCCCTGCGCGCAGCAGCGATGCGCTCGGGATCGTCGATTCCCGGGTCTGCGGAGCGCCTGGCAGCCAGTGAGGTCTCCCACCGGTAGTGCTTGCTCATTCGATCGATCTCCTCCCGGGGTTCTCGAGACAACGGTCGTACCGTTCCTCGGCGAGCTTGATCGCATCGGGATACCAGCCCTGCCAGTTTCCCGCCTTGTCCCCAGCCACAAGGAGTACGGCCTGCCTTTTCACATCGAACAGGAACAGGATGCGAATCTCACTCCTGCCGGACGAGCCTGGTCTCAGCTCCTTGAGGTTGTGCAGTTGTGAGCCGTGGATCCGGTCCACGGCAGGTCTGCCCAGCATCGGCCCTTGATCGGCGAGCAACTCGACAGAGTCGCGCACCAGGGACGCGCTGGCGTCGTCAAGCCCGAGGAATCAGTCATGGACCTCGGGAGTGAGGATGATCTCCCAGCTCATGACCGGAACGTATAACGCCTAGATTATCAAGCAGCCTGGATCCTAGCCTCGCCACCCGAACGAATGAGGCCCGGCCGCCTTCGCCTGTGGTGGCCCCTACATTCTCGTTCGGGGCACCGCCAGCCGCCGCCAACCGGGCTCGCCCGTGTCCGTCGATGTGTGTTTTCGTTCTTAGGGATGTACTTCTTAAAACCGCGCTAAGAAAAACGAGGTCCCCGTGCCGCGACGCCCTCACCGGAACATCCCGAAGCCGCCTCACGTCTTCGACCGCGACCTGGAGTGGAGCGAACTGACCGCCTTCGCCTCCGACGAGGATCGGGGGCCGCACCTCGCGGTCGTGTCCGGACGTCGCAGACAGGGGAAGAGCTTCCTGCTCAAGGCCCTCACCTCAGCGACCAACGGCTTCTACTTCGCCGCCGTCGAAGCCACGCGGGCTGAGTCACTCAGTCTGCTGGGCAGGGAGATCGCTCATTTCACCGACGCTCCCGTGCCGCCCATACCGCAGGACTGGACCGAAGCCCTTGAGCTGCTCTTCGACCTGTCCACGCAGCGCCCTGTCACGATCGTCATCGACGAGTTCCCCTATCTCGTCCGGGGCGACGCCTCCCTCCCCTCCCGCCTCCAGAGGATCATCGGAGCCGGATTCGGCGACGATCTGCGCCGCCATCCCCGCATCCTCCTCTGTGGCAGCGCAATGTCGTTCATGGGCGGTCTGCTCTCCGGCACGTCGCCTCTGTACGGTCGCGCGCGACTCAACCTCGTCGTGCACTCCCTGGGCTACAGGGACGCGGCCAAGTTCTGGAACATCGACGACCCACGCCTCGCCGTCCTCACCCACGCCGTGGTCGGCGGAACCCCGGCCTACCGGAAGGAGCTCGTGGCCAACGACGTGCCGGAGGGGCTGGACGACTTCGACGACTGGGTGTGCCGTACGGTCCTCAACCCCATGCGCCCGATCCACTCCGAGGCCGAGTTCCTACTGGCCGCCGAACCGGACGTACGCGACCGCGCTCTCTACCACTCCGTCCTCGCGGCGGTCGCGGCCGGCAACCACACCAGCGGTGGCATCGCGAGCGCGGTGGGCCGCAAGGCCACCGACATCTCCCAGCCGTTGACGGTGCTCAAGCGGTGCGGACTGCTGACCGTCGAAGCGGACGCCTTCCGCGGCAACCGCAGCGCGTACCGCATCGCCGAACCCCTGATCACGTTCCACCACGCGGTGGTGCGCCGCAATCAGAGCCTCATGATCGAGGAACGCGACCTGAACTCGGCCTGGTCCGAGTCCCGGGACACCTTTCTGAGCAAGGTCGTCGGCCCCCACTTCGAGCACCTGTGCCGCGAATGGGTCTCCTGGCACGCCGAGCCCGACACCTTCGGCGGCCTGCCCATCGAGGTCACCTCGGGAACCGTCGCCGATCCTGCCGCACGGACCTCCCACGAAGTCGACATCGTCGTACGCGGCGCGGTCGGCCAGGACCACGGCATCCTGCTGTCGATCGGCGAGGCGAAGTGGAACAAGGTCATGGACGTACGCCACCTCGACCGGCTTCGCCACATCCTGGGGCTCCTCGCATCCCGAGGCATCGACACGAGCCACGCCCGCCCCGCCTGTTACAGCGGCGTCGGCTTCACTCCGGCTCTGCAGGAAGCGGCCGAACGCGGCGAAGTGGTCCTCGTGGATCTGGGGCGCCTGTACGGCGGGGCGTAGACGCTCCGTCGGGCAAGTCGCGCGCATCGAGGCGGCGGGCCTTACGCCGGCGAAGTGCGCCCTTTTCGCGCCGTGCTTTGTCTACACGCCCTGTATTCCGCATGTCCCGGTGGGTGGCCCGTCACTACGCTGGTCCCCTTGGGCACGTACATGTACGGGGGCGACATGGCAACACAGCGCAGTCGAGTCGATGATCTCGTGGTCGTGGTTCCGGGGATCCTGGGCAGCCGGTTGGCCGACGCGGACGGGAAGGAGGTCTGGGGGCTCTCGGGCAAGGCTCTGTTGCGCGGGATCAGGACCTTCGGGAAATCCGTGACGGGGCTGACGCTTCAGGCCGGCCTGGGCGACGGACACCCGGAGGACGGGGTCCGGCCGGCCGGTCTGATGCCCGACCTGCATGCTCTGCCCGGGGTGGGGCCGCTGGTGGACGGTTACAGCGGGCTGATGGGCTGGCTGGAGCAGAACTTCACCCTTCGGCGGCGGCAGCCGGGGGACGACCCGCGTACACCGGTGAACCTGGTCGACTTCGCCTACGACTGGCGGCTCTCCTGCCGGTACAACGCCGAGCGGCTCGCGGAGCGGGTGGACGAGGAGCTGGGGCGGTGGCGGGCCTCGGCACCCGGGCGGGCCGAGGCCAGGGTCGTGTTCGTGTGCCACTCGATGGGCGGGCTGGTGACCCGGCAGTACGTCGAGCGGGGTGGCGGCGCGGAGGTCACTCGACGGGTGATCACGCTGGGGACGCCGTATCGGGGATCGCTGGATGCGTTGCTGACTCTGGTGAACGGGTTGCGGCCGGGGTTCGGTCCCTTACGGCTCGATCTCACGCGGTTCGCGCGCAGCCTGCCGTCACTGCATCAACTGTCGCCGGATTACGCGTGTCTGGCGAGCGCGGGGACGCCTTCTCTCCGGTACGCGCGCGAGGTGACCGGCCTGCCGGGGGTGGACGAGGCTCTGCTCAAGGATGCGGCGTTGTTCCACTCGGCGTTGCGTGAGTCGCTGACCGGGGCCGCGTACGGGGTGGAGTACCTGCCGGTGAGCGGGGTGCTGCAACCCACGCCCACCACGGCCGAGCCGGGGGACGACGGCGAGCTCTCGGAGCTGTTCACCATCGAGGGCGTCAACGAGGGCGGCGACGGGCGGGTGCCGCGGTTGTCCGGCGCCCACATCAAGGGCGTACGTCGGCCCGCGTACACCCCGTGGGAGCAGCACGGCTCCCTGCAGAACAACTCGGCCGTACGCTGGGCCGTCTGGGGCTGGTTGACGCCCGAGTTGCCGGTGCACCGGGGACCGGAGGACGAGGGGGCGGCACCGCTCGGGGTGAGCGTGCCGGAGGTCCTGGTCGAGGGCGAGGCATGCGGGGTCGAGGTGTCGGTCGCCCAGGATGTGCCGGGGTACGAGGAGCTGGCCCTCTCGGTGCGGGTGGACGGCGGGGCCGTGGGGCGGTCGCTGCGGAACCGGGGTGAGGGGCGGTACAGCGCGTTGATCGCCGGTCTCGCGCCGGGTGCGCACCGGGTGGAAGTGAGTGCGCGGCATGCGCCGGGGGCGTCGGTGACGGCGTTGGTCCTGGTGGTGGAACGGGGAGAGGGCGCCGACGGTGAGTGAGGAAGCAGGGCCGGGCGGCTTCAGGGCCACGGCGTTGTGCGTGGTGTGCGAGTCGTACGACGACTCACGAACGTTTCCTCAACTGGTGGGCGCGAAGGCCCAGATGAAGGAGATCGCCGGGCTTCTCGAAGAACTGGGCTTCGAGGTACGGCTGGTGGGCGACGGCAGTCCGGACCGGGCGGCCTTCGACCGGGAGGTCGAGGAGTGGAGCGAGGGCTGGCGGCGGACGGGCGGCCGAGGGCCCGCGCTGATCCTGTGGTCGGGGCACGGCGTTCTCGCGGACGACGAACTCCGCCTCGTCCTCCGCGACTTGGAGCCCGGCGATCACGTGGTGACACGGAAGGTGCGCATCCGTCAGCAGGGCGTCTCCACCGAGGATTTGATCAGTTACGCGGTGGCCTCCGAGGCCGACCAGATTCTGGTGCTCGTCGACACCTGTTACTCGGGAGACGGAGTCGGGGACAGTGTCCGGACGGCTCTGAAGCACTGGTCGGAGATCTCCCTCCCGCCCGGCCGCACGAAGTGGCTCGGCGCCATGGCGAGTTGCCAGCGGAACGAGCCCTCGGACGGCGACGGCCCACTGTTCCGGGCACTGGCCGAGGTGCTGCGGGACGGGCCGAAGACCGATAAGTACCTGAGCGCGTGGAGTACGCACAACGAACTCGTCAGCGGGGTCGAGTTGTTGGCCGCCCTGCCCACCAGGTGGGTGGCGGAGGGACAGCGACCCGCACGTGCGGCGGTAGGCGACGAGCGGCCGGCGTTCCCCAACCCGCTTGCCAGGCCCGGGGCCCCGCCTGTTCTCGTGGAGCACCTGGTGCTCGCGGCGCGTGGGGTGGGGCATCGGGAGGAAGGGTGGTTCTTCACCGGGCGGCGGCGGGTTCTCGGGAAGATCGTCGCGTGGATGAAGGCGGCGGCTCCCGGGCTCTTTCTCGTGACAGGGCCGGCGGGGTGCGGCAAGTCGGCGGTACTGGGGCGTATCGCGACGCTTGCGGTACGCGAGCAGCGGGAGGAGGCGGAACGGCAAGGGGCGCTCCGGGACGGGGACCCGGATCCGGGGGTGCGGGAGCCTCGGTCCTTCGCGGCGGTGCATCTACGGGGGCTCAACGCGACGCAGGCGGCGGTGGAGCTGGCCGCTCAGCTGGGCCTCCGGGAGCCGAAGAGCGCGGATGCCTTCCGGGCCGAGCTGCGGGAGCTGCCCGCACTTCCCGTGGTGGTCCTCGACGGTCTCGACGAGGTGCCGTCCGAGCACACACAGGGCGTGATCGAGGAGCTGGTCTTTCCGCTGAGCCGGCTGGTTCCGGTGCTGGTCGGTTCGCGGGAACGGCCCTTCCGCGCCAAGCTGGTGGAGGGCGAGACCCTTCCGGAGGCGCTGGTCCGGTACGTCGGGGCCGGTGTCACCACCGTGGATCTCGAGGACGAGCCGGACACGCGGCAGGACATCACCGGGTACGTACGGCGGCGCTGCGAGGCCGCGGAGGTCGACGGGGCCGGCGTCGCCGAAGCCCTCGCGGCTCGGGCCACGGCACAGGACGGCGGGTTCCTCTTCGCCAGGCTCGTGACGGGCTTCCTCATCTCACGGCTCCGGAACGAGGAGTCCGAGGGGGCCGTCAGCAGTGACGACCTGCTTGCCGGGCTGCCGGACTCCGTGGAGGCCGCCTTCGAGGAGGACCTGCGGTCCGGCCCGACGCGGACCCGCGACGACGGCACCGAACTCCCCACAGCGGCAAGGGACCTGCTCACGGCTCTCGCGTGGGCGGCCGGCCGGGGTATGCCGGCCGGAGGGGTGTGGGAGGCGGTGGCCTCGGCACTGGGCGGGCACGACGCGGGTTCCGCCTATGCCGAGAGCGACGTGGACTGGGTGCTGTCCTCGTACGGCCGCTACATCGTCGAGGACGGCGAGGGCTCCGAAGCCGTGTACCGGCTGTATCACCGGGAGTTCATCTCGTATCTGAGAAACCGCGAACGGGCTGGGGACACAGCCGGGGCGGTGGTGCTGCGGGCGGTCGTGGATCTCGTCAGGCGGCAGGCGACGGTCGGGGACTGGGATCCGGTCGATCCATACGTACGGAGTTGGCTGGCCACGCACGCAGTGTGGGCCAGGGGGCCCGGCATCGACATATTGCGTGAACTCGTCGCATGGGACAGGGACAGCGCCATCCCGCATCTCGCAGAGGCACTCCATGACTCGGCGGTCTCCTTGTCGAAGAGCGGAAACCGCGAGGCGGCGGTGGAACTCTCCCGCGAGGCGGCCGACATCTACACCGGACTGGCTGAAGCCGACGCCGCTGCCTACCTCCCCAACCTCGCCACCTCCCTCAACAACCTCGCCACACACCTGGCGGAGACCGGAGACCGACAAGGCGCCCTCGAACCCGCCCACGAAGCCACCCGCATCTACACCCAACTCGCCCAAACCAACCCCGCCGCCTACCT